>NZ_JBFTPW010000015.1:0-134844 GCF_056398685.1 Arthrobacter sp. 01T428 | reverse complement strand
CGCCCGCTCCGTGCCCTGCTCCCTGATCAACGCATCCAAAGACTCAACCCACTCGGCAGTCTCTTCCGGATCACGATCAGGCAGCTGGGAAGTCAACCCGCTAAGGATGTGTGAGGTCTCTTCTCCTGCAGCCACGTCCAACCTCTCTTCATTGAATGTCTGGGCGCTTGCACTGTGGTGCGCGCTGAACCGTGCATAGAAATTTCGTATTGTGAGAATAAAATTCTGTAATTCGAGATTAGCCATGCGTTCGTCAAGCGTCAATCTCGTCCCGCGGAGACTAGCGCCCAGGGGGTCCCGCGGCGCCCACGCTGCCGTTTGTGACCGCCGTCGGGAGCTTGGCCCTTGACCAAAGGTGACCTAGCTCATACAGTTATTTCACTATTCAATAACTAGATTCCACGATGCGAAAAGCTTCAACTCCTCTCACAGCGTCTCGGAAGCCTAGTTGCAGCACCACAAAGAAGTGGAGATCCACGATGCAATCGACTCCCCCAGTCGGCGTCACAACGGCTCCGGAGCAGACCATCCTGCCAGGCAGTTCGGTCCATCCGTCAGTAGGAAATGAAACCCTGTGCGATGTAGCGTCCGTCGCAGCGGGCCGAGACATCAGCCCCACCCTCTATAACCTCGACCTCGCCCCTACCAAGAAGGAGGGTAGGCGCTGGACCAGCTACAGCATCTTCACCCTCTGGGCCAACGACGTCCACAGCCTTGGCAACTACGCTTTTGCGATCGGCCTCTTTTCCCTTGGCCTGGGCGGGTGGCAAATCCTCGTGGCCCTGGGCATCGGCGCCGTCTTGCTGTTCACCCTCTTGACCTTCTCCGGTTTCATGGGCCAGAAGACCGGTGTTCCCTTCCCGGTCATGAGCCGGATCAGCTTCGGTATCCGGGGCGCCCAGCTGGCCAGCCTTGTCCGCGGGGCCGTGGCCATCGCCTGGTTCGGAATCCAGACGTACCTTGCCTCCGTGGTGCTCCGCGTCATGCTTGTCGCCATGTTCCCCGGGCTCAAGGACATGGACGCCAACTCGATCCTCGGCCTGTCCACCCTTGGTTGGATCGCTTTCGTATCGCTCTGGATTGTCCAGTTGGTCATTGTCAGCTTCGGCATGGAAATGATCCGAAAGTACGAGGCCTTCGCAGGCCCCATCATTCTCGCCACCATGCTGGCCATTGCCATCTGGGTCTTCGTTGAGGCCGGGGGTGCCATCCAGTGGTCCGGCATCAAGGGCCTCGAAGGCGGCGAGATGTGGCGCACGATCTTTGCCGGCGGCGCCCTCTGGGTCTCCATCTACGGCACGTTCGTCCTGAACTTCTGTGACTTCACCCGCTCCTCGGTGTCCAAGAAGTCGATTGTCCGTGGCAACTTCTGGGGCATCCCCATCAACATGCTCCTCTTCGGCGCAATCGTGGTGATCATGGCCGGCGGCCAGTACAAGATCAACGGCAAGATCATTGAAAGCCCCTCGGACATCGTGCAGAGCATCCCCAACACGCTCTTCCTGGTCCTGGCTTGCCTCGCTTTGCTGATCCTGACCATCGCGGTCAACTTGATGGCGAACTTCGTGGCACCCGTTTACGCCCTGACCAACCTCTTCCCCAAGCACCTGAACTTCCGCAAGGCAGCCTGGGTCAGCGGTACCATCGGCCTGATCATCCTGCCGTGGAACCTCTACAACAACCCCCTCGTGATCGTGTACTTCCTGGGCGGACTCGGCGCGCTGCTCGGCCCGCTGTTCGGCGTCGTCATGGCCGACTACTGGCTTCTGCGCCGCGGCAAGGTCAACGTCCTCGATCTCTACACGGACCACCCTTCGGGCACCTACTTCTACAAGCGAGGCGTCAACCCCAGGGCGATCGCCGCCATGGTTCCGGCCGCCGTCGTCGCTATCCTTATCGCGTTCGTTCCCGCACTGGAGGCCGCGGCACCGTTCGCCTGGTTCTTCGGCGCAGGCATCGGGGCGTTGTGCTACTACTTGTTCGCGGACAAGAAGCAGCAGCACACCGACGTCTCCGGCGAGCCGATCGCCGTCGTCAGCAACCACTAATATTCAACTCACTCGCAGTTGTTGTCGTTTTCGCCCGTCAAAACGACAACAACTGCGTGGGCCCACACCGTCAGGGTTCCCTGGCCGAGCTTGCGAGGCGAGGGTGGCGGTGGGGATTAATTGGGCTATCCAGGAGGAACACATGCGCATCCTCGTCGCAAACGTCAACACCACCCAATCCATGACCGACTCCATCGCAGCCCAGGCGCGAAGCGTCGCGGCTCCCGGCACCGAGATCATCGGCATCACCCCGCGGTTCGGCGCCGATTCGTGCGAGGGGAACTTTGAAAGCTACCTCGCGGCGATCGCCGTGATGGACCGCGTGGTCAACTACCCCGAACCGTTCGACGCCGTCATCCAGGCCGGCTACGGCGAGCACGGACGCGAAGGACTCCAGGAGCTCCTCGACGTTCCGGTGGTCGACATCACCGAGGCCGCGGCCAGCACCGCGATGTTCCTCGGGCACAAATACTCCGTGGTCACCACGTTGGACCGCGCGGTCCCGCTCATCGAGGACCGCCTCAAGCTTGCCGGCCTCGACGACCGCTGTGCATCCGTCCGCGCGAGCGGCATGGCAGTGCTGGAACTCGAGGAGTACCCGGAACGCGCAGTCGAGGCCATCGTGGAACAGGCCGAACGAGCCGTGCGTGACGACAAGGCCGAGGTCATCGTCCTCGGCTGCGGCGGCATGGCAGGACTCGACGAACAGATCCGCCAACGCTGCGGCGTTCCGGTGGTGGACGGCGTGGCCGCAGCCGTGACCATCGCCGAATCGCTCGTCCGCCTGGGACTGTCCACGTCCAAGGTCCGGACCTACGCCACACCGCGCCCCAAGACCGTCATAGGCTGGCCCCTGATCACAACGGACACGACGACGGCGGATGCTCCCGCCGCGCACTAGCCCGACAAACAGGAGAACCGCGTGAGCGAAACCATCCCCACCCGGCCCCGGGTGGCCGTCGTCACCGGAGCCGGCTCCGGAATCGGGCGGGCGGTTGCCCGCCTTCTGTTGGCCGACGGCTACCGCGTTGCCCTCGCCGGACGGCGGGAAGCGCAGCTTCTCGAGACTGCCGACGGCCACCCCGAGGCGCTTGCGGTGCCGTGCGATGTGACAGTGCCCGACGACGTCGCGCGCCTTTTCGCTGCAGCCCGCCAGCTCTGGGGGAGGGTTGATGTCCTATTCAACAATGCTGGCATCTTCGGTCCTTCCGGCGGTGTGGACGAGATCAGCGTGGCCGATTGGAATGCCACGCTGTCCGTCAATGTCACAGGATCCATGCTGTGCGCTGCAGAGGCTGTGCGGACCATGAAGGCGCAGGAGCCACAGGGCGGACGCATCATCAACAACGGCTCCATCTCCGCCCATTCGCCGCGGCCATTGTCCGTCGCGTACACGGTGAGCAAGCACGCCATGAGTGGTCTGACCAAGAGCATCGAGCTGGACGGGCGTCCGTTCGGAATTACCTGCGGGCAGATCGATATCGGCAACACCCGCACCGAAATCATGGACACCATCGGCGTGGGCTCGGGGGCGCTCCAGGCCGATGGAAGCAGGCGTGTGGAGCCCATGTTTCCCGTGGAGGACGCCGCCCGCGCCGTGCTGATGATGGCGAACATGCCAGCGTCGGCCAACGTTGGATCCGTGGTGGTGACCGCCGCGGGGATGCCGTTCGTGGGCCGCGGCTAGAAAATCGACCAGCCCGTGCGGGTGGTGAACTCGTCGAGGGCGGCAACGCCCGCGAGTGAATTCCCGGATCGTCCCAGGCCGGGGCTCCAGACGCAGATGGTGCATTTGTTGGGTACTACTGCCACAATGCCGCCACCCACTCCGCTCTTTCCAGGGAGTCCTACGCGGTAGGCGAATTCGCCGGCGGCGTCGTAGGTGCCGCACGTGAGCATCACGGCGTTGATTCTCTTGGTCTGGGACGGGGACAGCAGCGGTGTGCCGTTCCCGAGCAGCCCGTTGTTGGCCAGGAACCTGCTCGCCAGGGCCAAGTCGGTGCAGCTCATTTCCAGGGCGCACTGGCTGATGTAAGCCTCGAGGACCGATTCCACGGGGTTTTCCAGGTTCCCGTAGCTGGCCAGGAAGTGTGCCAGCGAGGCATTGCGGTGGCTGTTGGCTGCCTCCGACGCTGCCACTTCGGGGTCCGTATCGACGGAGTCGTTACCGCTTTCTTGGCGGAGCAATTCCCGGACGGGAGATGGCGAGCTGCCCGCGATGCTGAGCAGCCTGTCCGTGACAACAAGGGCGCCGGCGTTGATGAACGGATTCCGCGGAATTCCGTCCTCATGTTCCAGCTGCACCAAGGAATTGAATGGATTGCCTGAAGGCTCCCTGAACACGCGCTTCCAGATCCGGTCGCCATCGCCAGCGAGCACGAGGGCGAGGGCGTAGACCTTCGAAATGCTTTGGATGGAGAAGGGCACGTCGGCGTCTCCGGAGGAGAACACGTCGCCGTTGGCGGTTGCCATGGAAATGCCGAATTGCTTGGCATCCACCGCGGCCAGGCTCGGGATGTAGTCGGCAGGTGCTCCTTGGCCGAGCAAGGGCCGGACCGTGCCGACAATGTCGTCAAGGAGATTCTGGAGGTCCATGCTACTCAGTTCCGTCCTTCGGAGTGGGTCCACAGCCTGAGCTGAAGATGTGCGAGCAGCCGTTGCTCTGCGGACTGGAGGTCGATGCCCGCCACTTCGCACGCACGCCTCAGGCGGTAATGCACCGTATTCCGGTGGACGGCCAGTTCCTCTGCGCACCGGTTCACATCGCCGAAGAATTCAAGGTAGGTCAACAGCGTTGTGGCGAACTCGGGGTATCGCTTGCACAACAGGGTGATGCCCTGGTGCCGAAGGTCGGTCCTTGACGCCAGAAGCTCCAGCAGTTCCTTCGTCAAAACAGTTGTTTCCACGTCGGCGTAGGACGCCACATGGATTGAGGGTGTGCTTTTCAGGACCTTCAGTACACTGCGGACATGCTCCAGGGTGCCATGCAATGCGTCGAGGCGTTCGACGACGGGTCCGACGGCGGCCTGCACCTGGCAGTGCAGGTGGACCCTTGCGTCCCGGACAATGAGGTTGATGAGGCGGTTGATGGCCGGCGGGGACTTCACTGGGTCAAGATCGGGAAGAATCATGGCTATTTCCAGGCCGATGGCTCCCACCACAGCACCTGGTCGGTAGGCCGCCGCATGGATCGAAGCCACATTCGCCAACTCGCCGCGCCGCAGTTGTAGGCCCGCCGCGGACTCGTCGTCGCCTTTGGCGGAAATCAGGACGAGGGCCGCCGGCTTGGATGGATCGATGCCCGCGGACTGTGCCTGGGAGTGGATCTGCGGAGTGCCGCTGAGCAGGCTGGAGATCCTGTCGCGCCGCAGTGCCTGGGACTGTTCGTTGCGGTGCCGGACCAGTTCTATCGCCGCGTGCCGTGCAGCTCCGACCATGAGCTTGTCCGTGTTGGGAGCGAGGGGTTCCTTCCCTTCTTGAAGCCAGATGTACCCCAGGATCCGGTTGCCCGCGTGGATCCCGATGGCCACCCGTTCCCGTAGGCCTTCCGTCGGGTTGGCTTCCATGTGGATGGGAGCTTCGGCCGCTTGCAGGTGCTTATAGACCCCGGACTCTTTCAACAGTTTTTGGTAGCGTTCGGGTCCACGTCGGGCCAGGATGGAGAGCCTGCGTAGTTCATCGACGTCGTTGGAGGCCGGTGAATACGCCAGGACGCGGTTTGCGGGATCCTCAATGACGACGTGGCCGTTGGTCAGGGTGGCGGTGGTCTGGGCGATCGCAAAAAGATCCCGGTGGATGATCGTGGACGCGTCCGTGGAAAGTGCCGGCTCCTGGATGCGGTCCTTGGCGATACTCTCCAGCGTGCCCCAGCTCATTGCGGGAGACACGGCAATCAGGCCGATTCCGGTGGGAAGCAGCATTTCCCGGACGGCGTCCAGTTCCTCCTCGCTCCCTTTGACCGCGACGGCGGCGGGGTAGTCCGGAATCAGCTTCCGGATGCTCGGCAATGCCGCGCGACCCCGGACTCCGATCAGCAAGACCAAGCTCCCGCGTTGGACGGCCGTCTCGTCCTCGGCGTCCACGATCACGGTTTCACGAACCGTGCCATTGTCCATTCCGGGAGGAACCAGCAGCTGCCCGTTGTCGACGCCGATGTCTTCAAGTATGTCGCTGAGCATGGCGCCAATGACATGCTCGGCAGATTCAAGGGGTGCCACCCGTATTCACTTCCTCTAAGCGGCTTAGCCGCGCTCACAGCCATGAACATTACTCGCACTCAGGCGGAACGGAGTTGTTATTCGCGCACAACGGGGATCCGGCGAATTTAGCTGGCCAGACAGTTCCTTCCCTTCCGCTGGAACCTAGAGTTGTTTTCCGTCCCCCCGCTGACGATCCAGCAGTGCAGCTGTGATCCAACACTCAAGCCGGGGGACAAGTTCTGGAGCATGCAGCCGCACCCGCGGAACCGGAGTCAAAGGAGACCCCTGGAATGAAACGCACACTGAACTCGCCTGCGCCAAGCCCGATCGCCGGGGCTCGGATTGCCGGGCTTGATCCCGCTGATTCGCTGGAAAACAACCGGGAGCTTCTTGGCGACCGTTCAACCTCGGCGCAGGACTTTTCGAGCGAGGAGGCCGGGTACCACAAGACGCTCAAGCCGCGGCAGATCCAAATGATAGCCATCGGTGGAGCGATCGGAACGGGCCTTTTCATGGGGGCAGGTGGCCGATTGAACGGTTCCGGCCCAGCCTTGATCTTCGTCTACGCCCTTTGCGGGTTCTTTGCGTTCCTGATTCTGCGCGCCCTCGGCGAACTGGTTCTCCACAGGCCATCCTCGGGTTCGTTCGTGTCCTATGCCAGGGAGTTCTATGGCGAGAAGATGGCCTATGCGGCCGGCTGGCTCTACTTCCTCAACTGGGCCATGACGTCGATTGTCGATGTCACGGCCGTGGCGCTTTACGTCAAGTTCTGGGGACAATTCTGGGAGCCGCTGCAAACAATCCCGCAATGGCTTATCGCCCTTTGCGCCCTTGTCATTGTGCTGGCCCTGAACCTCGTCTCCGTGAAGATCTTCGGCGAGATGGAATTCTGGTTCGCCCTGATCAAGGTGACCGCGCTGGTAGCCTTCCTCGTCGTCGGGGTCTGCTTCATCGTCTTTGGTGGGAAGACCGACATCGGCGTTCCAGGGCTGGGCGTGATCCTGGACCACGGCGGAGCTTTCCCGACCGGTGCCGTAGCGCCCTTGCTGGCGATCAGCGGCGTCGTGTTCGCGTATGCCGCGATTGAACTTGTTGGTACGGCTGCAGGCGAAACTGCCAATCCGGAAAGGGTGATGCCGAAGGCCGTCAACACGGTCGTCTTCCGGATTGCGCTCTTCTATGTCGGTTCCGTGGTGCTGCTCTCGCTGCTCTTGCCGTTCACGGCGTACAAATCCGGCGAATCGCCCTTCGTCACCTTCTTTTCCCATCTCGGAGATCCCCATGCCGCGGCCGTTTCGGCATCGGTGATGAACTTCGTTGTCCTGACAGCCGCCTTGTCGAGCCTCAACGCCGGCCTCTATTCCACGGGCCGGATCTTGAGGTCGATGGCGGTCAATGGCTCCGCGCCACAGTTCACCGCCAGGATGAGCAAATCGGGGGTGCCTTATGGCGGCATCCTGCTGACAGCCGTGATCACTCTGCTTGGCGTCGGCCTGAATGCCCTCGTGCCGTCCCAAGTGTTCGAGATCGTTCTCGAGGTCTCTGCGATCGGGATCATCGGCGGCTGGGCAACCATCATCCTGTGCCACATCAAGCTTCAGGCCTGGGTCAGGCTCGGCAAGGCCGTTCGTCCGTCATTCCGGCTCTTCGGAGCCCCCTTCACTTCATACCTCACGCTCGCCTTCCTCGCCTTCGTTCTTGTCACGATGGGCTTCTCGGAGACGGGGCGCTGGGTCCTCGCTTCCCTTCTGCTCCTGATACCCCTCCTCATTGCTGGCTGGTTCGCTTGCCGCAAACGCATCCTGGAGGCAGCCGAGGCCCGGCGCGGCCACACTGGCGACCTTCCCGTCGTCGCCGGTTCCTTCTCCCAGGGCGGCCAACGCTCCTGATGCACAACGAATTGATGGAAAGCGGAACCACTTTGCCCGGCATCACGCCCCGAAACAACAGCGCCACCCTGACGACGGAAACCACTCCGAGCAAGCGAAGCCACGTGAACAGCCAACCTCCAAGGCAGGACATCCAGACGCCCAGCAGCGCGTGGCGTTCGCGCGCTGACGCGTGGGAGTTTCTCGGGTACGCGTTCAAGCAGCTGGCAAAGGGAGGACAGGGAATGCAGTCGCTCTCCGGACTGCAGGATCAAGCCGTCCAGGCGCTGCGCCTTCTTCAGGCCATGGAACTGTATTGGGCGGCGCCGGGGCTCGCCGCGTTGGCGCCGTTACTAAACTGCATGGATTCGGGCGATTACGACGCCGGATTGGGCATGATCCGCGGAATGGCGCACCTGATGCCTTCCGCCGGTCCGGGACCAGTAGGTCCGCGTCCAGCCAGCCCGGGACCGGTCAGCCCGGACCGGGTCGGCCAAGAACCAGGGCAGTCCGGGGCGGAGCGCTCTATTTCGGGTGTCCCGGAAGACGGCCGGGAGCGGCGGCCGGCGGGGGAGCGTCCCCGGTTCGATGTCCTGTTTGTCGACGACATGACTGAACAAGAAGCCGAAGCGCTGAAAGCGGAATTGCTGGCCCAGCGGAGGCCGTCCGATGCCTTCACCTATGAACTCATCGTGGTTCCCAGCTACGAGGATGCGCTGGTTGCCTTGGTCCTGAACCCAGCCATCCAAGCGTGCATTCTCCGCCCGGGATTCAGCATCGCCAGCAGCCAGCCGCTTGGCCGCGACCTGAGGAAATACCTTGCCGGCCTCGTGGGCACTGACCTTGCGGGCATGCCACCGCTGGGCAGGTTCCTCAGCCTTGCCGAGCAGATCTCCGAGTTGCGCCCCGAACTGGACGTGTACCTGGTAGCCGGTGTGGCCATGGAGAGCCTCGCGGGCTCACTGACGAAGCGGTTCCGGAGGATTTTCCGCAGGCAGGACAATCTCGACCTGCATCTGTCGCTGTTGTCGGGTGTTGCCGAGCGGTACCGGACTCCGTTTTTCACCGCACTGCAGGAATACAGCCGGCGCCCGGCCAGCGTCTTCCACGCCTTGCCGATCTCCCGCGGTGGCTCGGTGGGCAATTCGCCCTGGATCCGCGACATGGCCGATTTCTACGGCATGAACCTCCTCTTGGCCGAGACGTCCGCGACGTCGGGAGGCCTCGATTCGCTGTTGGATCCGCACGGATCGATCAAGGAGGCCCAAGACTTGGCGGCGCGGGCTTTCGGTTCCCAGAAAACCTTCTTCGTCACCAATGGAACATCCACCGCCAACAAGATCGTCCATCAGTCCATCCTTGCTCCAGGGGATGTGGTCCTCGTCGACCGCAACTGCCACAAATCCCATCACTACGCTTTCGTCCTCGCGGGAGCCCGGGTTTCCTACTTGGACGCCTACCCGCTGGACAAGTTCGCCTTCTACGGTGCCGTGCCCTTGGCCACGATCAAGGCCCGGTTGCTGGCCTACCGACGTGCCGGGCGCTTGGATGAAGTCAAGTTGATCACTTTGACCAACTGCACCTTCGACGGCATCGTCTATGACGTAGAACGCGTCATGGAAGAATGCCTGGCCATCAAACCGGACCTCGTCTTCCTTTGGGACGAGGCCTGGTTCGCCTTCGCCCGGTCCCACCCCGTCTTTCGGCGCAGGACGGCCATGGCCGCGGCGAGGAAGCTTGAGGCCTCATTCAGTGATCCCGGCTATGCCGCCAGGCACGCCGAACAAGCGGCATCTCTCCACGATCCAGTGACGGGTGCGCCCGCCGACGATGAACTCTGGCTGAAGACCCGGCTTATTCCGGATCCAGCGAAAGCGCGGCTGCGCGTCTACGCCACGCAGTCCACCCACAAGACCCTCACCTCGCTACGTCAGGGATCCATGATCCATGTCTTCGACCAAGACTTCAGCGAGCATAACCAAGAGTCATTTCGCGAAGCATATATGACCCACACCTCCACGTCGCCCAATTACCAGATCCTTGCTTCGCTCGACATCGGCCGCCGCCAGGTGGAGCTTGAGGGTTTCGGCCTGGTGCAGAAACAGGCGGACCTGGCAACCATCGTTGCCCAGGCAGTGGCCCGTCACCCCCTGCTGAAGAAATACTTCCGGGTCCTCACGTCGAGGGACCTCATTGCGGCGCCCTATCGGGAAACCGGCAGTGCCATGCCGCTCCGGGATGGGCTGGCGGCACTGGCGGACGCCTGGCTGCACGACGAGTTCGTCGTCGACCCCAGCCGCCTCACGCTGGACATCAGCCGGACAGGGATCGACGGCGATACTTTCCGGCACCGGTACCTCGCCGACAAGCACGGCATCCAAGTCAACAAGACGTCACGTAACACCGTGCTGTTCATGACCAACATCGGCACCTCCCGCAGCGCCGTCGCCTACCTGATCGAAGTCCTCGTCAAGCTGGCAGAGTCCTTCGAAGAGGAACGGCCGGCGCGGAAAACGGCAGACGAAGGTCTCGCCGCGGGGCTCACGGGAACCACTCCGCCGTTGCCCGATTTCAGCAGCTTCGCGGACCGCTACCGGCGCGATCCGCTCAGTCCTGATGGGGACATCCGTGCCGCCTATTTCGAGAGCTACAAGGATGGATCAACCACCTACCTGTCCGCGGGAGACCTCAAGGCCAGGATCGCGGAAGGCGAGGAAGTTGTTTCGGCCGGATTCGTCACCCCTTACCCTCCGGGCTTCCCCATCCTGGTCCCGGGCCAGGTCATCACCAGCCAGGCGCTGGAGTTCATGGAGGCTCTCGATACGCGGGAAGTCCACGGCTTCGACCCACTTCGTGGGTTCAGGATCTTCACGGACAAGGCGGGCGAGGAAGCGCAGCACTGAATTCGCCTATTCCGCATTGTGAAATTTGAATTCCTCCTTGTGGAATGGTGTGATCGGGATTACATTGAATTCATCCCCGAAAATCGGGGCTGTTCCCAAACTGATTGGTTCAGATCAATGAAGTTCCCAGACTCTGCGGCGCTGAAGGCGAGTTCGGCCCCGCGGAAGAAGAAGCCACTGTACAAGTCGCTCTTCTTCCAAATTCTGATCGCCGTCGTCGCAGGTGTACTCATCGGCCATTTTTGGCCGAACATCGGGTCCGCCCTTCGGCCACTGGGCGATGGTTTCATCCAACTCATCAAAATGATCATCGCTCCGCTGATCTTCCTCGTGATCGTCACGGGTATCTCGGCGGTGGGCGACGTCAAGGCGGTCGGAAGGGTCGGGGTCAAGGCCCTCCTATACTTCACCGGCGCCACGCTTTTCGCACTGGTCTTCGGGCTGATCGTGGGAAACCTCGTGCAGCCCGGCGCCGGACTGCACATCGATCCGAGCACCCTCTCCCAGGACGCGCTGAACGCGAAGACCGGGACTGCGCCGCCCAAGGATGCGGCTTCCTTCCTCCTGGACATCATTCCCACCTCTGTGATCGGCGCGTTCGCCAGCAACAGCCTGCTCCAGGTCCTGTTCTTCTCGGTCTTCTTCGGCGCGGCAATCGTCGTCATCGGACGCGAGCGGTGCCTCCCGGTCATCAGCCTCATGGAAACCGTCCTGGAACTGATCTTCAAGATCATGTCCTGGATCATGAAAGTGGCGCCCATCGGTGCCTTCGGCGCCATGGCGTTCATCATCGGCCAGTACGGACTCGATACCCTCGGGACCTATGCGCTCCTCATCGCCTCCTGTTACGGGGCGGCCATCGTCTTCATCGGCCTGCTGTTCCTCGTCGCCTGGAGCTTCGCCCGGGTGCCCCTGTGGCAGTTCCTGAAGTACACCCGTGAGGAATTCCTCCTCGCACTCGGCACGGCATCCACCGAGGCGGTCATGCCCCGGATCATGACCAAGCTGACCAACGCCGGTTGCTCCCGGGCCACCACCGGCCTGGTTGTTCCCACGGGCTACTCCTTCAACCTCGACGGCGCCGCGATCTACCTTTCGATCTCGCTGTTGTTCCTGGCCCAGGCCTTCGGCCACCACCTTGACCTCGGCCAGCAGTTGGCGGCCCTGGGTGTCCTGCTCCTGACGTCCAAGGGCATGGCCGGCGTACCCGGTTCGTCCTTCCTGGCACTCTCGGCCACAGCCGCCGCACTGGGCATCTTCCCGGTCGCCGGCGTCGCGCTGCTCCTGGGTGCCGATCGGCTCATGGACTCCATGCGCGTCGTCGTCAACCTGCTTGGCAACTGTGTGGCTACGTTTGTCGTAGCGAAATGGGAGGGCCAGTTCGACCGTTCGGTCATGGTCCGCGCCTTCAACGGTGAAATCACCAACGAGGATTCCGCCATCATGCTCGGAGCCGAAGACGTCTTCGAAGAACAGGAAATCGAGCGCCTCAGCGAAGGACGCGAGCCTTCGCCGAAGTTCCGGGGCGGCCCGAACCCCGACGCGATACCGCAGTTCGAAATGATCAAACCGGGCCAACACCGGAGCCCCTTGGTCAGTCCGGACTAGGCACCACGCACCATTCCAGTTGATCGCCCCACGGCCCCGCCGTGGGGCGATCGGTTACTTAAGAACTTGCGAAAAGCGGCAGCAGCTCCGACAAATCGGCGCGCAGGCCCGACGCGGCTACCCGGCCGGCGTCGACGGCGGCGGACCACGCCAAGCGGCCGGTGACCATCGCGAGCCAGGTGGCGGCGTCGCACTCTATGACATTCGGTGGGGTGCCACGCGTGTGCCGGGGGCCCTCCACGCACTGGGTCACACCGTACGGCGGCACCCTGACTTCCACGGAGTTACCTGGGGCTCGTGCGGTGAGTTCTTCCAGCGAGTAACGCACCGCGGTGGCCAGCACTGTGCGCGACGGCGGCGTCCCCGGACCCGTTTCCGGTCCCGCAGTGCCCTGCCCGACGGCGGCCTGCCATGCGGCCAGTGCCGCGCGGCCTTCCTCGAGGCCGATCCGGCGTCGTGCAATTGCCATTGTTCGCAGTTCCAATCAGTCCAGAAGCGCCGAAACGGCGTGGCCCAGGCGGATCCTGCCCACAGAGTGGCCACCGCCGAGGACGGGCTCAACGACCTTTTCGAGGACGCTTGAGACGCCGGGAATGTCGACGGCGCCGGCAACCGCGAGAAGCGTGAGCCCAACCAGGGTGGCCGCGCGGGGATTCCCGTCCAGGATCTTCACTGCGACAGAGGCACCTGTGGGGGTTGCCAGGACCAGGACCCCTTCCGCACCGCCCTTGGCAAGCACTTCGAGTTCGTCCATGACGATGGTGTTCGCCTCGCCGCGGCCCTGCACTGCCCACGGGTAGTCCAACATGGACGTGGCGATGGTTGCCGCGCGGGCGTTGGAGCTCTGGTCCCGCGGGGCTTGGGCCAGGCGCGAGTAGGCCCGTGCCAGACCGGTCAGGGAAAGCGCGGCCACTGGTGCCCCGCAGCCATCGATGCCGAGATGGGCGATTTTCTCGCCGCTGTATTCCTCGATAACGGTCCGCACGCGGTGCTGCAAGGGATGGTTGGGCTCCAGGTAACTGTGCGTGTCCCAGCCGTTCTCGGTGCAGGCCCAGAGGAAAGCCGCGTGCTTGCCTGAACAATTGGAAGCCAACCTGGACTTGCCGTGCTCGGAACGGATCAACCAGTTGCGCGCGACTTCGTCCTGTGGCCATACCGACGGGCACTGCAGTTGTTCTTCACGGACGCCTGCGGCTTTGAGCATGCCTTCCACCACGTCCATGTGATCCAGCGAGCCCACGTGGCTGGCGCAGGCCAAAGCCACTTGGGCGCCGCGGAGCGGAACCCCCGACTGCATCGAAGCCAGGGCTTGGAAAGGCTTGAGCGCGGAGCGGGCATAGATGGGCGTGCTGATGTCGCCGAGTTGGGTCACCACGGATCCGTCACCGGAAAGCACCACTGCGGAACCGATATGGCGCGATTCGATGAAGCCGCTGCGTTCGATCACTGCCAGTTCGACGGCGGACTCAACGCTAAAGGTTTCATGCGAACTCAAGGGCATGATGCAAGTCTAGGGTGAAGGAACGGTCTTCCCCGGCTACTCCACGGTCACCATAACGGACTGCCATCCCGAGGCGCCGTCGGGCACGGGATCCGCCCGCTTTTCGGTCTGCAGTTCGCCCGTTCCATCCGTGGCACGGACCTTGATGTAGTGGGGTCCCGGAGTGGCGTCCCACGTGAAGGACCACTGCCTCCACGTGACAACAGATGCCTCCGCGGCAAGGGTGGCTTCGGACCAAGGGCCGTTGTCTATCTGGACCTCCACCTTCTTGATGCCGCGGGTCTGGGCCCAGGCCGTGCCACCCAAGGCAACCTTGCCAGCCGGCACCTTGGCGAAGGACTTGGGAACTTCCAGCCGGGCCATGGTCTTGATGGGACCCCGCTCGGACCAGCCCCGGGTGGTCCAATAGGCCTTGCTGTCCGCGAATCGGGTCACTTCCAGGTCCACCACCCATTTGGTCGCCGAGACGAAACCGTAAAGACCGGGAACCACCATGCGCACGGGGTAGCCGTGTTCCAGCGGGAGGGGTTCGCCGTTCATGCCGATGGCCAGGATGGCATCCCTGCCGTCCTGAAGCACCTCCAGCGGAGTGGAGGCGCTGAAGCCGTCGATCGAGGTGGAGAGGACCATGTCCGCTCCGGGTTTGGGCCGGGCTTGTTTCAGCGCGTCACGGATGGGCATGCCCAACCACTTGGCGTTGCCGGCCAGGTTTCCGCCCACGGGATTGGACACGCACGTGAGCGACACGTGGGTTTCGATCAGTTGGGCGTCGAGCAGGTCTTGAAAGCTCAGCCGCACCTCTTGTTCCACCAGCCCGTGGATCCGCAGCTCCCACTCCTGGGCATTGATCTCCGGCACGCTCAAGGCGGTGTCGATCCTGTAGAAGTCCTTGGATGGGGTGAGCCAAGGGGTGACTCCCGGCGTCGGGGACTGGACGCCCGCGGGAACGGGGGCAGCAGCCCGGGCGGGAGCGGGGAGTTTCAAGGAATCCCGTGCCTTGGCCACATTGCTGCGTGCGGCACTCAGGAACCGGCCGCCGCCGGCTGCGATGGCGGCTGCGGCAACGGTGATACCGGTGGCGGCGAAGAACGTCCGGCGCGTCGTGGCGGGACGTTCGATGCCTTTGGCCGCGGTGTCGGCGGGGGCGTCCGGGAAGGATTTCAGCCGCCAAAGCCGGGCCACCAAGAGGCGGAGAACCACGAGCCCAGCCGCCGTGCCGATCAGGCTCGGTATGGAATCCGCGGGCGTCACGCTGGCCCTGGTCACTACGGCAGCCACAATCACCGCACCCATGCCGAGCACGCCCAACACACCCAAGGCCCAATTGCGGAAGGCCACGACACCTAGCACGCAAGCCAGCGCGAAGATGGTCAGGCCCATTCCCACAAACAGCGCGGCTTTGTCATTGGTGCCGAACGTGGTCACGGCGAAGTCCTTCATCCACGGCGGCGTGAAGTCGATGAAGGTTGACCCCAGCGCAATCACAGGAGTTGCCCGGGCCGTAAAGAAGGCGCCGATCAGTTCCGCAACGGAAAGTACGACGGCGGCGGCGGCCACCCCGGCCAGTGCAGCCAATGCGGTGGGTCCCCTGAGCCAGTTCCTGAGCTTCTTCATGCAGGTTGTTCGTAGCCGGAGGCCCCCGAGATGGGTTGGACATGCTCCCTCGTGGTGCCGGCGGTCCGGGTGCGCATGTCCAATGGTGGAGACAGCTTAGGAGTCCTGCCCCCGCACAAAGTACCCTTGAAGACTGTGAAGGTACTCGTCATTGGCCCCGGCGGCCGCGAACACGCAATTGTCCGCTCCTTGCTCAAGGATCCCAACGTTTCCGAGGTCCACGCGGCTCCGGGAAACGCCGGCATCGCCAAGCTGGTCCCCACGTACGCGATCGACGGGAACAACCCCGGCGCCGTCGCAGCGCTTGCGACAAAGCTTGCGGTTGACCTGGTTGTGGTCGGCCCCGAAGCCCCACTCGCGGCGGGCGTATCCGACGCCGTCCGCGAAACCGGCATTCCGGTCTTCGGCCCCAGCAAGGCCGCGGCGCAGCTCGAAGCCTCCAAAGCGTTCGCCAAGGAAGTCATGGCCGAGGCCGGCGTGCCCACCGCCATGGCCCGCGTGGCAACAAACGCCGCAGAGGCTGCTGACGCACTGGACACTTTCGGCGCTCCGCATGTGGTCAAGGATGACGGACTGGCCGCCGGCAAGGGCGTCGTGGTCACCAATGACCGCGAGGAAGCTCTCGCCCACGCGCAGGCTTGTTTCGACGCTGGCGGAACCGTGGTGATCGAGGAGTTCCTGGACGGACCCGAAGTCTCCCTGTTTGTGCTCTGCGACGGCCGCACCACCGTGCCGCTGTCCCCGGCACAGGACTTCAAGCGGATTTTCGATAATGACGAAGGGCCCAACACCGGCGGCATGGGCGCCTACACCCCCCTCGACTGGGCACCTGTTGGCTTGGTCCAGGAAGTCATCGACCGCGTTGCGCAGCCCACCGTGGACGAGATGGCCAGCCGCGGTACTCCGTTCGTCGGCGTCCTTTACTGCGGCCTGGCACTGACTTCCCGCGGGACGCGCGTCATCGAATTCAACGTCCGCTTCGGCGATCCTGAAACGCAAGCGGTCCTGGCCCGGCTCAAGACCCCGCTCGGCGCACTCCTGTTGGCAGCCGCCAAGGGCGAACTGGACCAGGCCGAAGAGCTGCGCTGGTCGAAGGAGTCGGCCGTCGCCGTCGTCGTCGCCGCCGAAAACTACCCGGACACCCCCCGCACGGGAGACCGGATCCGCGGCTTGAACAAGGTGGACGCGCTGGAAGGCGTCCACGTCATCCACGCCGGTACCAAACTGGACGAAGAAGGCCGGGTTGTCTCCGCCGGCGGCCGCGTACTGGCTGTTGTCGCGCTGGGAACGGACCTCGTGGAGGCCCGCGAGCGGGCTTACGACGGCGTGGAGCTGGTCCAGCTCGACGGCGGACAGTTCCGTACCGATATCGCCGGCAAGGCAGCCCGTGGCGAGATCCACGTGGTCTCCCCGGCCACCGGCTCCATCCCGAATGTGAAGGCCTGAATCATGCCCGAAAGCAACGCAAACGGCCTGCAGACCGAAACCCTCGACCTGCCGGGGTGGAAGCACTTCTATTCGGGCAAAGTCCGCGACCTCTACGTTCATGCGGATGATTTCAGCGGGGCGGAGTCGGGCCAGGACCGCGTCCTGGTGGTGGCCAGCGACCGCATCAGCGCCTACGACCACGTCTTGAGCAGCGAGATCCCGGACAAAGGCCGGGTCCTCACGCAGCTGAGTTTGTGGTGGTTCGAGCAGCTTGGGGTGGAGCACCACGTCCTTGCGTCCACAGCCGCCGAGGGTGTGCCCGCGGAAGTTGAGGGCCGCGCGATGATCTGCAAGCGGCTGGAGATGTTCCCCGTGGAATGCATCGCCCGTGGGTACCTCACAGGCTCGGGCCTGGCCGAGTACCGCCAATCGGGCACCGTCTGCGACATCCCCTTGCCCGAGGGCCTGGTTGACGGCTCGCGCTTGGGGCATGCGATCTTCACGCCTTCCGCCAAGGCTGAAGTCGGCGAACACGACGAGAACATCACATACGACGACGTCGTCGCGATGGTGGGCGACGATATCGCCGCACGCCTGAGCGAACTCACGTTGAAGATCTACACCCGTGCGGAAGAGATCGCCCGGGGCCGCGGCATCATCCTGGCCGACACGAAGGTTGAGTTCGGCATCGACGTCAATACGGGTGTCATCACCCTGGGCGATGAGGTCCTGACTCCGGATTCCTCGCGTTTCTGGGACGCTGAAACGTACGCGCCGGGCAAGGCGCAGCCATCGTTCGACAAGCAGTTTGTGCGTGACTGGCTGACTTCCGCGGAATCCGGCTGGGACCGCTCGAGTGACGCCCCGCCGCCCGCGCTGCCGGCCGACGTCGTCGAGAAGACTCGTGCCCGCTATGTGGAGGCCTACGAGAAGCTGACCGGCCGGACTTTCGTCTGATCCCCACCGCTACCCTCGTTTAGACGCGTCTAAACGACAACAACTGCGAGCCAGTTGGGTTCGCTAGCTTGCGCGGGAAGACTGCGCGCCGCCGGCATGGCCCGACGCCGCCCGCCGTTCCGCCAGCCGGATCTCGAGTACGGAGTCCATGGCCTGCTGGACGCGGTCGGCTGCACCCGCGGCGGTGAAATCGCGTTGGGCCTCTTCGAGATGGACCAGTGCGTCCGTGTTTTCACCAGCTGCCTTGAGGGCCTTGCCGAGGAGGAACGCGACTTCGCCTGCGGTGTGCCGGGCGAGGACATCGCGGTCCGCGTGGATTTCGCGCAACTTGGTGATGGCTGCCGGGATGTCGCCCGTCAGGTAGAGCCAGCGGGCGCGGATAAAGGCAACTTCCAACTGGTCCGTCTTGTTTCCGCCCACAATCGACAGGGCGAGTTCAGCGCGTTCGATGGCCGAGAGCGTCTCCGGCTCCACGATTCCCGAGGAGAGCCGGACAGC
Source organism: Arthrobacter sp. 01T428 (assembly GCF_056398685.1). Taxonomy (NCBI): domain Bacteria; kingdom Bacillati; phylum Actinomycetota; class Actinomycetes; order Micrococcales; family Micrococcaceae; genus Arthrobacter; species Arthrobacter sp. 01T428. The sequence goes on along the minus strand of NZ_JBFTPW010000015.1, from coordinate 116,220 downwards.
CGCCGACGCCTTGTTGAAACGGGCCCACAGCTCAATGTCGTTGGCGGGGGAGAGCAGCTTGGCGGCGCGCTCGTGATGCTTGATGCCTTCAACGTAGTCGTGGCGCATGAAAGCTACGTTTCCCACCACCCAGGCCACTTCGCCTGCGAGCTGCGACATCGAATGATCGTCCATCTGGTTGTTCATGGCCTGGCAATACGTCCAGGCCTCGTCCAACCTGCCACTCTCGGCCAATGCACCGATCAGGGCGCGGTGCGCCCCGATGATCAGGGTTGAGCCTTTGGGCAGCTGCTCGGAAAGCCTCACGGCTTCCTTGGCGTGCTCGACGGCGGTGGACAGCTGCCCTTGTCCGTGGCAGACGGCGGCAAGCATCTGGCGGGCGCGGACGCCCAGGCCCGCAGATTCGGTAGCCATGGGATGCTCCAGGAGATGCTGGATGATCTGCTGGCACTCCTTCAACTGGCCCTGCTTCATGAGGCATTCGGCCTGCATGTAGGTCATGTTCCACCAGGCGCTGGTGTTCTTTGCCTCGAGCGCGATCTGGGCGGCGGTTGATGCGTGGCTTGCGGCAAGCGGGTAGTCCCGGAGGTCCCAGGCTTGCCTGGCGTACAGCCCTGCGAGCACGTATTCGGCGTCACTGACGGATACGGGTTGGCTCCAGGCTTCCAAGGCTTTCGGTGCCAGCTCCAGACGGCGGGCGAGTTCTTCAATGACTTCGGCCGTGGGCTCCCGCCGGCCGGTTTCAAGAAGTGAAATGTAGCTGGGTGAGTAAAGATCCCTGCCCAATTCAGCCTGGGTCAGCCCACGTTCGAGCCGTTCGGCACGGAGCTTTTCTCCGAATCCGTTCCCCACAGGTTCCTCCTAGAGGCTTGTCTTTGCGCTGTCTTTACGCCTAAAGCTTGACAGTCGCTGTGGAAAACATTTTACAATGAATGTCAACAGGGACCGCGAAATTTCCGTAACGAATCCGACTCGCATTGAGGAAAAATTATGTTGAAGAAGATTGCTGCAGCAGTGGCCTTGGCCGGCGCTCTTGCATTCTCCGCCGCGGCGCCAGCCGTCGTTTCCGCAGCCCCTGTGGCAGACACCGTCAGCACGGTGCTCAGCATTGGTAACTGGCCTGATCCGATGAGGGTGTCGCAGGCTATCGGCAACTGGCCCGATCCGATGGGTGTGGTCTCGCAGGCTATTGGTAACTGGCCTGATCCGATGAGGGTGTCGCAGGCAATCGGTAACTGGCCCGATCCTGTGTAGCTGAGGCTCGAGGGCGGCACCCGGGATCCCGGTGGCCGCTGGATAATTCAAATGAAGTGAAGAAGTCCCCGGTAGTCTGAAATCGACACACCGGGGATTTCTTTTGCGCGAAGATCCGCGTGGACCGTGATATGCCCCGAGTCTTTGTGTCGGGTTGTTAACAACACTTGTCTCTAAACCTCAGGGGCGAGCGAGAAAACCGGTCAGGGGAATGTTTCCGGGTTTTCCCTGGCTGCCGAAAAGCTCGTTAAATAAAGTAGAAGACCTTCCGAGTGGAAGGTCTTCTACCAATTGGTCGGGATGACAGGATTTGAACCTGCGACCTCTTCGTCCCGAACGAAGCGCGCTACCAAGCTGCGCTACATCCCGATCCGCTGCGAAAGCAACTGTTCAAGAATAGCCGATCCCTCCCCGGATGCGAAATCGAAGGACGCCCGCCTGCGAAACCACTGGCTCAGACCAGCGAGTCCTTCCAGGCCCCGTGCAAGCGGGCGAAGCGCCCTCCTCCGCCGATGAGCGCGGCCGGCGTGCCGTCTTCGACGATGCGTCCCTCGTGCACCACCAGCACCCGGTCCGCTGTCTCAACAGTAGAGAGCCGGTGGGCGATGATGATCGCGGTCCGTTCGGAGTCCGCTCCGGACAACAGGCTGCCCAGGCCGGCCTGCACCAGTCGTTCCGAGGGGATATCAAGCGAAGATGTCGCTTCGTCCAGGATCAGTACCGCCGGGGCCGCAATGAAGGCCCGGGCAAAGCCGATCAGCTGCCGTTGCCCGGCGGAGACCCGGCCGCCACGCTTGTTGACGTCGGTGTCGTAGCCGTCAGGCAACGCGGAGATGAAGTCGTGCGCACCAACGGCCTTCGCCGCGGTTTCGATCTCCTCGCGCGTAGCCTCGGGCCGCCCCAGGGCGATGTTGTCCGCCACGGAGCCGCTAAAGAGGAAGGCTTCCTGGGTGACCATCACGACGGCGCGCCGCAGGTCCGCCGTCGAAAGCTCCCGGAGGTCGACGCCGTCGAGGGTCAAGGATCCTTCGGTGACGTCGTAGAAGCGGGCGATCAGCTTGGCAAAGGTCGATTTGCCGGCGCCGGTCTGTCCAACGAGGGCTATGGTCTGTCCGGCGGGAATGTGAAGGTCCAGCTTGGGGACCACTACCTTGCCGTTGCCGTAGCCGAACTCCACTCCACGGAAGTCGATTTCGCCGCGCGCATGGGGCAATGGCACGGGGTTCTTGGGTGGCCGGACAGTAGGAACTTCTTCGAGCAGGCCGGACACCTTCTCGAGCGCGGCCTGGGCGCTCTGGAAGGAGTTGTAGAACATGGCCATCTGGTCCACGGGCTGGAAGAAGCGCTTCGTTGAAAGGATCAGTGCCAGCAGCACGCCTACCGCCAGCTCTCCCGAGAGTACCCGGAAGCCGCCGAACAGCAGGACCACCGCGACGCACACGTTGCCGATGAGGACCAGGCCCGGTTGGAAGACGCCGTTGAGGTTGATGGAGCGGACCGTGACTTTGCGGTAGTCCTCGGAGAGTTCGGCATAGCGCTGGGCGTTCTCCGGCTCCTTGCGGAAAGCCTTGATGGCCCGGATGCCGGTCATGGTCTCCACGAAATGCACAATCAGCCTGGCGGACACCACCCGCGATTCGCGGAAGGCGATCTGCGAGTGCTTCTGGTACCAGCGGGCCAGGAAGTACGCAGGCACGCCCGTGGCGAGCATGAGCAGCCCGCTGCGCCAGTCGAGGGCAAACACCGTAAATGCCGTGAAAAGCATGAACAGGATCCCCGAAGCAAGCGAGCTCACGCCCGAATCAAGGAGTTCACGCAGCGCCTCCAGGTCCGAAGTCTGGCGCGCGATGATCCGGCCCGAGGTGTACTTCTCGTGGAACTCCAGGCTGAGCCGTTGGGTGTGCCGGAAGACCCTCAGCCGCAGGTCGAGGAGCATTGACTGGCTCAGCTTCGCCGTGGAAGTGACGTAGAGGGCGGTCAAAATCGCCGTTGCGACGGCCGCTGTCAGGTACAGGACGCCGGCCAGGACCACGGGCATGTTGTTTCCGGCGAGCAGCGAGGGCAGTGCGTGGTCGATGCCGAAAGCGATGATCGCCGGCCCGGCCACCCGGGTGGCCTGCGAGAGCACCACCATGGCCAGCGTCAGCCAGAACCGCAACCGCACCGGGCGGATAAGCGATCCCAGCAAGGCGACCGACCGCCGTCGTACTGCTTTGCTGTCGCTGCGGCTCAGGTGGGCGTTGTCTTCATTGGCGGTTCCGAACGTGCTCATCGGCGGCCCTCCCCGGCTTGGTCCATGTGCTGTTCCGAATCCAGCTCGTGTTCTAGTTCGTCGAGTTCGAGATCAAGGTCCTTCGGCCCGGAGTCGAGGCTCGCGATCACGTAGCGGTAGTGGGCGTTGTTGGCCAACAGTTCCGTATGGGTCCCGACGGCGGTGATGCTTCCGTTTTCGAGCAGCGCCACGCGGTCGGCGAGGGCAACGGTGGAGGGCCTGTGCGCGACGATGAGCGTGGTGGTGTCCCGGAGGACTTCGCGGAGCCTGGCTTCGACGAGTTCCTCCGTGTTCACGTCCAGGGCCGACAGGGGATCATCCAGCACGAGGACCTTGGGCTTCGCCGCGATGGCCCGGGCGAGCGCGATCCGCTGCCGCTGGCCACCGGAAAGGCTCAGGCCTTCCTCGCCGATAAGGGTCCCGACGCCGTCGGGCAGCGAATACGCGAAGTGCGCCTGCGCGACGTCGAGCGCTTCCTCAAGGGCTTCCTCGGAAGCGTCGGGCGCGCCGAGCAGCACGTTGTCCCGGACCGAGCTGGAGAACAGGGTGGTGTCCTCGAAGGCGACCGCCACCACGGTCCTCAGCTGCTCGACGCTGAAGTCTCTGACATCCACGCCGTCGATGGTCACGGATCCTTCGCTCACGTCATAGAGCCGGGGAACCAGCTGGAGCAAGGCGCTCTTTCCGCTACCGGTAATGCCCACGAGCGCCATGGTTTCGCCGGGCCTGATGTCCAGGGTCACGTCGTGCAGGAGCCGGGCGCCGTCGTCGAAACCGAAACCGGCGGCCTTGAAGCTCAAGGCCCCGCGCAGTTCCTTGGGTGTACTGGGGTTCGCCGGACTGGTGATGGTGTTGGGCGTGTCCATGACCTCGAAGTGGCGATCGAGGGCGGTCTTGGCGGTCAATGCCATGGCCAGGAGGGTCCCCGAGAATTCCACTGGTGCCGCGACCACCGCTGCGGTGCCGAAGAAGGCAACCAAGGAACCGATGCTGAGTTGGCCCATGGAGACGAGCAGGACGCCCGCCACCAGCCCGACGCCGAGCGCCAGCTCGGGCAGCAGTGTCACCACCAGCGTGAAGGTGGCTTGGTGCTTGGCCTTGGCGATCTCGGTCTGCCTCAGCTCCTCGGCCTGTTCATTGAAGTTCTCCAGTGCTTCGCGGCTGCGGCCGAACGCCTTGAGCACACGGATGCCGTGAACGGACTCCTCGACCGTGGTGGCGAGGTCGCCGGCCTGGTCCTGGCTGAGCCGGGTCACCAGGCTGAAGCGGCGGCGGAAGCGGAAGGAATAGACCATGATGGGCACCGCGGCGGCCAGGAAGATCAAAGCCAGCTGCCAGCTCATCGCGAACATCACCGCGACGCCGATCACCACGGTCAAAGTGGTCACCACCAGCATGATCGCGCCGAACGCCATCCAACGCCGCAGGAAGTTCAAGTCCGTCATCGCCCGGGACAGGAGTTGCCCTGACCCCCAACGGTCGTGGAAGGAAACGGTGAGGTCCTGCAGGTGCCCGTAGAGGGAAACCCGCATCCTCGATTCCACCGTGGTGGCGGGATTGATGACGAACTGGCGCCGCAGCGCCACAAGCCCGGCTTCGGCGATGCCGAGTGCCAGAACCACGACGGCGGAAATCCAGACAGCGTCGGTAGGACCACCAGGGTGGAGGGAGCCGTTGATCAGGACCCGCAGCACCTGGGGGATGGCAAGCGCCATGATGCTGGCCAGCAACGCGCTGACCAACCCCATGAAAAGCCGGGGGAGGATCGGTTTAACGTGCGGATAGAGACGTTTGACGGAGGTAAAGAATGAAGTCTGTTTGGCCATGCCCGCTTCTCAACAGCTTTGTCCCGGCGTTCCTGGGTTTTCGTACGACGCACGGAGGTAGTTTCCTATAGCAACTACCCTATGCCATCGCGTAACAGGATTCACAGCACCATTGCGTTGCGTGATACGAGGTATTCGGAACTGGTGGCGCTGGTTATTGACGGGGCGTCAGCGTCAGCAGCACTGCTTCCGGCTTGCACGCGATCCGGACCGGGGCGAAGCGCGAGGTGCCGATGCCGCCCGAGACGTTGACCGGCGTCGCGCGTCCGTTGTTCTCCCACTTATGCAGGCCTTTGGCGCGCCACGTGGGGAGATCGCAATTGGCAACCAGGGCGCCGTAGCCGGGGATGCAGATCTGGCCGCCGTGGGTGTGTCCGGCGAGGATGAGGTCCGCGGCGTCGTTCGTGAAGTGATCCAGGACCCGTTGGTAGGGGGCGTGGATAACGGCTACGCGCAGGTGCGGGCGGGAGTCCTGTCCCACGGTGCCGCGTGGCCAGCCGGTGTAGCGCTCCCGATTGAGATGGGGGTCATCCACTCCGGAGAAATCGAAGCGGATTCCGTTGATGGGCAAGGACTGGTGCCTGTTGGTGAGGTCGATCCAGCCCGACATCCCGAATCCTGAGCGCAGGCGCGGCCAATCGAGCTCGACCGGATTGTCCTTGACGCGGGACGGGCCGAGGAAATATGTGGCTGGGTTCTTGAACCGAGGGGCGTAGTAGTCGTTGGAGCCTGGAACGAAGACGCCGGGGAACTTCAAGAGTGGCCGCAACGCATCCAACAGCGGAACGACGGCGTGGGGGTGGCTGAGATTGTCGCCCGTGTTCACCACAAGGTCCGGCTCAAGCGCGGCGAGAGAACGCAGCCATTCGGCCTTCTTGCGTTGGCTTGGCACGAAATGGATGTCGCTTATGTGCAGCACCCGGACGGGAGCCGAGCCTTCAGGGAGGATGGGCACGGTCTCCTCGCGGAGTACGAACTGGTTCTTTTCCCAGAGGCCATAGGCGAAGCCTGCCACGCCAGCGGTTGCGCCCGCACCCGCAGCGACGGCAAAGCCGCGTCCGACGCTTCGGACGCGGCTTGCCAGCGATTCAATGACGGGCTTGGAGCCGCTAGCCATTGTTCTTTCCGTTGCCATTTCCATTGCCGTTCCCGTTGCTGCTCGGCTGGGTGCTCGGAGAAGTGTTGCCCGGAGTGGTGGTGCTAGGCGTCGAAGGCTTGAACCCGGGCGGGTCGAGCAGGTTCGACGGCGGAGCCGGGAACGGGTTGGTTCCATAAGTGGGAGCGACCTGGAGCATGTAGTTGGCGAACTGCGGACCAGCGATCATGTAACCGTCAATGCCCTGGTAGAACTTGCCATTGATGGTGACGTTCTGACCCGCTCGGTTCTGGCTGCCCAACGGATCGCCGAACCACGTGGCCGTTGCGAGGCCGGAAGTGTAGCCGGCAACCCAGGTGGAACCATTGGAGTCGTTGGTTCCGGTCTTGCCCGCGATGGGGAAGTTGGTCTTGGTGGAGATTCGAGGCTGGATCAGCGAGCCGGAGCCCTTATTCAGAACCTCTTGCATGGCGTAGGCAACACCATGAGCGACCTCGGGGGTGACCGCGCTCCTGCAGCTCGTGGACTGGGCCGGCAGCTTGGCGCCCGTCTGGTCGGTTACCGAGGTGATGGCGATCGGCTCGCAGTACGTGCCATTGTTGGCAAAGGTGGCGAAGGCGCTGGCCATGGTCAGTGGCGCGGTCTGGGTGGAACCAATCAGGTTGCCCAACGTTGTCATGGGAACCTTCGGGTTGGGATTGCTGGCGTCCGGCAGGCCGCCGTGGATGCCAACAGCATCGACGATCTTCTGGATGCCACACAGGTCAACCCTTGCAGCCGTGGCAAATGTCATGGTGTTGATGGAGTTGGCCAAACCATCCACCACTGTCATGGGCTTGTAATATCCACCCTCGGCGTTCTGGAGGTCATGGGTGCCATTGGTGCTGTCATACCAGCCGACCGTCGGAGTCGGGCAAGTGTTCTTCCACGGGAAATTCTGGGGATACCGCCGGACGGTGCCATCCAGCACCGTATTCATCGACTTGCCCTCGTTCAACCATTCGGCAAAAGTGAAGGGCTTCATGGTTGAACCGGGCTGGAATCCGCCCAGTCCGTTGAGGTCATTGCCGTTGGCATCCAGTTTGTCTACGTTGAAGTTCTGCTCGGCCTGGAACTTCCCGTCGGCCGGCAGCCAGACGGTATTTTGGGCCATCGAGATGATCTTGCCGGTGCCCGGCTGGACCGACACCAAGGAAGCGCCCCATTTGTCCGGGTTAGCGCCGGCGGAAGCATCTACCTGGGCCTGGGCCACGGCCTGCGCCTTCGGGTCCAGTGTGGTTTGGATGGTCAGGCCACCCCGCGAGACGCGGTTGACGCGATCGTCGATCGTCGCGCCGTAGGCCGGGTTGTTGTAGAGCAGGTGCAGCACGTAGTCGCAGAAGTACGCGGCAGTGGCGGAGTAGGGGCAGCCTTGGCGAGGTTGCGTCACCTTGGTGGTCACCGGCGTCGCGATGGCGGCGTCGTAGTCGGCCTTCTTGATCTTTCCCTGGTCCAGCATGAGGCCGAGCACCAGGTCGCGACGCTGCTTCGCGTGGTCCGGGTTCGTCACCGGGTCGTAGTAGGACGGGCTGTTGACGACGCCGGCCAGCAAGGCGGCTTGCGGCAAGGTAAGGTCCTTGGCGCTGGTGCTGAAGAAGAGCCTTGAGGCGGCCTCGATGCCGTAGGCGTCCTTGTTGAAGAAGACGATGTTGAGGTAACCCTCGAGGATCTGCTGCTTGGAGAACTTCTTCTCCAAAGCGATGGACAGCTTCATTTCGCGAAGTTTGTCGCCCACGCCTTTGTTCACGCCATTGAGCTTGACGTCGGCACCCTTGTTCTGGGACACGAGCGACTCATTAATGACGTTGTTCACGTACTGCTGGGTGATGGTGGAAGCGCCCTGTTTTTGCCCGCGCGCCGTGCTCACGATGGCGCGCATGATGCCGGTGGCGTCAATGCCGCCGTGCTCATAGAAGCGGCTGTCCTCAACCGAGACGATCGCATCCTTGATGAAAGGGCTCATCTGGTCGAGCGAGACCCGCGTGCGGTTCTCGGAGTAGATCGAGGCGATCTGGCTGCCGTCCGCGGCCAGGATGGTGGTCGCCTGGCTGGGCGGGTTCACCTGAAGCTCCGCCGGCAGCGTGTCGAAGAACTGAATGGACCCACTCGCCGCACTGCCCGAAACGGCGGCCGCGGGAACGAGCAAGCCCGCCACCAGGACACCACAAATAGCGCTCACACCGAGGAATCCGAGGATCTTTCCAAGAGTGGTGGCAGTGTCGAATAGAGGGTTCCTACGAGTCACCATGTTCACCACTTTACCGGCAAGGGCTAGTCTTTCTTTCATGACCAAATGGGAGTACGCGACGATTCCGCTCATCATTCACGCTACAAAACAGATTCTGGACCAGTGGGGAGAGGACGGCTGGGAGCTCGTCCAGGTTGTTCCCGGACCCGACGGAAACGGACTTGTTGCATACTTGAAGAGGGAGAAGCAGTAACAATGACAACCCCCGCAGAAGCCACAGTTGGCGCGGATTCCACGGCTCCGGCATCCGCCGTCGAGCAGCGCCTTGCAGAACTGGGACTGACCCTTCCGGCCGTCGCAGCTCCGGTGGCCGCCTATGTTCCGGCCATCGTCTCCGGCAACCACGTCTACACCTCCGGACAGCTGCCCTTCATTAACGGCAAACTCGAAGCTACGGGCAAAGTCTCCAGCGGTGAAGAGGGCCTTTCGGACGAGCCCACGGTGTCTCCGGAAGACGCGCAGAGGTATGCAGCTGTCTGCGCCGTCAACGCCTTGGCCGCCGTCAAGAGTGTCATCGGGGACCTCGACCGCATCACGCGCATCGTGAAGGTCGTCGGCTTCGTGGCCTCCGATACCTCCTTCACCGGCCAGCCCGGTGTCATCAATGGTGCATCCGAGCTCCTCGGGCGTGTCTTCGGCGACAAAGGGCAGCACGCGCGTTCCGCCGTCGGCGTTGCAGTCCTTCCGCTCGACTCTCCCGTCGAGGTCGAGTTGATCGCTGAATTCAGCTAAGGAACCGGTTCACTCAATTGCCACAACTAGCCCGACGCTTGTTTGCGTTACCCCCTGAACTTGAAGGGGCTGCACGGAATTGGCTTGAGCTCGGCGAACGGGCCCCCCGCGCCGCGCGTTTTGCATCATCTGTTGTCCTGCTCCGCGATTCGCCGACCGGCCTGGAAACGTGGATGGGTTACCGTCCCGGTTCCTCGCCTTTGGGCGTTGTCGCGTTTCCCGGCGGCTCGCTGGAACCGAGCGACGACGACGCCCTCGGCTGGCTCGGCCCCTCGCCTCAGCATTGGGCAGAGACGCTGGGGACCGCCGACGTCGGACTTGCCCGCCGCCACGTGGTGGGCGCCATCCGCGAACTGTTCGAGGAGACCGGCGTGCTGCTGGCCGGCCCCGACTTGTCCTCCACAGTGGAGGCGACGTCCACTCCCGAGTGGATGAAGGCCCGCGAGGCCGTGGCGGCCCAGGACAAGTCGTTCACGGACGTCCTGGCCAAGCGCGGCCTGTCGCTGCGGACGGACTTGCTCAAGCCGCTGGTCAACTGGCTCAGCCCGGACTTCGCGCACAGGCGCTTCAATACCCGCTACTTCGCCGCCACTCTTCCCGTGAACCAGCAGCCATCGCTGCTGGCCAGCAAGGGTGTCTGGGGGCGTTGGGTGTGCGTTTCGAAACTCATGGCCGAGCGCGAGACCACTGCGCTTGGGGATGAAATCGGCCAGGAAAACACCGTTGGCTTGCCGCTGGGCCAATTGCTGGTGCCGGGCTCGGAGATCATCCTTGAGAAGATGGCCGCTGCCCAGGGTTGCATTGCGTACCTCAGCTACAAGCGGAAGCCGCACATGTACCAGCCGCGGCTCGTTCAAGAGGATGGCGCGCTCATGCTCGAAGTCGAAGCGGCCCGGACGGTTTCAGGGGAGCCGCAGCGGGAACGCTGACGACACCCAAATCCGCTGGTGACACGAAAAATGCCTGGCGACTCCGGAATTCCGGGGTCACCAGGCATTTTCTGTGTCGCAGGAATTAACGGGAGCGCTGGCGGAGGCGCTGCATGTCCAGGATGACCACTGCGCGGGCTTCCAGGCGGAGCCAGCCGCGCTGGACGAACTCGGCGAGGGCCTTGTTGACCGTCTCGCGGGAAGCTCCGACCAGCTGGGCCAGTTCCTCCTGCGTGAGTTCGTGGGCCACCAGGACGCCGTCGGTCGCGGGCCGGCCGAAGCGGTCCGCGAGGTCCAGCAGGGCCTTGGCGACACGACCCGGGACGTCCGAGAACACGAGGTCGGACAGGGAATCGTTGGTGCGGCGCAAGCGGCGGGCGAGTGCCTGGAGCAATTGTGCGGACACCTCGGGGCGGGTGCGCAGCAGGGCGTTGAGGCTTTCGTTCTTCAGGCCTGCCAGACGCGTTTCGGAAACGGCCGTGGCCGTCGCGGTGCGCGGGCTGGGATCGAACAAGGCCATTTCGCCGAAGAGCTCGCCCGGGCCGAGGATGGCCAGCAGGGATTCGCGGCCGTCCGGAGAGGTGCGGCCGAGCTTAACCTTGCCGGACACGATGAAGTAGAGCTGGTCACCCTGATCGCCCTCACGGAAAACAGACGCTCCGCGTGAAAGGTCCACCTCTGTGAGTTCGTCCGTCAGCAGACGGAAAGCGTCGTCGTCAAGGGTGGCGAAGAGGGGTGCGCGGCGCAATACCTCGATATCCATGAAATCTCCTGAGTAAAAGTTCGGCTGGGGCGCTTCAGCCATTGTTTCAGAATTTTGTCGCGTCTGTGACGTACTTGGCAGCCGAAACGCCCTAAATCACGCGGAAGAGGCCCAAAACCGCGCCTCAAACGGCCGGGAATGCCCTGCTCGGCAGGGGCTTCGCGATCTGGACGACGGCCTGCTTCCGAAGGGAAGCTGTCAGTCTGTGCAACTACAATTGGGGCTTACCCGGCTGTGAGGAGCTTTGGTGTTCGGCTTGACCATATTGGACCTGGCGTTGATTTTGACGCTTCTTTCCTACCTGATCTACGGACTGCGCAACGGCTTCTTCGTGACGCTTGGAGGAATCGCGGGCTTCGCCGTAGGAGCAGCCGCGGCCTTTATCGCGGTCCCGCTCGTCGGCGAGTGGGTGAAGGACAGCGGCTGGAGGCTGACTGCCATTATCGGCTCGGCCGTGGTCCTCATTGTCTTGGGGCACGGTCTGGGTACCTGGATTGGCCAAAGGGTCCGCAAAGCCTTGCGCATCCAGCCTTTGCACGCACTTGACCGCGTGCTGGGTGGTTTCGTCAGTTTGGTTGTTGCCGCACTCGTGATGTCCATGTTGGCTTTCAGCATCGGTTCCTTGGGCGTGCCCTTCGTTTCGCAGCAGCTGGCCGATTCCAAGGTGATCCGCTTCATCGACACCATGACGCCCACACCAGTCAAGGCCAGCGTGGCGCAACTGCGTTCCAAAGTCATGGGCAACGGCATTCCGCAGCTCATCGAGGGCATCGGCCCCGTTACTCCGGTGCCCGTTCCGAACACGAGCACCGACACTCCCGCACTCAACAATGCGGCCCACTCCGTGCTGAAGATTGCCGGGACGGCCTACCAGTGCGGCCAGAACCAGACAGGCTCCGGCTTTGTTGTCTCCCCTGGCCGCGTGGTGACCAACGCCCACGTGGTGGCCGGAGTGTCGCAACCTGTAGTGGAAATCCCCGACGGCGGTGCGTTGCCTGGTCGCGTGGTCTACTTCGACAGCCAGCGCGACCTGGCCGTCATCGCCGTCGACGGCCTCCCGACGGCGCCGCTGCAGTTGAGCCCGGATCTTCCGGCCGGTTCGCCCGCGGCTTTCGCCGGCTACCCGCATGGTGGTCCGTTCCAGTCCAAGCCGGCCGCGGTGGAGGGCATCTCGACCCTGCTGGTCCCGGACATTTACGGCAACAACCCGTCCCCGGAGCAGGTCTACAAGTTGGCGGGAGACGTGCAACCGGGCAACTCGGGCGGTCCGCTGCTGACCACCCAGGGACAGGTTGCCGGCGTTGTCTTCGCCAAGACCACTTCGGATGTGGCGGTGGGCTACGCCCTCACCATGGACGAGCTCTCTCCGGTGGCACAGCAAGCACCATCGCTCAGCGACGCCGTCTCGTCGGGCCAGTGCACCAAGAAGTAGGCCGCCCACCAAGGGACATGCTTAGTCCGAGGGTCTAGACCGCGGTGGCGAGGTAGTCGATGGCCAGCTTGTAGCCCTGGACTCCTGCGCCGACGATCACCGCGGAGCACACCGGGGACAAGTAGGAGTGGTGCCGGAATTCTTCGCGCTGGTGCACATTGGTGATGTGGACTTCGACGGCGGGAAGCTGCACTGCCGCGAGCGCGTCCCGCAGTGCCACCGACGTGTGCGTGTAAGCACCAGCGTTGATGACGATCCCGACGGCGGTCCCGCGGGCGCCATGGATGGCGTCCAGGAGGTCGCCCTCGTGGTTGGACTGGACACAGTCCACCGTGAAGCCGTTGGCCTCGGCGGCGGCCATGGCGAGCTGTTCGACGTCGGCCAAGGTGGACGTGCCGTACTTTTCCGGCTCACGCGTGCCCAGCAGGTTCAGGTTGGGGCCGTTGAGGACGAGGATGGTGCCGCGACCGGCTTCGGTGGCGGTGGGAGCTTCAGTCATGACTCCCAATCTATCGGTGCGCCGAGCCTGTCCGGCGTTTCTTACGCTGCCCGGCTGCGCCGCGGCAGCGTAAGAAACACCGAACAGCGTAAGAAACACCGAACAGCGTAAGAAACACCAAACGGCAGCTACACCGCAGTAATGCTGAGCAGCAACGCGTGCTCAGGGTTCAGGACAGGCACGGGGAGTCCCACCTCCGCAAGGAAGCGCCCGCTTGCCTCAGCTCCGGATGGCAGCCATGCCGGAGGTTGCACCTGGGTGAAGGTGCGGGCATAGTCCGCATCGCCAGGCGCGGGGAAAATTGCTTGCACCCTGTAAGAGCGCTCGGGGTCGAGGCCCGGAACAGCGATACGCCCGGGTTGTTCGGCGAACGACGTCCGGGTGCTGACGACGGCGAACAGCGCGGACGCGCCGTCGTCGGACACCACACCGTGCAACATCAGTGAGTCGTCGGGAACGTCCGCGCGGACCATCCGCCCGCTGTGGATGAGCCCCCGGTGCTCCTTGTACAGGCCGATGAAGCGCTTGAGCTCCTCGCGTTCGGCGCCTTGGACGTGGCGGACATCCCATTCCATGCCGAAATGCCCGAATAGCGCAGTGATGGCGCGGAAGGAGAGATCGTGCGTACGGGCCGTGGTGTGCGAGGTGGTGGGGCCGATATGCCCGCCCACCAGTTCCGGCGGAACCACTACGCCGGTCCAGCGCTGGATGGTCTGCCTCTCGAGGGCGTCGTTGCAGTCCGATCCCCAGATCCGGTCGGTCCGCTCAAGGATGCCGAGATCCACCCGGGCCCCGCCTGAGGAGCAGCTTTCGATTTCGACGCCGGGGTGGGCCTTGCGGAGCTCGTCGAAGAGCCGGTACGCGGCGAGGGTTTGCGCGTGTACGGACGCACGGCCCGCATGGCCGTGCTCGGCGAGCTCCCGGTTCTGGTCCCATTTGAGGTACTTGATGTTGTTTTCCCCGAGCAGGGCGTCGATCCGCTCGAAGACGTACTGCCAGGCCGCCGGGTTGACGAGGTCGATGATGTGCTGGTGCCGCCATTCCAGAGGGAGGCGGCCGCCGTCCTTGTGGGAGAGTGCCGCGGGGCCCACGATCCAGTCGGGGTGCGCCCGGGCGACATCGGAATCCAGGTTGACCATTTCCGGTTCCACCCAGAGCCCGAATTCCATGCCATGGGAGTTCACGGCTTCGATGAGCGGTGTCAGGCCATCGGGCCAAAGGGTTTCGTCGACGTACCAATCGCCCAGGCCTGCGTGATCGTCGCGGCGCCCGCGGAACCACCCGTCGTCGAGCACGAAGCGCTCAACGCCCAGCTCCGCAGCGGACTCGGCGAGCTCGATCAGGGTGTCCAGCTTGTGGTCGAAGTACACGGCCTCCCAGGTGTTGAGGACCACGGGGCGGGGCTTGCCGGCGGGGAGTCCCGTGGAAGCCGCGGGAAGGACGTGATGCGGGCGCGAGCGGAACCAGCTGTAGAACGCTTCGCTGATGCCGTCGAGGCCACGGTCCGAGTAGGCGGCAAACAGGGCGGGTGTGGTGTAGCCCTCGCCGGGCTGGAGGACTACTTCGGCCGGGCCCAGGAGCTCGGAGCCGCCGATCATCGTGCGGCCATCGGCCACGGTGTCGGCGAATTGTTCGTGGTTGCCGCTCCACGCCAAGTGGGTGGCCCAGACCTTTCCGTGGCGGTTGCCGAATCCGGCGGTGCCCGCCGCGAAAAGCAGCGAGGAATCGTGCCCCGTGCGGCCGTGGCGACCCGTGCGCACCCACGTCCCTTGCTGCACGGGCCGGCGCTGTGGGTGCCGTTCGCGGCACCAGCGCCCGGTGAGGTCAAGGAGTTCGACGGCGTCCGGCCCCACCGGGAGGACGGTGGCGAGCTCGTCGAGCTGGAAGGGGGACGTGCCGTCGTTGACCGCGGTGTGGCGCAGCTCCAGAAGGCCGCCGGGGTGAAGGGTGAGTGTGGACGTCACGGTGATTCCGGCGTCGGGGTCCTTCTGGACAATCGCTGCGGAGGCGACGGCGGAGCTAGGGTCAGCCTGCACATCCACCACGCGAAGCCGGAGCGAAAAGTCCAGTCCCGGAACGCCGTCGGCGATTCGCTGGCCGCGCAGGCCCGGGCGGCCCAGCCACGCGGAGGAGCCCTGCGGGAGGAGTGCGGCCGGTACGTTGGCGTCGACGGCGGAGTGCGGAATGGGTTCGCCCAGGATGGCAAGGTCCGGGAGGGTGCTGCCGAGATCGGCACCCCAGTGGATGACCTCGGCCTCTCCGTTATCGAAACTGACCACCAGGCTTGTGCCGGCGGAACGGAGGTGGAGCGGGTCCATGGGCTGGTTCACTTTCAGAGAGTCGTGTGTCGCGTGATGCGGGAGTGGAGAGTCCGGGCGCCGCCGTCAAAGGAGTGAAAGCGGCGGCGCCCGGACTGGCTTGGCGGGACTGGTGTTACTTGAAGAGGTTGTTGACCTGGTTGTTGGCGTCGGAGAGGGAGCTGGCAGGCTTCTTGCCGCTCAGTACTGCATCCATTGCGGGCTTCATGATGCCGTCAACTTTGGCAGCCTTGTCCGCGATGGGGAAGAGGAAAGTGGTCCCGTCTTTGACCTGCTGGGTGAAAGCGGAGACGTCAACACCCTTGGCCGCGAACGCCTTGGCGGCCAGGTCCGAGGACGTGCTGATCGCCGGGAACACAACAGCCTTGTTGGCGACGACGTCCTGGCAAGCCGACGAGCCAAGGTACTCGACCCACTTGGTGGCCGCTGCCGGGTTCTTGGTGCCGGCCCAGATGGAATCGGCGAGGCCATTGAACATGGACGCGCGCTTACCGCTCGGACCAACCGGCGTGGGGGCGATTCCGGTCTGGATGCCCTTGTAGGCGGTGTACTGGCCGATCATCCATGAGCCGCTGGTATTGATTGCGGCCTTGCCCGCGCCGAAGTTGTCCGACACGCTGGCGCCTACCGTTGTTTCGAGTTTGGGCATGTAGCCCTTGTCCGCCAGTCCTGCCCACCAGGCGATGGTTTCCTGGAACTTGGGGTCGTCGTAGTTGAACTTGGTGCCCCACGGGTTCTTGTCGGTAGCGGTCCAGCCGGTGGTGGCTGCGAGGAAGCTCCATTGGGTCTGGCCCTGGCCGGAACCGGAGGACTCCAAGCCCAAGCCGTAGACGGCCACGTTGTTCTTGTCGAAGCCGGCTTCGTCTCCGCGCTTGCCGTTCTTGTCCACGGTCAGGTGGGCAATGGTCTTTTCGTAGCTGCCGCCGTCCTTGGGGTTCCAATCGAGCTTGGCCATCTGCTCGGCGGTGATCCCGGCGGAGTCAGTCATCGCCTTGTTGTAGAAGAGGCTGATGGTGTCCCAGTCCTTCGGGAGGCCGTAGCGCTTGCCGTCTTGGCCTACCCAGAGATCGGCCAGGCCCTTGTTGTAGCTGTCCAGCTTGACGCCGTCCTTGGCTACGGCATCGTCGAGGGCCAGCAACTGCTTCTTGGAAGCAAACTCCGGGTACTTGGACAGGTGGTCGGTGAAGACGTCCGGGGCGGTGCCGGACACGAAGCCGTTGGTCAGGGTGGTCCAGTAGTCGTCCCAGCCGCGCTGGGTGATTTTGACCGTGATGTTCGGGTTTGCCTTGGTGAAGTCGCTCGCGCACTGCTGGTATGCCGGGAGCTGGTTGGCATCCCACAGCCAGTAGTTGATCTCGCCCTTTGCTTCGCTGGAGACGGGGGTGGAACCGCCACAGGCGGAGAGTGACAGCGCGGCTGCGGCAGCGACGGCGACGGCGGCTGCGACGGTGCCAATGGATTTCTTCATGGTGGACCTTTCAGGGGGTTGCGATGGAACGGGGCGGTGCTGGGGGATGACTTACTTGATGCCGGAGAAGCCGATGGAGTTGACCACCTTCTTGCCGAAGGCGATGAAGAGGATCAGGACGGGCAGCGCTGCCACGAGGGTGGCGGCCATGAGCCCACTCCAGTCCGGCGCCCCTTGCGGGGACTGGGACTTGAAGACGCCCAGTCCCACAGTGAGGACGCGGACACTTTCGTCCTGGCCCACCAGGAGCGGCCAGAAGTACTCGTTCCACTGACCGATGAAGGTCAGCAGGGCCAGGGTGGCCAGGGGTGCTGCGGCGTTGGGGATCACGATCTGGAAGAAGATCCGGAGGTGCTTGGCGCCGTCGAGCATGGCTGCCTCTTCCACTTCGCGGGACATGCTCAGGAAGAACTGGCGCAGGAAGAAGATGGCGAACGGGGTCATGAACATGAAGGGCAGTGCCAGCCCGGCGAAGGTGTTGAGCAGGCCCAGGTTCTTGATCATCAGGAAGTTGGGCAGGGCGGTGAAGATCGGCGGGACCATCATGGTGGCCAGGAAGATCGCGAACACTTTGTTCCGGCCGGGCCAGCGCAGGCGGGAAAAGGCATAGGCGGCCATTGCGCTGAAGAACACCTGGCCTGCGGTGGTCATGGTGGCGAAGACGATCGAGTTGCGCAGGTAGAGCCAGAAGTTGATGTCAGCGCCGGAACCGCCTTCGGCGATTGCCTGCTCGGGGCTCTGTAGCCCGAAGACCCGCTGGAACGCGCCCCAGCTGAAGTCCGCGGGAAGGAGGTTGCCGGCGTTCGAGGCGAGCGAATGGTTGCTGGACAGTGCAGTCCGGAGCATCCAGAGGAACGGTGCCAGGGTGACCACGACGGCGATCGCTACGAGGACCCAGGCACCTGCGCGGCGCCAGTTGAAGGGTTTCGTGCGGGGGCGGCGCGATTGCGGAGAGCCGACGACGGCGGTGGCGGACTCGCGCGAACGGCGGGAATTGGTGGAGGTACTCATGGCGGGGCTTCCTTAGTCCAGGTCCGTCTCGTTGCCTTTGAGGAACTTCATCTGGATGAAGGCCACGAGGGCGAGAATGATGAAGAGAATGACGGACAGCGCTGAGGCGTAGCCGAAATCGGACTCGCCGAACGCCTTTTGGTAGATGTACATCTGGATGACCCGGGAGGCATTGACGGGTCCGCCTCCGGTAGTCACGGCAACGGTGTCGAAGACCTGGAATGAACCGATGACGGTGACCACAAGGACCAGGACCAGCACCGGGCGAAGGAGCGGCATGGTGATGCTCCAGAAGGTCCGGGTGGGGGAGGCGCCGTCAAGGTTGGCTACCTCGTAGACGTGGTTGGGGATGGCCTGCAGGCCGGCGAAGATCAGCAGGGCCGTGTAGCCCATGTGCCGCCACACGTTGACGAAGGCGATAGTCGGAATGGCCCATTGATCGCTGCCGAAGAAGGCGATGCGGGGCAGGCCCATCCAGTTGATGATCTCGTTCACGATGCCCAGCTGGTAGTCCAGCATCCAGAACCAGAGCAGCGCGACGATCACGTTAGCCACGAGGAACGGCAGCAACAGGACGCCGCGGATGAAGGTGGACTTGGCCACGCGGTGCATGAGGAGCGCGAGTCCGATGGCGATGACGGTCTGGAAGCCGATGTTCAGTGCAACGTATTGGACGGTGACGGCCATCGCGTTCCAGAACAGGTCGTCGCTGAAGATCGACGTGTAGTTCTTCAGGCCGATCCAGGTGGGATCACCCAGGATGCTGTACTCGGTGAAGCTGAGGTAGATGCCCCGGATGGTGGGGACGAGGAAGAAAAGAACAAAGCCGATCATCGCCGGGAAGATGAAGAGCAACGCGATCTTCAAGTCACCGATCCGGCGGATGCCGAACCTTTTTGGTTTGCCCGGTTGGGGAAGCGCGGCGGGCTCCGCTTGTTTGGCAAGGGTGGTCATCTTCGACCCTTTCCTGACTGTGATGTGGGTTACAACTGATGGAAATCTACACGAGTAGATATGAAGGGGTCAAGTGGTCTTGTGAACTTTTGTTCGATTATTTTGGATTTATTGCTTTTTATTGACTCGAGTAGATCCCAGTGATTCACTGGCCTGAGTCACTCGTCGAGCCTCTCCGGGCACGGCGATGGCATTCTGAAGCCAGCCACACGAATCGAAGGGCTAACAATGACGTTTTCAATGGGAGTAGTAGGCCTCGGCCAGTTCGGGGGCCAATTCGCCCACCTCTTCAAGCTCCACCCCGGGGTTTCCGCGGTCTACGCAGTGGACGAGCTCCCTGAACGGGCGTCCAAAGCTGTTGAACAGCTGGGGCTCGACGGCACTATGGGCAGTTTCGACGAGCTGCTGGCCTCCGACGTCGACGCCGTCGCTATCTTCACGCAACGCTGGACGCACGGGCCCTTGGTGATCAAGGCGCTGCGCGCCGGAAAGCACGTCTATTCGGCTGTTCCGATGGCAATCTCGGAGGAACAGATCGCCGGGATCATCGACGCCGTGCGTGAAACCAAGCTTGTCTATGCCATGGGAGAGACCAGCTTCTACAACCCCGCAACCGTCTATGCGCGCAAGCAGCACGCCGCCGGCAAGTTCGGCCGCATCTTCTACACCGAAGGCGACTACGTCCACGACATGGACCTGGGCTTCTACGAGGCCTACCAGTACAGCGGCGGCGAAAACTGGAAAGCAACCGCCAGCTACCCGCCCATGCTGTACCCGACGCACGCCATCGGAGGCGTGCTGGGCGCCATACCGGGCCACGCTGTGAGCGTCAGCTGCATCGGCGTCAAGGACGATCGCGGCGACGGCGTCTTCGACAAGGAAGTCAGCATGTTCGACAACGACTTCTCCAACGCCACTGCGCTGTTCGAAATGAACGACGGCGGCGCCATGCGCACCAACGAGATGCGCCGCGTCGGCTACCCCTCGCATATCCGCGAATCGCGCTTCCGCTTCTTCGGCACGGAGGCAAGCTTCGAACAGCTGGCCACCACCACGCTGTGGCAGGACAAGGAGGGGGTCTTGGACGTCTCGGACCAGGTGGAGACCAAGCCGAGCATGTCGGCCGATGACCCCTCGTTGGCGGACGTCGCCCCCGAACTTCGCGGTGCGTTCATCTCCGGCCTCGCTCCGGTGCACGACGCCGGACGGCTCCCCGTTGAATTCGAGGGAGCCCCCACCGGGCACGAAGGCAGCCACCAGTTCCTGGTGGACGACTTCGTCACGGCCGTGAACAAGGGAAGCCTTCCTCCGGTCAACGCGTGGGTGGCGGCGCGCTTCACGCTCCCCGGCGTCGTGGCGCACGAGTCCGCGCTCCGCGGCGGGGAACGGCTCCCCATCCGCGATTTCGGCGATGCTCCGGAGGCTTTGTAGCTAGCATGATCCAATGACTACTTCGGCAGTGCACACCCCGCGCGGACCGGTGACGCGCAAAGACGTGGCCCGGTACGCCGGGGTGAGCACCGCCGTCGTGAGCTATGTGGTGAACGGCGGCCCCAAGAAGGTGGCGCCGGCAACGGAAGCGAAGGTCCAGGAAGCCATCCGGATCCTGGGATACCGGCCGAATGCCGCGGCGCGTGCGCTCAAAATGGGATCCAACCAGACCATCGGCCTCGTGATTCCGGACTCCAGCAACCCCTTCTGGGCCCTGCTGGGACACGCTGTGGAAGTGGCTGCCGCCGAGCGCGGCTATGCCTTGCTGCTGACGAATTCCGACAACAAGCTGGACTCCGAACGCCGCCACATCCGCAACCTCGCTGACCGGCAGGTTGATGGCGTGGTCCTGGCCAGCGTCATGTTCGAACCTGATCTACTGGAGCTTTTCGGCACTGAAATCCGCTCGGTCCTGCTGAACCATGCCTCGATCGCCCCTGGTTTCAACAGCGTCGGAGTGGACCTTGAGGCCGGAGCCCGCTTGGCCGTGGAACATTTGATCGGCCACGGCCACACCAACATCGGACTCGCCATGGGCATCACGGCGGACAACGTGACGGACGGACGGGAAGAGGGGTGGCTGCGTGCTCTGCAAGCCGCCGGTCTGCCTCCTGGACCCCTTGCACGCGACGGTTTCGACCGCCCCGGGGGCTATGCTGCCGGACGGCGCCTCCTGGCCTCTGCCAACCGTCCGACGGCGATCTTCGCCAGCTCCGATATGCAGGCAATCGGGGTCCTGCGGGCAATCCGCGAGGCAGGTCTCTCCGTTCCGGAGGATATCGCCGTGGCGTCCTTCGACGGCTCGGTTGAGGCCGAATACACCTGGCCGGCCCTGACCACGGTGGAACAGCCGGTGTGGGAGATGGCAGAGGCCGCAGTATCCGCGCTGGTGGGCGAGAACCGCAACGAACCCCCGCAGCACAGGGTCTTCCCCACCCAGCTCCGCATCCGCCAATCGTGCGGGTGCCCGTAACGCCTTCCCCGCCCACGCGTTAGTGAGCGGCGATCCTGAGCTTTCCGACGCCGTCGGCGAGGATGCGCCGGGCATCCTCGCCGAGGTGCGAGTCCGTCACGAGGACGTCGGCTTCCTCCAGCTGGGCAATCGATGCAATGCCGACAGTTCCCCACTTGCTGTGGTCCGCCAAGACCACCACGTTGCGTGACGCGCTGATGAACGCCCGGTTGGTTTCGGCTTCCTGCAGGTTCGGCGTGGTGAATCCGGCGTCCGCATCCATGCCGTGGACGCCCAGGAACAACATGTCCAAATGCAGTTGCTTCAGCGCGGCCGTCGCGATGGGACCCACCAGAGCGTCCGACGGCGTGCGCTCGCCGCCCGTCACGATGACCGGGAAAGCCTCCCGCGAACCTGAGGCGTTGTGGAAGAGATCCGCAATCCTGATGGAGTTCGTCACCACCGTGATCCGCGGGCCTTCCAGGAGTACCTTGGCGAGCTCGTAGGTGGTGGTTCCGGCGCTCAAGCCCACGGCCATGCCTTCGTGGACCAGGGTGGCGGCCTCGACGGCGATCGCGTGCTTTTCGTCGACCAGTTGGGTGGATTTCAGCTCAAAGCCGGGCTCGTGGGTCCGGGCATCGCCCGGTATCTTGGCTCCGCCATGGATGCGCTCGACGAGCCCGGACTCCTCAAGCGACTCGATGTCGCGCCGAACAGTCATGGCTGAGACGCCCAGCAGTTGCGCGAGGTCCGAGACGCGGACAACGCGTTCACGCTGGACGGCGTCGACTATGGCGGTGTGGCGGGCTGCCTGAAGCATCGGAGCCTTTCTGGACGGACGGCGGGTGGCTAGGCGGGAGTGGCGACGACGGCGACGCCTCCGGCAGTAAGGTTTAGCGTACCTCCGGTGGGTGTCCCGCCCAGGAGCTCGACGCCGTCGAGCGGCACCTCCACGTCCCGCGCGCTGTGGTTGATGACGAAAGTCCAGTCCTTGGTGCCGTTGCTCCTGCGGACGATTTCCACGTCTTCCGGAGGCTGAACGCCCAGGACCGGTGCCACTCCGGCGTCCGAGCAGAGGAGCTGGACGAGTTCGGCCAGCCCTTCGCGGCCCAAGGTCGTGGCGACGTAGTAGGCGGCACCGCGCCCGGCGGATCCCGCCCGGCGGGTCACCGCGGGCGAGCCGTCGACGCCGGTGCGTGCGCCGCTTGTGTCCGTGCCGCCGTCGAACGTGGCAAGAACCTCCGCCCCGGTTGCCTTCCCCAGCTCGCTCCAGACCGTCCCCGAGCCGAAGCGGCTCAAGCCCACGGCATCGCCTGAGCGCAGGGGGAAGAATTCCTCCATGCTGACGCCCAGCAGTTCGGAAAATGCCCCTGGATAACCGCCGCCGTTGACCGGATCCATCCGGATGTGGTCGTTCTCGTCAACGATCCCGGAGAAATACGTGATCACGAGGGTTCCGCCGGCTTGGACATACTCGTGGAGCTTCGCGGCGGCCTCATCGGTGACGAGGTACAGCATGGGCGCGATCACCAGTTTGTAGCCGGAAAGATCGTCGGTGCTTTGCCGGATGTCCGTGGTGATGCCGGCCCGGTAGAGCGCATCGTGCCAGCGCCGCGTTTCCGGGAGGTTCCGCGCGTCTTCGCTGGGATGCGAGTCGAGTTCGGTGCCCCAGCGGGCGTCGGTGTCATGGATGATGCAGGCTTCGGCCTGGACCGTTGAGCCGGCCACCTCCGAAATGCTCTCGAGCGCCCGGCCCAGCTCCACCACTTCGCGCCACACTTTGCTGTCGCGGCCGGCGTGGGGGACCAGTCCGGAGTGGTACTTTTCGGCCCCGGCGCGGGAAGCTCGCCATTGGAAGAACAACACGCCGTCGGTTCCGCGGGCCACGTGCTGCAGGGAATTGCGCAGCATTTCGCCCGGCACTTTGGCCACGTTGCGGGGTTGCCAGTTGACTGCCGAGGTGGAGTGTTCCATGAGGAGCCATGGTTTGCCCTGTGCCCAGCCGCGGGTGAGGTCCGCCGTCATGGCCAGGTCCTGGAAGTTCCGTTCGTCGGCGGCAATCAGATAGTGGTCGTTGGACACCACGTCCATGTGCCCGGACCAGCGCCAATAGTCCACAGGGGCGTTCAGGCCCATGTTGAAGCCCATGAAATTGGTGGTGACGGGGTGCTTCGAATGTGCCCTGATGATGTCTGCCTCCGCGTTGAAGCACTCAAGCAGGGCGTCGGAGGAGAACCGCGCGAAATCCAGTTGCTGCGTGGGGTTAACCCACGTTCCCGAACGCCGCGGCGGCAGGATCTCGGCCCAGTCGTAGTAATGCTGGGACCAGAAGGCCGTACCCCAGGCCTCATTGAGCGCGTCCAGGCTCCCGTACCTGGCCTGGAGCCATTCCTGGAAGCCACGCTCCGCGTGCGGGCCGAAGTCCGGTTGGTTGTGGCAACCGTACTCGTTGTGGACATGCCACATCACGACGGCGGGGTGACCCGCGTAGCGCTGGACGATCGCCGTCGTCAGGGCTGCTGCGGCCCGGCGATAGTCCGGCGAGCACGCCGCGAAGGCCTGCCGCGAACCGTAGCTTTGCCGGACGCCGTCGGCATCCACCGGGAGCGAATCGGGGTACTTGCGGCTGAACCACGGCGGGGGAGAAGCGCTCGCGTTCGCGAGATCCACGCTGATCCCGTTGGTGTGGAGCAGGTCCAGGATCCTGTCGAGCCAGGCGAACTCGTAGCGGCCTTCTTCGGGCTCCAGAAGGGCCCAACTGAAGATGCCGACACTGACCAGGTTCACTCCGGCTTCCTTCATGAGGGCGACGTCGTGTTTCCAGACCTCTTCGGGCCATTGTTCCGGGTTGTAGTCGCCGCCGAACGCGATCCGGCCGCCCAACTTGTCGACGATGTAATCCATTGCCATGCGTTTTATCCTTTGCTGGAACCGAGCGTGAGGCCGGCCACGAATTGGCGCTGCAGCACGAGGTAGATGATCAGGGTGGGTATCACGGTGATGGTGGCACCGGCCGCCAGGAGGTTGTAGTTGCTGAGGAACTCGCCCTGCAGGTTATTGATGGCCGTCGTGATGGGCAGCCGGTTTCCGCTTTGGATGAAGAGCAGCGGCCAGAAGAAATCGTTGTAGATGAAGATGACTTCCAGGGTTCCGAGCGCCGCGAGGGCGGGCCGGCACAGCGGCAGGATGATGTTCCAGTACTGCCGCCAGATCCCGGCCCCGTCCACCAGTGCGGCTTCCGTCAGGTCGGACGAGAGGGCCTTCATGTAGTTGGAAAGCACGAAGGTGCAAAAACCGATCTGGAACGCAGTGTCCACAGCGATCACCGAGATGTAGGTGTTGAGCAGGTTGCCGGAATCGCTGAAGGAGTACGGCAGCGTGACATGTTTGAACATCTCGAACAACGGAGCCGCCAGGACCTGCGGCGGCAGGAGGTTGCCGGCCGTAAACATGATCAGGAGCGTGACGTTGAACTTCCAGCTCACCCTGGAGACGGCGAATGCCATCATCGAGGCGAAGAACAAGGTCAGGAGCACCGAGGGGACGGTGATGATCACCGAGTTCAGGAGGTATTTCGAGAATCCGCCTTGGGTCCAGGCCGTGATGAAGTTGTCGAAATTGAAAGTGCCGCCAAGGCTGAAGTAGCCGTATTTGTCCGTGTCCGCCTTGGGACGCAAAGCCGTGAACAAGGACCAACCCAGCGGAATAAGCCACATGATGGCCATGACGGTCAGGAAGATGTGGGTCCCGTAGTGGCGTTTGCCGGAGTTCCTGGCGCCCGTGGCTGTTGTACGCGGGATGGGGTTGGCGAGGGTGCTCATGCCTTGCTCTCCTTGCCGAAGGTGCGGATGAGGTAGAAGACGATGGGGATCAGCGAGATGACCAGGAGAATGACCGCGAGGGACGAGCCGACGCCGATCACCTGGCCTTCGCCGATCAGGTTCTGGATCACCAGGGCGCTGATCAATTCAAGGCCGTTGGTCCCTCGGTTGATGACGTACACAATGTCGAAGGCACGGAGCGACTCGATGATCGTGATCACCACGATCACGATGTTCACTGGGCGCATAGCCGGGAAGACGATGCGGAAGAACGTCTGCGCGGCGCTGGCGCCGTCAATCGATGCCGCTTCTCGCAGTGAGGGGTCCACGCCTTTGAGCCCGGCCAAGTACAGGATCATGACGTAGCCCGCGTGGCGCCACGTTGCCGCAACCATGGCCGCCCAGATATTCACGTTCGAATTTCCGAACCAGTCCACGGCTTGTGGTGTGCCCGCCGTGCCCAGGAGGTAGTTCAGCAGTCCGCTGTCCCGGTTGTAGAAAAGCTGCCAGATGATGCCGATGAGGGCCAGCGACAACATGACCGGTGTAAAGAAGATGCTCTGGTAGATCTTGCTGCCGCGGATCTTCTGGTCCAGGAGCACTGCCAGCAGCAGGCCGAGGGGTGTTGCGATCAGGGCCAGGAAGACGAGCCAGAGGACGTTGTGTTGAATAGCGGGCCAGAACGGGGGATAGTCCTGGACCACGTAGTGGTAGTTGTCCGTCCCTGCGGCCTTGATGTCCTTCAGGTCCAGGCCGTTCCAGCGGGTGAAGCTCAGCGCGATGGAGAAGAGCGTGGGCAGCCAGACAAGCAGGAGCTGGATCAGGGTAGGCACGCCCACCATGATGGCGAGGACGAATTTGTCGCGGCGCGTGAGGCGGCGGACCCTGCCTGCTTTGCCGGTCCGCCTGCCGGTGCCGGGCTGGCTCTTGCCGGCCGTGGTTCGCCCGGCAGCACCGGGTTCGCTGTCCGGTGCTGCCGGTTTCTCGGCGGTAGTACTCATGGGGATTCCTTCAGCTACTGGGCTGCGTAAAGGGTCTTGGCCTGCGCTTCAAGGTTCTTGACGTCCACGGTGCCGTCCTTGATGAAGGACTGCAGCGCGGGGATCATCACGTTGTTGGCCATGGCAGGGAGGGCGTCACGGTCCAGGAACTGGCTGATGTACTTGGCGTTGGAGATGGTGTCTGCACACTTCTTGTTCAGCGGGGTGAACTTTGACGTGTCGGCGCCCTTGACGGTGGCGATGTTGGAGCCATCCACGGCTGAATAGGCGTTCTGGCCTTCGGCGGATCCCATGAACGCCAGGAAGTCGTGAGCCGCCTTGTTGTCGCCGCCCTTCTTGGACAGGAGCAATCCGTCGATGGGGGCCTCGACGGCGTCGGTGCCTTCCACCGCGATTTCCGGGAACGGGAAGAAATCGATGTCCGCCAGCACGGCGGGATCCGTGAATTGCTGGGTCACGAACGAACCCAACAGGTACATGCCGGTCTTCTTGGCTTCGAGTGCCTTGGCCGCGTCCTGCCAGGTCTGGCCGAGGGCGTTGGGGTCCTGGAACGGCAGGAGGGCCTTCCAGGTGTCGAAGACGTCGCTGACCTTCTTCTGGTCCCAGCTTTCCTTGTGGGCGGTCAGGTCCACGTGGAACTGGTAGCCGTTGAGGCGCATGTTGATGTAGTCGAAGGTGCCCATGGCCGGCCAGCCGTCCTTGTCCGCGAAGCCGATGGGGATGATGCCGTCGGACTTCATCTTGGTGGCCAAGGTCTTCAGCTCATCGAAGGTCTTGGGGACTGCGTAGCCCTTCTCGGCCCAGAAGCTCTTCCGGTAGAAGAAGCCCCACGGGTAGTTGTAGTTGGGGACCAGGTACATCTTGCCGTCCGGGCCGGTGGAGGCCTTCTTCATGGCGTCGGAGAAGTTGCTGCCGATCGTTGCCCAGACGTCGTCTACGGGAGCCAGGAGGCCCTTGCCCGCGTAGTACTGCATGCGGTAGCCGGCGAACCACGTGAAGGCATCGTCGGGGCTGCCCTGGAGGTAGGAGTTGATCTTGTTCTGGAAGTCGTTGTGCGGGACGACGTTGGTGGCCACCGTGATGCCGGACTTCTTGGTGAAGGCATCGGTGACGGCTTTGTAGGCGGCCTTGGGAACATCGTCCGAGGAACCCGAGCCGAAGGTCAGGCTGTTCGAGGAAGCTCCGGGAGCCGGTCCGGATCCGCCGGTGCAAGCAGCCAGCAGCGGAATGCCGGCGAGCCCAGCAGCGCCTATACCGAGCGTTTTCAGGATGGTGCGGCGTCCAGGGCCGGCGTTGTGGGCCGACTGGAACGGGTCAAGATTCGCTGCCATGTTCTCTCCCTTGAAAGCGTGGTGCTTGTGAGTTATCTCACGTAGAACTCGACTATAACCGCTCAAAAGAGAACATGAAAGAACTAAATATAACATTCTTGCGACGGTGGGTTTTAAGACAAGAACGGCGGTCCTCCCGGGAGAGAACCGCCGCCCTTGCGTGGTGCCTTGGCGCTTTTGTTTGCTTGCAGCAGGGCCTACTTCTTCAGCGACTCGGCGATCTGGGTCATGATGGTCGGATCGGACAGGGTGGTGGCATCGCCCACTTCGCGGCCTTCTGCGACGTCCTTGAGGAGGCGGCGCATGATCTTGCCCGAGCGGGTCTTGGGCAGTTCGGGGACCACGAGGATGTGCTTGGGTTTGGCGATGGGGCCGATCTCCTTGCCCACGTGGTTGCGCAGCTCCAGGACGGTGGCGTCGCCGCTGTTGACGGCGTCCCCGCGCAGGATGACGAACGCGACCACGGCCTGGCCGGTGGTTTCGTCGGAAGCCCCGACGACGGCGGCCTCCGCCACCCACGGGTGGGACACGAGCGCGGATTCGATTTCGGTGGTGGAGAGCCGGTGCCCGGAGACGTTCATGACGTCATCCACCCGGCCCAGGAGCCACACGTCTCCGTCTTCGTCTTTCTTGGCCCCGTCCCCGGCGAAGTACATGCCCTCGAAGCGGGACCAGTAGGTGTCCTTGAACCGTTCCGGGTCCCCCCAGATGCCGCGCAGCATCGCGGGCCAGGGTTCGCGGACCACGAGGTAGCCGCCGTGCCCGTCCGGGACGGATTCGCCGGCCTCGTCCACGACGTCGATCGCGATGCCCGGCAGCGGGACCTGCGCCGAACCCGGCTTGGTCGCCGTCACCCCCGGAAGCGGCGCGATCATCTGCGCGCCGGTCTCGGTCTGCCACCAGGTGTCCACGATCGGGGCAGGGTGTTCCTTCTTTTCCCCGTTCTTCCCGGCGTTGGAGCCGATGACGTCCCGGTACCACATCCAGGCCTCGGGGTTGATGGGCTCACCCACCGAGCCCAGGACCCGGATCGAGGACAGATCGTACTTGCCCGGGATGTCCCGGCCCCACTTCATGAACGTCCGGATCGCCGTGGGGGCGGTGTAGAGGATGGAGACCTTGTACTTCTCCACGATTTCCCACCAGCGGCCCTGGTGCGGGGAATCCGGGGTGCCCTCGTACATGACCTGGGTGGCGCCGTTCACGAGCGGGGCGTAGGCGACGTACGAGTGGCCGGTGACCCATCCGACGTCGGCGGTGCACCAGAACACATCCGTTTCCGGGTGCAGGTCGAAGACCGCCTTGTGCGTGTAGGCGGTCTGGGTCAGGTATCCGCCGGTGGTGTGCAGGATGCCCTTGGGCTTGCCCGTGGTCCCTGAGGTGTACAGGATGAACAGCGGGTGCTCGGCGTCATGCCCGACGGCGGTGTGCTCGCCCGAGGCGGCGCCCACGGTGTCCTCCCACCACTGGTCCCGGCCCTCGTGCCAGTCCACGGGCTGGCCGTTGCGCTTGACCACCACGACGTTCCGGACCGAATGGCCTTCCTTGGACAGGGCCTGGTCCACGGCGGGCTTGAGCGGGCTGGGCTTCCCGCGGCGGTAGGTGCCGTCGGCGGTGACCACGAGCTTGGCCTCGGCGTCATCGATCCTCGAGCGCAGCGCATCTGCGGAGAAGCCGCCGAAGACCACCGAGTGCACGGCCCCGATCCGGGCACAGGCCAGCATGGTGATGACGGCTTCGGGGATCATGGGCAGGTACACGGCCACCCGGTCGCCCTTGGCCACACCGAGCGACTCGAAGGCGTTGGCGGCCTTCTTGACCTCTTCGGTCAGCTGCGCGTAGGTGTAGGAGCGGGTGTCGCCCGGTTCGCCTTCGAAATGGATGGCCACCCGGTCCCCGAGCCCGTTCTCCACGTGCCGGTCCAGGGCGTTGTACGCGGCATTGACCTTGCCGCCGACGAACCACTTCGCAAACGGCGGGTTGGACCAGTCCAGGGCTTCGGTGAAGTCCGTGTCCCAGTCCAGCAGTTCCCGGGCCTGCCTGGCCCAGAACGCGGGACGGTCCGCATTGGCTTCCGCATAGACTTCGGCGCCGACTACCGCGTTGGCCGCGAACTCAGGGGTGGGCGCGAACTTCCGGTTTTCGTGAAGAAGGTTTTCGAGGGCGTCGCCGTTGCCTGCCCCGTCGGATCCGGGTGCAGCGGTGGTCGTCGATCCATTGGCGTCCTGGGACATGTGAACCTCATCATTCATCGATCTCTGCCGCGCGGTTGTCCCGTGTCGGGGCCGCCCCACGCGCCAATCGTGCACGGCGTTGGGCTGCGGCGCCTCACGGGATTCCGCAAAGAGCTTTTCCGGAACCCACCTTAGCGTTTTGAGCCGACAACAAGTGTCTGCGGTCACAATCCGGACCGTGAGCGGCCGGTGATTCGCGCCGAACGGTGCTGAAGGCTTTCGCTTGGCTCCCAAGGCGGGGAATATTACGGCGTGGCGTGCCTGCCTCCGCGCCGATGCCAACTAGTGGACTGTCAGATGCGTGGCATAGGCTGAAGAGGTCTCGAGACGCGAGAACTTGCCGCCCGGTCCGGCCCGGAAATTACTGGGTGCAGCCTTGGGCGGCGGCGTCCGGAACACCGCCGTACTAAGGAGATTTGCACATGAACCAGACGAGCCAAGGTCCGAAATACGGTGCACTCGCGCCCGGGTCGGCCCCCGAAGCAGCAGCTGGATCCGGGGCGCCAGAGCCCGGCAGCGTGACCTCCCCGAAGTACCAGGCCGTGCTGGGTCCGTTCACTATCCGGGACCTGACCGTTTTCGGCTCCACCTTGGTGATGTTTGTGGGGTCCCTCCTGCCGATGTTTGGCGGGCGCTATAACTTGTGGAACCTCGACAACCTTTTCTTCCTGGCACTCGGGATCATTCTTCCCCTCGTCGTTACCGCCTTGTTCGTTGCCCGGCGCCTGCAGCCGGGGAACATCGTGAGGATCGGTTCCCTTTCGACTGACCAGTTTGCTTCCGTCGTGGCGTCGTTCGCCCTGACCCTGTTCTTCCTGTCCGCAGCAGGCGCGTTTACCGTCTTCGTGCTCGTCGGACTTATCGGCTCTCTAGGTCTTCTGGCCGCGACGGTCCTGGCTCCCCACTTGCCGTTCCTCCGCGACGATTTCCAGGACCGTGCAGAACAGCCAGCTCACGTTGTGGCCCGGGAATCGACCGTTCCAACCCGCAAGCCTGCGGTGCCGAAGCCGGCCAAGCCCAAGCCGGAGCCTGCCAGCACGGCACCGGCCAGCTTGGCAGCAGAGGAGATCCCCGCCGCTGCCGCGCCGGCACCTGCCACAGCCGCGCCTGTCGCTGCCCCGGAAACGGCCGCTCCTGCGGCCACCAACGAACCTGTCCCTGAACCCGCAGCCACCGAAGCCGCCGCCGTCGCGCCTGCCGGGCCGGCCGCCGTCGTACCCGCCGAGACTGCAGTTGCCGACCGCGGGCGGGAGGTGTACGCGCCGACGCCCGAGGAGCCCAAGCACCTGCCTACTGCCACCATGGCTACGCCCATTGTCGGCGGTCCGGAGGCAGGCTCGGGACCCGCCACCCAGCACATCGGCACGGTCGATCAGCACCGGGTTCACGAGCCCATCGGCGCCACCGTCGATCCAGCCACGCGAACGGACGAATCCGGCCACGCCTCCGGGTACGAGGCATTCTGGTTCGCCGTGGCCCATCCCCGCGTCGTTGTCGACGAGCACACCGGCATGCCCGCCTTCACCATCGAACCGGGCGCGTGGGTCCTGGCCCTCGAAGACCGCGGCGCGGAATTCCTCGTGCAGGATACTGACGGCAGTGTGGGCGTCCTGCGCGATCTCAGCCACATCGAACGCGGCTAGCCCGGCCCGCCGTGGACACCGTCGTCGAAACCCCGCTGGCTTTGAAGCGGCGTGCGCGCAAGATCAACAAGGCGCTTGCTGAGCTCTATCCCTACGCCCACGCTGAGCTTGATTTCCGGAATCCGTTCGAGTTGGTCGTGGCCACGGTGCTGTCCGCCCAGACTACCGATGTGCTGGTCAACCAGGTCACCAAGATCCTGTTCGCACGCTATCCGGATGCCCGGAGCATGGCCGAGGCCGAGCTTGCCGAGCTGGAGGCGATCCTGCAGCCCACCGGCTTCTTCCGTGCCAAGGCAAAGAACGTCCTGGCGCTCAGCACGCGTTTGGTGGACGAGTTCGACGGCGAGGTTCCCGGCCGGCTGGAAGACCTGGTGACACTGCCCGGCGTCGGGCGCAAAACGGCGAATGTGGTACTTGGCAACGCGTTCGGTGTCCCGGGAATCACCGTAGACACGCATTTTGGCAGGCTCGCGCGCAGGTTTGGCTGGACGACGTCCGAGGACCCGGTGAAGATCGAGTTCGATGTCGCCGAGCTGTTCGAGCCCAAGGACTGGACCATGCTGTCCCACCGCGTTGTTTTCCACGGCCGCAGGGTTTGCCACGCGCGCAGGCCGGCGTGCGGAGCGTGTGCAGTGGCCAACTGGTGCCCGAGTTACGGTGAAGGCGAAAAGGATCCCGTCAAAGCAGCCAAGTTGCTCAAATACGAACTGGCGCCCGGCAACGAAGCGCTTCTCGCACAGTTGCTTGCCGAGACCCACCGCGCGGCGGAGATTCGCATGGAATCGCAAAGGAGGCCGGCATGACGGCGCTCGAGGATCTCGTCAGCCTCATCACCAGGATCGATTCGGGCCTCCATCCCGGCCCTGATCCACGGATTGCCGCTGCAACCGTCGATCCGGACAAGGCACGGAAAGCGGCCGTGCTCATGCTCTTCGGCGTCTTGGACGACGTCCCCGCCCAATCCGGGAAACCAGTGGCCCCCGCGGACTTGGACGTCTTGCTGCTGGAGCGCGCCCACACCCTGGACGACCATCCCGGGCAGGTGGCGTTCCCAGGCGGCAGCATCGATCCCGGGGATGAGTCAGCCGTCGCGGCAGCCCTCCGGGAAGCGGTGGAGGAGACAGGCCTGGACAGCGGTGGCGTCCAGGTGCTGGGTGTCATGCCGGAACTCGGCCTGATCCGCAGCAATTTTGTGGTCACGCCGGTCTTGGCGTGGTGGGCGTCGCCGTCGCCCGTGAGGGTGGTGGACTACGCCGAATCCGCCCAGGTGTTTCGCGTACCGGTGCGTGATCTCCTGGATCCCGACAATCGATACACCGGGACGCTCACGAGGCTCGGCCGGACTTTCTCGAGCCCGGTCTTCCAAGTCAACGGGCTCGTGGTCTGGGGTTTCACCGGGATGGTGCTCAGCGGTTTGTTCGACGCTTTGGGCTGGACGGTTCCGTGGGACACGGAGCGCGTGCTTGAGATCGAGATCTAGCCTCTAGCAATGTGCCTTGCGCAGGCAGACCGCTCGCCCGCCACTGGCTCCGGCTATGCCGCGCGCCGGACGGTTTTTGAGCGATCCACGACGATGCCCGTGGCGGCATTTTCGCGCACGGCGTTGATGCCGTCCACTACGGCTTTCAGGTGTTTGAACCGTGGCGATTCCGCCACCAAGGTTCCATCGGCGGCCGTCAACCGAAACCGGTAGCCGTCTTCGCCGTCTTTGAGAATTTCGAATCGTCCAGCCATTTTGCTGTTCCCCCTTGGATACTGCCCGCACAGTGACTTGCGCAGTGAGTGCGTCTTTGCACTGTGGCGCCCCTCACGTCGAACGCCACAAGACGAGACTATCGAGAAGGAAGGGGCGTGCTGAAGTTACTTTGGGGTACATTACTTGCCCGGGTCATGCCGGGTTCGTTTCCGCCATATGACTCGCTTTCGGGGCCGCCGGCGGTTATGGTTCCGGGCTTCAAAAGATCAGTGCGCGCCGTGGTGCCGGCACCGGATATTCGGCGATTGCCATCCGGAACTCTTCCTCCGCGCTGAGTCGCCGCCGGACCTCCATCGATTCCAGCCTCTGGGCATCTTCCGCGTCGACGCCGGGGTTTTTCGCCAGTTCCCTGATCCATTCGCCGGCCACGACAGCGTCATGTTGCTCACCCAACAACCGCTGCAGGGCGATCGCCGGTTGGATCACGCCCGAAGCGTGATGGCTGAAGGCGTCTGCAACTGCCTCCACTGAGTAACGGAGGCACTTGACGTCTTTGCGCGCCTGGTGGAGTGCGGCGTTACGGACCTCCGGGTCGTTGCTGCCTGCCTGCTCCGCGAGGCTGTGCTGCAACCGCTCCCACCGGCCTTGGAGGCGCTCCGCGAGGTCCGCCGTCGGGTGCTTGTATTCCCTTGCGGTGGGCACTTCCAACAGGGCTGCCCTTGCGGCCCGCACCGTGCGTTTGCTGCGCTTGTGCCCACCCAGGGCAGCGGCCAGCCGGGCGCTGGACGCTTCCAGTTCCTCCACGGCCTGGCGCACGGTCCCGGGGTTTTTCCACGAGTCCTTGGTGTCCAGGGACAGCCGTATCCTTTGCGCCAGGACATAAGCGTCCCTGGACTCGCCGAGCGAAGTTGCGAGCCAACTGACTTCCTCGCGGGCGGTCCGGGGGAGTTTGGGAATCATGCCGCGATAACAGCTAAGCACTGAACGGAGCCGGCGAAGGGCGAGCCTGGCGTTGTGTACGGCTTCCGGATCGGCCGCTGCAACCAGCGGCAATTGTCCTTCCAGAGCGGTCAGTTGGAAGGCGATGTATGCAGCCAGCGGTGCGTGGCCTTTGTGTCCCACGGGGCAATCGTCCTCTGCTGTCGGGCGCGGGGCAATAGCGCCGATTACTTCGCTTTGTCGTAGGAATCGACGACGGCGACGCTCACCGGAAATTCCACCGGAACCCGCCCGAACAGCAGTTCCTTCGCTGCGGCTGCGGCCTCTTCGATGGCCTTGATGCACGCTTCCACCGACTCTGCAGGCGCGTGGACCATGACTTCGTCGTGCAGGAAGAACACGAGTTCCCCGGCAGGCAGGCCGTCGGCACGCGCGGTGCGCAACCGCCGTCGAAGTTCGGCAAGCCAGCACGACGCCCAGTCCGCCGCGGAACCCTGCACCACGAAGTTCCGCGTGAAACGGCCCCGCGAGCGGGCGATGCTGTCCGCACGCCGCTGTTCTTCCGCCGTCGTGGATTGTTGGCTGCGGATCCAGCGTTCCGACGGCGGCGGGCTGCTGCGCCCCAACCTTGAGGTCACGGTGCGGCCGCCTTCGCCGTCGCGGGCTGCCTGTTCCACGAAGCCGACTGCCCGGGGATAGGTCCGGGTCAACTGTGGCATGAGGCGCCCGGATTCGCCCGTGGTGGCACCGTAAATTGCGCCCAGCAGGGCGATCTTGGCCTTCGAACGGTCGCCGCCGAAACCCTGCGCGGCGATACCGGCGTACAAGTCCTTGTCCCGGGCAGCCTCGGCCATCTTCGAATCCTGCGCGAGCGCCACCAGAACCCGGGGTTCGAGCTGGGAGGCGTCCGCGACGATCAATTTGTGCCCCGGGTCGGCATGCACCGCGCCCCGGATCTGGCGGGGGATCTGCAACGCCCCGCCTCCCCTGGACGCCCAACGACCGGAAACCACGCCCCCCACCACGTACTCGGGGCGGAACCGCCCGTCGCTCACCCACGCGTCCAGCCACGACCAGCCGTTGGCAGCGAACAAACGGGAGAGCTTCTTGTACTCCAGCAGTGGCTCGATGGCAGGATGCTTCGATTCCTTGAGTTCCCACTGGCGGGTGGTTTTTACTTCGATCCCGTTCCGATGGAGTGCACGCATGAGGTCCTGGGGTGAATCCGGATTCAGCTTCGGAGAGTGGAGAATCCCGCGAAGCTCGTTGCAGAGAGCTTCGAGCCTGGCCGGCCGATGGCCGGCGGGTGGGCGGGGACCCAAGTGGCCTTCCAGGATTTCTTCGTGCAGCGCCTCCTGCCACGGCACACCCGTGAACTGCATTTCGGCGGCGATCATGGCACCGGCGGATTCCGCAGCCAGCAGCAGTTTCAATCGGTGCTGCCGGCCTTCTTCCTTGGAAGCCTGGCCGAGCGCATGTTGCTGGGCCGCGAATTCGGCCCGGATCTCGTCCAGGCTTGGCTGGGTGCTGCGCGGGACCAAGTCGTCGAACAGCGCGTCCTGCTCGGCGGGCGGCGGGGGAGGCTGGAGGACCCGCGGCGGAACCGGCATTTCGTCGTCTTGCGTGAGCTTTTCCGCGCTGCGGGCATAGTCCGTGTGGGCCGTGAACTCAGAATGCACCAGAATGGCGCGGCAGAGTGTGAGGTCGTGGCAACGCTCCAATTCCACCCCGGCCTGGAGCATCGCCGGGTACCAATCCTGCGTCCGGTTCCAGACCCAGCGCGGACGGCTCTTCTCCAACCCGCTGACGACGACGGCGAGATCCGCCTTTCGGACCGCGCGTGGCTCCGCCACGGCTACTCCGGCAGCGTTGATTTCCTGAATGGCTGCGCCGTCTGGATGGGCGGCGAGCAGCAGGTACATGCTGACAATTCTGCCCTGTGATTCCGTGGAAGCTTGCACTTTGCGGACAGTTGCCGTCCGCAAGCTTGTGGCCTGGTGCAGTGTTTGGGGGCGATGCTGTCCGGGGTGCAGTGTCCGGGGCGATGCAGTCCGCACGCGGACCCGTCCCCCACAGGGGTCGTTGTGGGTGCTTTGTCCACATACGCCGATACGGGCCTTCAATGCCCGTGGTGAAACGGAAAGAGTGGCTTCATGAGCGGGCAACATCTTGAGCGGAACCACAGACCCGGCGGAAGCCGGGCTGCCGCTGACGGGGCGCGCGGTTCGACGGTGCTTCAACGTGGCCACCCCCTTCCCGGAAGATCCGGTCCACGGTCCGGGACGAAGCCAGATCGGGACTCCGGGGAGCCGTGGCTTCCCGCCAGTTCCGGCGATGTCCTTCTGGTGACGGGGAACGTCCGGCTACAAGCCGAAACCGAAAGGATCGCGGCCGCTGTCGGTGCCAGTCTCCGGACAACGATGGATCTATCGGCAGCCTTCCCCATGTGGGATACGGCGAGGATGGTGCTTCTTGGCAGCGATATCCGCGACCTTCCGCCCCGTCGTCGTGCACCTTCCGTCTTGCTGGGCCTCAACGGTGAAGGGGACTCGTTGTGGCATTTGGGAGCGGCCCTGGGGGCCGAACGTGTGGCCGTGTTGCCGGAAGCCGCAGCCTGGCTGGCGGAGCACCTCGGTAGCTCGGATGATCCAGACCCCGGAGGGTTGGTGCTCGGCGTGACAGGAGGATGCGGCGGTGCGGGTGCGTCCACGGCTGCGGTCTGGCTGGCGCAGGAAGCGGCCGTCCACGGAATCCGGACGCTGCTGGTTGATGGCGATTCGCGCGGAGGAGGCCTTGAGCTTTGCCTGGCAGCTGAAGATGCGCCAGGACTGCGCTGGCCCGATCTCGCCGATGCCAGCGGCAGCATCGGTACCGGGCAGCTAAGCGACTCATTGCCGATCGCCGGCGGATTCTCCTTCCTGTCCTGGCCGGGCAGCCGCGACCGCCCTCTGGATGTGGAGCCCGGGGCCGTCGCGGCCGTCCTTGATGCGGCGAGGCGGGGATATGAGCTGATCATTGTCGACATCGGCCGCGGAACGGAGTCGCTTGGCAGCTTTGCCTGGGACTGCGACAGGATTCTTCTCCTGGCACCGGCCCAACTCCGCGCAGCCGTCGCCGCGGCCAGGCTTCTCCAGGAGCTGCCGCCGGTGGACACAGCCTTGGTGGTCCGTGGAAATGCCGGTGCTGCCCTGGACGGACCGCTCATAGCCGAGTCACTGGGACTGCCCCTTCATGGCTTGCTCCCCGAGCTCCGCGGCACCGGCGCGGCCGCTGAGCTCGGACGCCTTCTGGAATTCGGCAAGCGCAAGGCCGTGCGTCGCTTTGCGGAATCCGTACTTCAACTACTCGACGACGGCGCAGTATGAGTGCCCCTGGGTTTCCAAACGGCGAGCGCCGTCGCAACACGCGTCTCCTCGACGCCGCACTCCTTGAAAGCGTCCGGGAAACCGTCATGGCCGACGCCGGTCCAGTGACTCCGTCACGCGTGGCAGCGGCCGTCCATGCCACGGGCAGGCTACTCGGGACCGCGGGGGCGCTCGCCGCCGTCGAATCCATCAGCGCCGAACTGAGCGGACTTGGACCTCTCCAACAGCTCGCCCGCGATGCCTCAGTGACGGACATCTTCGTGAATGGCCCGGACTCGGTGTGGTTCGACCGCGGCAAGGGGCTGGAGCGGGCGCAGGTGCACTTCGACGGCGAACCTCAAATCCGTGCCTTGGCCTCCCGGCTCGTGGCGGCCGGTGGACGCCGTTTGGACGACAGCTCGCCGTGCGTCGATGTCCGCCTGGACGGCGGATACCGGGTGCACGCAGTGTTGCCTCCGATTTCCACTGCCGGAACTTTGTTGTCCGTTCGGATTCGGCGCGAGGAGGTTTTCTCGATCGACGAGTTGCGTGCGGGAGGCATGTTCGGGGCACCGGTCCAGCAGGTGTTGCAGGCCATGGTTGATCGCAGGCTGAGCTTCCTGATCAGCGGTGCCACCGGTTCCGGAAAGACCACATTGCTGTCCACGATGCTCGGCTTGAGCAGCCCGCATGATCGGCTCGTCCTGATTGAGGACGCCTCGGAGCTGAACCCGGTGCACCCGCACGTGGTTTCCCTTGAGTCCAGGCACGGGAACCTTGAAGGCGGTGGCGCTCTCGATCTTGGCGAACTCGTTCGGCAAGCACTGCGGATGCGGCCGGACCGGTTGATCGTGGGTGAGTGCCGGGGCGCAGAAGTCCGTGAGCTGTTGACGGCACTCAATACCGGCCACACGGGTGGCGGTGGCACAATCCACGCAAACACCGCCTCCGCGGTCCCGGCCAGGCTGGTGGCGTTGGGTGCGCTCGCAGGCTTGAGCCGGGAAGCCGTTCAACTGCAGCTTTCAACGGCATTGGACGCAGTGGTCCACGTCGAGCGGACGCCGGCCGGCAGAAGAGTTTCCTGCATTGGATTGTTGGCGGTGGGCGCGTCCGCCCCATCGATCGTGCCTGCCGTGGAAATGCCGGCGGGTGTTGCTGTCCCTGGTCCCGCTTGGGGGGACCTCGCAGATCGCCTTGAACTGGACCCTGGGCTCCTGCCCGGGCCCCTGCCCGGCTCGCAACGACCGATCTCGCGCCCGGATCACCTTGGAGCTGTCGCGTGAGCGGATTCCTCATTCTCGTCCTGGCGGCCGCTGCATGGGTTTTCTTCCAACCGTCCCGGCGACTTGGCAAACGGGTAGTGCGTGCCCTGCCTCGTGCTCCCTTGCATGGGGCTGGCGCTGGCGCTGGGGCTGGGGCTGTGGCAGGGGCCGGGGCCGGGGCAGGCGCTGGGGCGCGCGTGCCGGTGCGGCGCTCCCGCGCGGACGCATTGCCGCTCACGATACTCGTACAGCAGTTGGCCGCCCTCCTCCGGGGCGGCCGTTCGACGTCGCGCCTCTGGGAGGAACTCTGGATTGTGCATGGACCCAGGGATCACCGCATTCGTTCGGTCGACTCGGAGGACCGCAAAGTGCGAGCTAAGGCCCTGGCATTACCCAAGGTGTCGGATGGGTCTCTTCAGGTTCTCGCAGCGGCGCGGGCGGCATCGATGAACGGGGCCTCGGTCGCCGAAGCCATCAGATCGTCGGCAGCGAAGAATCTTAGGGGGAGGAGTCCGCTGGAACATCGAATCTGGGGAGAACTTGCCGCCTGCCTGGACGTCGCGGAGGCGAGTGGTTGTCCATTAGCCGACGTGCTGACCAGATTCGCCTCCCAGCTTGAGGCCGAGGACGACGCCGGCGATGCCCGGCAGACTGCCTTGGCCGGCCCGAAAGCCACTGTGCGCCTTCTGACATGGCTGCCGGTGTTCGGCTTGGGGCTGGGCATGATGCTTGGGGTGGATCCGTTGGGGGTCCTGTTGGCCAACGGCTTGGGATTGGCGGCGCTCGCGGCCGGGGGTGTCCTGACTGTCACCGGCAGAATCTGGTCATCCCGGTTGGTGCACGTCGCGGCGGGCGTTGACTGATGGGCTCGGCATTCGCAGCCATCGCAGTGTCCCTCGTGCTGGTCTTTGCGGCAATTCTCGGGCTGGCCTATCAAGGACGAACCCGGCGGCGCTCAATCCTCCGGACACTTCGCGGCCCACTCGGAAGCAACGGCCCGATGAACAACACCAGCCGGGGCGAGGCGGCGGGCACTCTCCGGAATCCCGATGGGCAGGGAGGCTTGCGCAATGTGCCCATGATCCTTGAGTTGGTGGCCGCCATGCTCGACTCCGGGGCGGGCCTCGGACGGTCCCTTGAGTTGATCGCCGGATGCGCGTCCCCGCAGCTTAGCCGCTCCCTGAAGGCGGTGGTTGCTGCCCTCGATATCGGAACGGACTGGGAGACGGCATGGCGGAGTGCGGGCCAGCAGTGCGCTGAAGCGCGCAAGCTCAAGGATGCGCTCGCCTTCGCCGCCCTGACCGGCGCACCATCCTCGGCGATCCTCTTTGCCCAGGCAGCTCGACTGCGGCGTGAAAAGTTCAGGGTGGCGGAAAAGCGCGCTGCCGCGCTCGGAGTGAAACTCGTGATTCCACTGGGTCTGTGTTCCTTGCCGGCCTTCATCTGTCTTGGTGTGGTCCCGGTGCTGTTGGCCATGCTTCCGTCCGGGGGATAGCTGGCGGCCCCGCCCGGGGGGATTGCTGGCGGCCCCGCCAGGGGCGGCGCCCGAGTCCCTCGCAAGCCAGTTTCCCTCCACAGGAACGTTCAGAAGCGAGTTTTCCACTTAGGAGATTTGGGGCCTTTCGAAGCCCACATGCCAACGGAAGAGTCGAAGTAGAGCCGGCGGCCAAGCCGGCCCCGCAGAAAGGAACCGAAATGAACGCAACCGTCGATACCGCCCAGGCGCCGCAGGACGTCCATGCCCCCCGGGCTGCCCTGGCACTCGCCCAGGCATCTCCTCCTCGGCCGGAGGCCGAGGTCCTCGAATTGTTCCCGGGCGCACAGGGAAGCAGGCCCGTTCGGCTGCCAACCCACCCGCATTCCACCGCCGAAGCAGGCCGTGCGCGGCCGAGCGACGGTTCTGCCGTTCCGAGACGGTCGAAGGTGCGGCTCATGGGATCCGAGCTTGGGATGGCGACGGCCGAATATGCCATCGCAACCCTTGCCGCCGTGGGCTTCGCCGGACTCTTGGTGGTCATCCTTCGCAGCGAGGAAGTACGTGGCTTCCTCCTCAACCTCATTCGTAGCGCGCTCTCCCTGCCATGACACCGCGGTGGGGTTCAAAGCGCCATGCCGGGAATTCGATCCGTCAGTTGGCATTGGTTTGGGGGCTCGCCGTAAAGCTAGCCCGGGCGGCTGGCGTTATGCGGCAGCGGACTCCTTCGATCAGACGGCCTCCTTCGACGGAGAAGCTAGATGGCACGCGCAAGCACCGTAGGCGAGATGCTTTCCTTGCGAGGGGCCGTGGCGCCGTCACCGCTGAATTCGCCGTGGCACTACCCTCTGTCCTGCTTCTCTTGGCCCTGCTTCTCGCGGGATCGGCCGCGGGGATTACACAGCTTCGCTTGGAAGAGGCGGCCAGGGCGGGTGCCAGGGCCCTCGCCCGGGGAGACGGCCATTCAACCGTCGACGGCATCGTTCGGATGCTGGCAGGCGATGCTGCCTCGGCCGTCATTGCCGAAGACGGCGAATGGATCAAGGTCACAGTCTCCGCCCGGGTCGTCGGCCCGTTGGGCTCCTTTGTCCCATGGAGGCTTTCGGCGACGGCATCGGCGAGGGGAGAGGCCCCGCAGTCGTCGGCGGCCACCGTTCCGTTCCTCACTGCCCGGGACGGGGTTGTGGATTTCAGGGGTGCTGTGACGATGGCAGGGCTCCAAACCGCTGTGGAAGAGGTCGCGGCGTGAGGGCAGGTAGCGCCCGCGCCGGCGACGGGGGTCCGGTTGCTGAAAACGGTTCGGGAACCATCCGCGCTAGCGGTGACGCTCGGGTTGCTGAAAACGGTTCGGGAACCATCCGCGCCAGCGATAGTTGCGGCGAGACTGCGCGCGGCGTGAGGGCAGGTAGCGCCCGCGTCGGCGACGGGGTTCGGGTTGCTGAAAACGGTTCTGGAACCATCCTGGCTGTTGCTCTGGGCCTCGTTGTCATGGCCTGCTTGGCGGCGGCGCTGACCCTGGCCCAAGCCATGGCGATGGCCCACCGCGCAGCGTCTGCCGCCGATCTCGCGGCGCTCGCAGGAGCCGACGCGGCCCGCGGCCTGACAACCGGAGATCCTTGTTTGCTCGCCAGCGAAACGGCCGCGCAGCATGGAGCTTCGTTGACGGCGTGCACGGTGGGCGTAGGCGGGATCGTGGAAGTCCGCACTGAGCTGGACCGCGGCGCAGTCTTCGGGACCGCGACCGGCAGAGCCCGGGCCGGTCCGCCGCCCTAGAACCGCCGCCCTAGAACCGCCGCCCTAGAACAGCGCCCTAGAACCGCCGCCCTAAATCGTGCGCCTAGGACGCGTCGCGCAGCAGCACGTCGATCAGGGTGACCGCTGCGTCCTTGTCGAGCGGATTGTTCTTGTTGCCGCATTTGGGGGACTGGACGCAGGAAGGGCAGCCGGTGTCACACTCGCAGGCTTTGATGGCGTCCCTTGTGGCGGTCAACCACACTTTGGCTTTTTCGAAGCCGCGCTCGGCAAATCCGGCACCGCCTGGATGGCCGTCGTACACAAAGATCGTGGGAACTCCGGTGTCGGCGTGGAGCGCTGTTGAGACTCCACCAATATCCCAACGATCACTTGAAGCGACCAGCGGCAGAAGCCCGATGGCGGCATGCTCGGCGGCGTGAAGGGCACCCGGGAACTGGGCC
Source organism: Arthrobacter sp. 01T428 (assembly GCF_056398685.1). Lineage (NCBI taxonomy): Bacteria > Bacillati > Actinomycetota > Actinomycetes > Micrococcales > Micrococcaceae > Arthrobacter > Arthrobacter sp. 01T428. The sequence goes on along the minus strand of NZ_JBFTPW010000015.1, from coordinate 73,996 downwards.
TCGACAAGGCCTGCGCTAGTCAGCGAACGGTTGTGGACCACAAACCATACCGCCTTGGTGAAAAGATCCCTGGCCCCGAGTTCCAGCGGTTCTTCCCCCAAAACCTCGTTGGAAATCAGTGCCTTACGTTGGAAGGAGACTACCTGTGTTGTTACTTTCACTTCGCCGAAGTGAACCGCGATGTCCCCCCATTCCATGGTCCGGAGAGTCTGCAGGACCTCGATCTGCGTCACGTCCCGTGCCGTGGTGTAGTAGTCCGGGTTGGTTCGACGAACCACCACGCAATGGTCCTCTTCGTTCAGTTCCTCGACCAAGTAGCTGTCGCCTTGGTGCACATAGATCGCGCCCGTATGCGCCTGGTAGTGCGTCTGTGGCGAGTCCATGGTGCCTAACAGGGAGCCAGTCTCGGAGTCCACGATGCTTACGGGGCCGCCGCCATCTGCGCGGAGGTTTACCATGGCCGCGGCGCTCTCGGGATGGGTCCAGAACCAGCCCGCGGCCCGTTTCCGCAGGTACCCCTGTTGCACCAACTGATTCAGCAGGGATTCGGACGTCGACCCGAACAGCTCAAGTTCAGCCACACCGATCGGGAGCTCGGCCGCTGCCGCGCACAGATGGGGGCCGAGCACGTAGGGGTTTCCGGGATCGAAGACGGTGGCCTCGACCGACACGTCAAAGATCGCCTCCGGATGGTTGACGAGGTATGTGTCCAAAGGATCGTCGCTGGCCACGAACGCGGCAATAGCGTTTTGGCCTGCCCGGCCGGCCCGTCCGATCTGTTGGAACAGGGAAGCCCTCGTCCCGGGCCAGCCGGCTACCAGCACGGCGTCCAGCCCGGAAATGTCGATACCCAATTCCAATGCCGACGTGCTGGACACCCCAAGCAGCTCACCGGAACGCAAAGCCTTTTCCAAAGCCCGTCTCTCCTCGGGGAGATAGCCGGAGCGGTACGCAGCAACCCGCTGGGGCAGGCTGGGATCCACTTCGTCGAGGAGGCGCTTGGTGATAGACGAAATTGTCTCCGCGCCGCGCCTGGACTTGATGAAGGCGATGGTCCGCACACGGGAGGACACGAGGTTGGCCAGCAGGTCCGCGGTCTCGGCGACGGCGGTCCTGCGGGATTTTGCCCCGTTTTCGCCCTTCAGCTCGGTCAGGGCAGGTTCCCAGAATGCCACCGTCGTGGAGCCATGAGGTGAACAGTCCTCGGAAATTTCGCGGACGGGGGTGCCGATGAGCCGGGCGAAGGATGTGCCCGGGTCCGACGCAGTCGCCGACGCCGCAATGAACACCGGTTCAGGAAAGGAGGTGCCGGCACCGTAGTAGGCACAGATTCGCCGGAGCCTCCGCATGAGGTTGGCGACGTGGGACCCGAACACCCCGCGGTAGCTATGGGCCTCGTCCACGATGACGTACCGGAGCCTGCGGAAGAAGCGGGCCCACCACATGTGGTTGGGCAGGATCCCGAAGTGCAACATGTCGGGGTTTGCGAGGATGAAGTTGGCATGATCACGGATCCAGCGGCGCTGGGACTGCTCGGTGTCGCCGTCGTAGGTTTCAGCCCGGACCGTGGGGAGCTTGAGCGCGCGGATCGCTGCCAACTGGTCGGCTGCAAGTGCCTTGGTGGGGGAGAGATACAGGGTGACGGCACCGTTGTCGTGGATCTTGCCCGGCTCTGACTGCACCCGCAACTCTGAACGATGGATGGCGTCGAGGGCAGGCAGCTGGTAGGCGAGCGACTTTCCGGAGGCGGTCCCGGTGGCAATGACGACGTTTTGGCCGGAGTGGGCGAGCTCGGCTGCTTCGATCTGGTGCCGGTACGGTTCGTGGATGCCCAAGGATCCGTAAGCGGCAACCACATCGGGGTGGGCCCAGCCCGGCCACGCCTCGTGGACCGCCTGGCGAGCTGGAATGGTGCGGACATGTCGCAACTGCTCCGGGTCCGGGCTCCTGCCCAGAAGGGAGATCATCGATTCAGTTGCGTTCACGTGAACATTCTGTCATTGCGCCGGAAACCGACCGGCGCCGAACCTCGGCTACGCCACAGACAGGTCAGTCTCGTCGACCGATTTGGTGGACATCATGAGCACCTGGCACACGTGCTTCCAGCCAAGGTGGGAGTAGAGATGCTGTCCGTCCAAGGAAGCGAGGAGCAGGCCGCTTTCAACATCGTATTGAAATGCCTGCGCGGCGAGGGCTTTCATGATGAAACTGCCCAGTCCCCGGCGCTGGTAGTTGGGCTCGGTGACGATTTTGTCGAACACCGCTGTCTGCTTGACTACGTATACCTGTCCGCTGGCCGCCACCTCTTCGCCGGCATGGACCACGGCGTAGTGGACGCCCTTGCTTTCGGAAGTGGTGAGCTTGAGGTCGTCATCCGAGAGCCACGGATCCTCGGCATCTTGCGTCCCCATGTCCACGATCATCATGGTCTGGGAATCGGAGGTGACGTTCAAGCCGTTCTCGCGAGCCAATTGGGTGTAGCGTCCTGCGTCGTTCGTGAGGATCGTCAAAATGCGGGTGTCCGCCTGGGCGGTCTTGGCGGCCAGTTCGGCGAACTCGTCATCCGAGGGGTCGTAGGCAAAGTATTCCCAGTCGCCGGTTTTGTCTGCACGCAGGGCTGCCGGGAACCGGCCTTCCTTTCGCGTTTCGTAACTCCGGGACCCGGCCCAGCCAGCCACCCAGACGTCGAGCAGCTCAGCGATGTCTTCAACCAAGGCTTCGTGACTCATGTAGAGAGACTATGCCAGCGGTCTGGGAATCAACAGGGGCCGTCAGTAACAGCTCCATTAACACTTAGAGTGACCGAACGGCGGCCCGACTCATGGGTTTGGGGCCAGCAAGTACCCTTAAATACGTGGCTTTAAACAGAATTGTGCTCTTCTATGGCTTTACTCCGATCGCTGACCCGGACGCCGTGCGGCTCTGGCAGCGCGCCCTGTGCGAGAAGCTCGGCCTGACCGGGCGGATCCTTATTTCGCGGGACGGCATCAACGCCACAGTTGGTGGGGAACTGAACAACGTCAAGCAGTACGTGAAGACCACCAAGGAATACAAGGGCTTCCACGATATCGACTTCAAATGGTCCGAAGGCGGCGCCGACGACTTTCCGAGGCTCAGCGTCAAGGTTCGCGATGAGATCGTGTCCTTCGGCGCCCCCGGTGAACTGAAGGTGGACGAGAACGGCGTCGTCGGCGGTGGCACCCACCTTCAGCCCGAAGAGCTCCACGCACTGCTGGAGGAAAAGAAGGCTTCAGGGCAGGACGTGAAGTTCTTCGATGGACGGAACGCCTTCGAAGCCCAGATCGGCAAATTCAAGGACGCGATCGTTCCCGACGTCGCCACCACACACGACTTCATCAAGGAACTCGACTCGGGAAAATACGACGATCTCAAGGACCAGCCCGTAGTCACGTACTGCACAGGCGGAATCCGGTGCGAAGTCCTTTCCAGCCTGATGGTGAACCGCGGCTTCAAGGAGGTTTACCAACTCGACGGCGGGATTGTCCGCTACGGCGAGACCTACAAGGACCAGGGCTTGTGGGAAGGTTCCTTGTACGTTTTCGACAAGCGCATGCACATGGAATTCAGTGAGGATGCCAAGACCATTGGCCAATGCGTCCGCTGCCAGGCGCCCACCAACAAGTTTGAAAACTGCTCCAATTTGAGCTGCCGCAACCTCACGCTGTATTGCGCCGAATGTGCCTCGAGCCCGGAAACGCTGCGTTGCCCGGAAGGCTGCGCGGCCTAGCCCCGGTCATCAGATCCGGCTCACCCCGGTACGCGAAGTTTGCCTGCGCATTTGCGGTGATCGTGATGCCCAGGACGGCGTCTGTCTCCAGTTGCAGGACCTTGACCCTCGTGGTGCCGCAGCGCAGCATTACCTCGATGAGGACTTCGCTCCCGTTCCGCACAGTGAATTCGGTGCTGCGGGTACCTCGGCACGCCAGAGTCACTGCATACGTTCCCCCAGGAAGCTGGGTGGTCTCTTCGTCGCGGGACTCTCCAGCGGACAGCAGGTCGAAGCTGCTGTAAAAGGACAGCCCGTTCACGTCTGGAAGCACGTCTTGCGCCCAAGCCTTCAGCGCATCGCCCGTGACGGTCTGTCCAAGGGCCGGGTCGCGGGTCAACACCGGATCCGTGATCACCGCCGACGGCGGACTGCTCGCCGCGGCACGGCCGTCCTCGTAGGTGTATTCGCACGAGGCCAAAGTGCCGCACGCGAGCACACCACAAAGCACGACGGCGGGAATCGCCGGCGGCGTCGTCGCAACCTTCAGGGCGCGTGCCCACCCCATAGTCCGACTCTACGCCCGGCCGCAGCCGGGAACGAAGCGGCAGTTACGAAGCCGGTACCAGTTGGTATGCGTAGATCACGGGTGCATCGACGCTGCTTGTGCTGATGCTCAGTGGGCCGGCCGAGGGAATCTTGATGCGGGACGTTTCGCGGCTGCCATTGCACGCAGCCCCGGCCTCGGTGATCTGCGTGCCACCCGAGGAAACGTCGAAGAATGCCTTGCCGCCGCCGTCGCAGGCCACAGTCAGGGTGTAGCTTCCGGCAGCGACATTTGCGAAGTTCTTGACCAAGGGGTCACGGTTCGGGATTTTTCCTGAGTCCTCCAGGACCACCCCGGCCGCCGACGGCATGGTGGTCGCCTTCCACGCGGGGATGTCGGCGTTGGAGACAGATCCGCCGGAGGAGCACGCCGTCATCGCCAGGGTGGCAGCGCCAACGACCAAAAGAGCAGCGCGACGCCAAGTGGAGGGGTGAAATGCCATGATTCAACGCTACCTGCTCGAATGCCTCCCCGCCGACGCAGGCGATCACGCGGCCGCCCACCCACCAGCCCGGATAGACTTGCACAGTGACTGATCCCGCAATGCCCGCCATCTTTGGGACCGCCCCGAAAACCACCACCCTCGACGCTCCCCGCAGCGACCTTCCCGAGCTGCTCACGGCGCTCGCCGACGACCTGCGGAACGTTGGCTACACCGTGGACGGAGTGGCAGGACTTCTTGGGGAGTCCGCCCACGCGGCCCTCGCCCGGGATCAGCTCATCCCTGCACTCATCGCCACCGAACCGGCTGACTCCGCCGGAGACCCGGCGACGGACGGCGCGAAGGCCGCGCTCGCCGTCGTCGTGCGCTTGTGGCTTCTCGCTGTCCCGCAAACCGAAGACGACGTCGACACCGCCCTGCCGCGCATCCGCACCTCGGGCCTGGTGGAACTTGGCTTGGTAGAGAAGAACGACGGCGGTGCTGTCGCGGCGAAGGTGGATTTGCGGCCGTACGGCTGGGAATGCGACTCCGGAGCAGACAACAGCGGGAGCGGCGGCGCGGAACTGTGGGTTTCCAGCGATCTCGCCGCCCACCAGCAGCCGGGCGTGCTCCGGCATGACCATGTGCTGGGCATCGGGCAGGCATCCACCACCCTTGTCCAGACCACGATCCGGCGGCACTCGAAACGCGCCCTTGACCTCGGGACGGGCTGTGGAATCCAGACTTTCCACCTCCTGCACCACAGCGAGCATGTCACCGCCACAGACATCTCCGAACGGGCCCTCGCGTTCACCCGCTTCAACCTGATGCTCAATGCCGAGGCCCTCCACCTGGACCCGGCCGATCTCGAGTCCCGGGTGAGCCTGCGGCTGGGCTCGCTCCTGGAACCGGTCGCGGGTGAGACTTTCGATTTGGTGGTGTCCAATCCGCCTTTCGTCATTACCCCGCGCAGTGCCGGCGAGCATTCTTCGGATCAATTCACCTACCGCGACGGCGGCCTGCCCGGCGACGACATCGTGGCCAACCTCGTCCGAACCTTGCCCGACGTCCTGGCGCCCGGCGGCACGGCGCAGATGCTCGGCAACTGGGAAATCCCTGCAGGCAGCCGCTGGAGCGAACGGCCCGCGTCGTGGCTGGCAGGGTCCGGCACGGAGGCATGGTTCATCCAACGGGAACAGGTGAGTCCGGAGCTGTACGCGGAGACCTGGTTGCAGGACGCCTCCGAGGGCCGCGACCGTAAGCTCTACCGTGACGCCTACGCCGCCTACCTGCAGGATTTCGCGTCCCGCAACGTGGACGCCATTGGCTTCGGAATGATCTGGCTGCGGCGGCCCGAAAGCCCGCGTCCGGGAGATGCGCCCGCCCGCTTCGAGGAAATCACGTACCCCATCGAGCAACCGATCGGCCCGCACCTCGCCGCCGCCGTCGAACGCGCCGATTGGCTCGATGCCCACGAACTCTCAGAGGCCCACTTGGTGGTGGCCGAGGACGTGACCGAGGAACGCCACCAGCGGCCCGGCGCCGAACACCCCGGCGTCATCTTGCTGCGCCAGGGCGCGGGACTGCGCCGGACGAACCTGTTGAGCACCGAGCTGGCCGGTTTCGTGTCGGCATGTGACGGCGAGCTGTCCGTCCGCCAGCTGATTGGCGCCTTGGCCGCCCTCCTGGGTGGAGACGACGACTTCGACGACGACGCTTTCCGCGCAGGTCTGCTCTCCGACGTCGGTAACCTGGTCCGCGACGGTTTCCTGCTTCCCACGGCATAGGACATTTGCGGCGCCCCCGGCGGATAAACTGTTCCGGTGAATGAAGACAATGGGGTATCCACCGGGCTGGCATCCCCGAAGCGCCGGAAACGGCCCGAGAAGACGGTGGAGATCACCGACCCAAAAGCGATCCGTGCCCTTGCGCATGCCGCCCGGCTTGAGGTCATCTCGGAACTGTATTCCACGCAACTGAGCCGCACGGCCACAGAGCTCGCCGCGCAGACCGGGCTCACGCCGAGCGCCATGAGCTACCACCTGCGGGCCCTCCAGAAATGGGGCATCGTTACTGCCGCGGACAACGAGGGCGATGCACGCGAACGCCGTTGGAAGGCCGCGGGTTCGGACTTCACCATCAAATCCGGCGGCAACGCTCCGAGCCCGGAGATCGCCGTCGTCGAACTCGAACTGGACGCTTTCCGGCGTCGGGCGACTGCATTCACCCGGGCCCGTGGTGAGCGGCGCCAGCGGGGCGAGGCCGCGAACGAGGCAGCCGCCATGGTGTTGTCCAGCGATCTGCTGTACTTGACTCCGGATCAGCGGACGGATCTCAAGGCCAAATTCCAGGAACTCATCAGGTCATATGAGCTCGAGGATCCCACGCGGATTCCCGAAGGAGCGGTGCGAATCGCTACGATGTGGTCGATGATTCCGGACGACCGGACGCCGGCTTCAAGCTAACCCAGAACACTGTTCCTCCACAGCACTTGTGCACATGGAAACGCACGATTCTGCAAAATATGGTGAACTAGGCCAATATGGGCACGAGCCCAAGCAATTCATTTTTCTGTAGGAGAACCGTGCCCAGCAAGGCAAAAACCGGCAAGAAACTCGTGATCGTGGAGTCTCCGGCCAAGAGCAAGACCATCGCCAAGTACCTGGGCGAGGGCTTCATTGTCGAGGCCTCGATCGGCCACATCCGCGACCTCCCGCAGCCCTCGGACCTCCCTGCAGAACTGAAGAAGACCTCGGTTGGCAAGTTCGCCGTCGACATCGAGAACGACTTCAAACCGTATTACGTGGTGTCTCCGGACAAGAAGAAAAAGGTCGCCGAGCTCAAGGCCCAGCTGAAAGACGCTGACGCGCTCTATCTCGCAACCGATGGGGACCGCGAGGGCGAGGCCATCGCGTGGCACCTCCTGGAGGTCCTGAAACCCAAGGTTCCCGTCTACCGCATGACCTTCGGTGAAATCACCAAGGAAGCCATCCACCGCGCCATGGACAACCTGCGCGACGTTGACAGCGCCCTCGTGGACGCCCAGGAAACGCGCCGCATCCTGGACCGCCTGTACGGTTACGAAATCTCCCCGGTGCTGTGGCGCAAGGTTGCCCGCGGCCTGTCCGCCGGCCGTGTGCAGTCGGTCGTGACCCGCATGGTGGTCGACCGCGAACGCGAACGCATGGCATTCAAATCCGCATCGTACTGGGACCTGACCGGCCAGTTCGGTACCGGCTCCGCTACGTTCAAGGCGAAGCTCGCTGCGGTCGACGGCGCGAAGGTAGCCAGCGGCCGCGACTTCAACGACGACGGCGTCCTCACCTCCGCGAACGCGGTGCACCTCAACGAGGAACTCGCGACGTCGTTGGCCGCCGGACTCGAGAACGCGGACTTCCGCGTCCGCTCCGTCGACACCAAACCGTACACCCGCCGTCCCGCGGCGCCGTTCACGACGTCGACCCTTCAACAGGAAGCCGGCCGCAAGCTGCGCTTCACCTCCAAGAGCACCATGCAGATCGCCCAGCGCCTGTATGAAAACGGCTACATCACTTATATGCGTACCGACTCGTCCGCCTTGAGCGACGAAGCCCTCACGGCGGCACGCCGCCAGGCCGCCGAGTTGTACGGTCCCGAGTACGTGCCGCAGTCTCCCCGGGTCTACGCCAACAAGGCTGCGAACGCGCAGGAAGCCCACGAAGCCATCCGCCCCGCGGGTGACTCTTTCCGCACCCCGGCCCAGGTTGCAAACCACCTGACTGGCGATGCTTTCCGGCTCTACGAACTCATCTGGAAGCGCACCATCGCCTCCCAGATGGGCGACGCCAAGGGCTCTACCGCCACCATCCGCCTCGGCGCAGTGGCTACCGATGGGCGCGACGCCGAATTCTCGGCCTCCGGCACGGTCATCACCTTCCCCGGCTTCCTCGCAGCCTATGAAGAAGGCAAGGACGAGAGCCGCGGCGACGACGACTCCGACGAAGCCCGGCGCCTTCCCAACGTGGCCAAGGACGATTCCCTCACGGCTTCGGACATCATTGCTATTGGCCACGAGACCTCGCCACCGCCGCGGTACACGGAAGCATCCCTGACGGCGGAGCTGGAAAAGCGCGGCATCGGCCGCCCGTCCACCTATGCGTCCACGATCTCCACCATCCAGGACCGCGGCTACGTCCGGAAGCAGGGGTCTGCGCTGGTTCCCAGCTGGATCGCCTTCTCCGTGATCCGCCTGCTGGAGCAGCACTTCACCGACTACGTGGACTACGAATTCACGGCAGACATGGAAGGCGACCTGGACAAGATCGCCAACGGCCAGGCTGTAGGGGCCGCTTGGCTCAAGCACTTCTACTATGGTGAAGACGCCGATCCCGGCCTGCTGAGCATCGTCAACAACCTTGGTGAAATCGATGCACGCGAGATCAACTCGGTGCCGATTGCCGAGGGCATCACGCTGCGCGTCGGGAAGTTCGGCCCGTACTTGGAAAGTTCGATCCCCACCGTCGACCCCAAGACCGGCGAAGTCGTGGAGTCGGCGCGTGCCAACGTCCCCGAGGACCTCGCTCCGGACGAGCTCACTGCGGCCAAGGCCGTGGAGCTCATGGAAACGGCTGCCCCCGAGGAACGCGTCCTGGGCGCGGACCCGCACACCGGACACACCGTGGTTGCCAAGAACGGCCGATACGGCGCCTACGTCACTGAGATCATCCCGGAGATGACCGAGGAGCAACTGGCAAACCAGCCCGTGGAGTACTACAAGAACGGCAAACCCAAGCCGCCGAAGAAGCCCGTCAAGGCAAAGCCGCGCACGGGTTCGCTCTTCAAGTCGATGTCCGTTGATTCGGTCACGCTCGACGAAGCCATTCAGCTCATGAGCCTGCCCCGCGTGCTCGGCGCGGACGCCGAAGGCAACCCCATCACGGTGCAGAACGGCCGTTTCGGGCCCTACCTGAAGAAGGGCACGGACTCGCGGTCCATCGGATCCGAGGAAGAGATCTTCACCATCACCCTGGAACAGGCGCTGGAGATCTACTCCCAGCCAAAGCAGCGTGGTGCGCGTGCCGCCGTACCGCCCCTGGCTGAGTTCGGTCCGGACCCTGTCTCGGAGAAGAACATCGTGGTGAAGGAAGGCCGTTTTGGCCCATACATCACCGACGGCGTCACCAACATCACCGTTCCGCGCGCCACGTCCTTGGAGGAGCTGACCCGGGAGCAGGCCATCGAACTGCTCGCCGAGAAGCGCGCCAAAGGCCCGGTCAAGCGGACCACCACGGCCCGCAAGGCGCCGGCGAAGAAGGCTGCGGCAAAGAAGTAGCTCGCCACGAGATCGTGGGTGTGGGCCGGGGGCTGCGTTCTGGAACGCAGCGCCCGGCCCACACCCACGTATTGGGTTTCCTGGGTTTCCACATAGCTTGATTGGCCGCTTCCGGGCTCTCCGCCGCTCACCGAAACTGGTGCGGTGAACAGTTACGGAAACAGCGACTCCGTTGTCCCGGTGGACCCGCTCGCGGAAGTTTGGGATTACTTGGAACCGGCGAAATCCCCGGCACTGTCCGCACCACGGGGCCCTCAAGCCGCCGCAGTTCCAGCGCTCACGAGCATTGGCGCGCCTCCGCTTCCGGATGGGAACATGTGGCGGACAGAGGAGTTGCTGTCCCAAGGACTGAGCAAGCGACGTATGAACGAACACCTCCGCTAGGGCTCACTGGTAAGGGTCCGCACGGGAGTCATGGTCCGTGGCACGTTCTGGCGTGGGCTTTTGGACGATGACCGGGAGCGCGCCCGGTTGGCGGCGTATTGCCATAGGACCCTCCGCGTCACGGCGGATGGGCTTACGTTCAGCCACACCTCCGCCGCCCGTCTGCACCGTTTGTATTTGTGGAGGGCTGATCAATTGATCCACGTCATCATTCCGTACCACGCAGCGAGCGGATCCCATGCGGCCGACGTCAGGGCTCATTCAGGCCTCCTCCTGCCTGGGCAACGGATCGAGATTGATGGACTTCCAGTGACAGCACTCGACCGCACCGTTCTGGACTGCGCACAGATACTGAACTATCGGCAGGGCCTGATTCTCTTGGACCACGGCTTGAGGCTCGGATGCAACCGTGAGTGGCTCGAGTCAGCGTGTGCCGGTCTAGTCGGTGCCCGGGGAGTCACGGCGTTCCGAAAAGCCTTGGCCTTCGCGAACCCATTGTCCGAATCCCCGGGCGAGACATTGACGCGGGACGCTATCGCGAAGCTCGGATTCCCGGATCCCGTGCTCCAGCTGCGGGTCCAAACACCTCGTGGCGCCTACCGGTTCGACTTCGCGTGGCCGCACCTTCGAGCCGCGCTCGAGGTCGACGGCAAGGCAAAGTACTTCGACTACAAGCCAACTGCGGAAGTGATCTTCGAAGAGCGGCAAAGGGAGGAGCTGCTGGCCGAGCAGGGCTGGCGAATCCTGCGTATTGATTGGAAAGGTCTCTTCGACGAACGCGGCCTGAAGGTGCGCCTGCTCAGGCTTCTTCGGGGGTGAGATCGTGGGTTCGGGCCGAGGACTACGTTCCGGAACACAGCCCCCGGCCCCCACCCACGATCTCGACGGCGAGACAGCCGGGAATTGCTTCCGGCGGGGAAACCGTGATCGAGTGGAACCATGACAGATCAGCCTGCAGCCCCGGAATCCCTGCCCTTGAACGACCTTGAGTCCAAGCTCGCAAAGGCCGGGCAACCCGACGCGAACCCGGTGGACGTCATCCTGTCCTTCCTGAACAACGAGGTCTACATCCTGAGCACCGACTCCCTGGATAAGCCTGACGCCGCCGTGGAGCCTCTTGTCCTCGCCAACTCCGAGGGCCAGCCTGTCCTCGCCGTGTTCAGCCACCCGAGCCGGGTGGAATCGCACTTCCTCGAAGCCGCGCCCAACGTCCTGGGCACCCACGGTTCAGCGATTCTGGACAGCATCGGCGACGAGCTGGGCTTGGTGATCAACCCCGGCAGCGAGCACGGCTTCGAGATGGGCCCCGAAGGCATTGCGAACGTCCGCCGCGACTTTACCCGCGCGGACGAAGCCGAAGAAGCCCACGAAGCCACCGCCCCGGCCGCAGATGTGGACGCGGAATCACGCACCGGCGGACCCCGGGATTAATTGACTAACCGCCGGCACGAATCGGCAGTCGTAGTTGCTTCACACGCTTCGAATCGGGGAATAATGGCAGAATGCGTCTTGGCGTCCTAGACATCGGTTCCAACACCGTCCATTTGCTTTTGGTGGACGCGCATCCGGGCGCACGCCCGGTCGCGTTTGCCTCCCACAAGCGACCGCTTTCGCTGGTTCAGTTCCTGGACGCCGACGGTAACATCAACGACGCCGGACAACACGAGCTCATCGAATTCGTCCTCGAAGCGTGGGAGTTCGCAGCCCGCCACAAGGCCGAGGATCTCCTGGCATTTTGTACCTCGGCCATCCGCGAAGCCACCAACGGCGTCGAGGTCCTTGCCCGGGTGAAGCACGAGACCACTGTGACCCTGCAGGAACTGACAGGCAGCGAAGAAGCGTCCATGACGTTCTTCGCGGTCCGACGCTGGTACGGCTGGGGCGCCGGTCCGATCCTGGACCTGGACATCGGTGGCGGCTCCTTCGAAATGGCGTTTGGTCAGGACGAATTGCCCGAGCTCGCGGTGTCAGTGCCGCTTGGTGCCAGCCGTTTGACGAGGGACTGGCTCCACAATGACCCGCCCACGGCAAAGAGCGTCAAAGAGCTGCGCAAGTATATTCGCCACACTCTCAAGCCGGTGGTGCGCGAGTTCAAGCAATTGGGCCGGGCCAACCTGGTGGCCGGGACCTCCAAGACCTTCCGTTCGCTTGCACGCATCGCAGGGGCTGCCCCCAGCGGCGCCGGTCCGTACGTCAAGCGGGAACTCCACGCCACGGACTTGGGCCTCTGGGCCCAGCGGATCTCGGCGATGACCGTCGAGGACCGGCTCTACCTCCCGGGCGTCTCGGATGCACGGGCGGCGCAGATCCTTGCGGGGGCGCTCGTCGCTGAGGCCGCATTGGAAATGTTCGAGTTTCCCAGCATGGAGATCTGCCCTTGGGCCTTGCGCGAGGGATTGATCCTGCGCCGGCTCGACCAGCTGATCTTCGATGGCCCGCTAGCCCCGGCTCCGCATGTCGGGCTCGGAGGCGCGGTACCGGTACCACGCCTGGGCGCCAACACCGGAACGGCCGCGCCAGCGGCAGTATCCATACCAATCCCCATCGCCGGGAGGCAGGCCAACTAACATGAGCACCGACGTCGAGCATTCCGAAGAAGACACGCCGAGGATTCCGGTGGCGCTTTCCAGCGCCTCTGTCTATCCGCTCAGCGTCCATGACGCCTTTGCCGTGGCCCAGGACCTGGGGTACGACGGCGTCGAGGTGATGGTGACCAACAACGCCACCAGCCAGAACCCGGATGCACTCATCCAGCTAAGCCATCGATACGACCAGCAGATCGTCTCCATCCACGCGCCCACCTTGCTGCTGACCCAGCAGGTTTGGGGTCCGGCGTGGAACAAGATCGAGATGTCCTGCCAGATGGCGCGCGAAGTCGGCTGCAACACTGTGGTGGTCCATCCGCCGTTTCGGTGGCAGTCGAACTATGCGGAGAACTTCGCTGCCGGTGTGCGCGAGATCGCCGCGATGTACCAGGTGCACATCGCGGTAGAGAACATGTATCCGTGGCGTGTGCGCGGCCGGGAGGCGCTCGCGTACCTTCCGCACTGGGATCCGATGGGGCAGGATTACGACGACGTCACGTGGGACTTCTCGCACGCCGCCACCGCGGGTGCCAACAGCCTTGAGGCGATCCGGGCGCTCGGGAGCAAGCTGCGCCACGTCCACCTCACCGACGGTTCGGGCTCGGGCAAGGACGAGCACTTGATCCCGGGTTACGGGACCCAGCAGTGCGCCGAGGCGCTGCAGTATCTCGCATCCAACGGATTCGAAGGCACCGTGGTTGCCGAGATCTCCACGCGCAAGGCCAAAGCCGCCGGCGAACGCGAAGAGTGGCTCGCCGAAACGCTGCGCTTCGCGCGCCAGCACTTGGGGGCGCCCCTCGTGGGAGCCTTCGAGATCTAGGTTCCTTAAACGAGAAAGCACCGGCGGTCGATACGGGAAAATGGGGGGAAACCCGTTCGACCACCGGTGCTTGTGGCGGACATCCCCATGCCCGCCTCATCACTCGCACCCTCAATGAGGTAACTACTAAGTTACGGAGCGATATTGGGTGCAGCCTGCAATAATCTTGGGAACTAGCTGGGAATCCTCGGCGCCTCTGGACGGTCCTGCATTGGTTCTGCAGCGGAGCAGCTGAACTGGCATCATGGAGCCATGAGCAACCGAATCGCATTCCTTGGCTGTGGGTCCATGAACGAGGCCATTCTGGGGGGCCTGTTGGCTGCCGGAACGGATCCCTCGGACGTCGTCGCCACCGTACGCCGCGCAGAACGCGCCGCCGAACTGGCCGAGCGCCACCATGTCATGACCATCGCTGGGGCCGAGGAACCAGATAACAACAAGCTGGCCACGAAGGGCGCTTCGGTTGTCATCCTGGGTGTCAAGCCTGTGGGCATTGCCGATCTCGCCCGCGAAATCTCACCGTCGCTCGCCAAGAACACCATCGTGATCAGCGTTGCCGCCGCCGTGTCCATCGCCCAGTTGGAAGCAGCCCTGCCCGCGGGCCAGCCCGTCATCCGCACGATGCCCAACACGCCCGCCAAGCTCGGACGCGGGGTGGTTTCCGTTTCGCCCGGGACCAACTGCACCCCCGAGCAGCTCCAGCAGGCCAAGGACATCCTCGCTGCCGCGGGCACGGTCGTGGAAATCCCCGAGGACCAGGTGGATGCCCTGTCCGCCATCAGCGGCTCGGGCCCCGCGTACGCCTTCTACCTGGCTGAGGCCATGGCTGCCGCCGGCGTCGAACTTGGCCTGGATCCCGAACTCTCGCTCATGATTTCCCGCGAGACTGTGGCCGGTGCCGGTTTTATGCTCGCTGAGCCGGGAGCAGACCCCACGGCCCTGCGCATCGCCGTGACCAGCCCCAACGGCACCACCGAACGCGCCATCGCGGCGTTCAACGACGGCGGAATACCCGCGATCATCGCCGACGGAGCCCGCGCCGCAGCGGCCCGGGCCGCGGAGATCACACAGCAGCTGGCTTAGTTCCTCCCACTGGAGCTACGGCCGCGCAGCGAACCGTTCCAGCAGGTCCACGTGCCCTGACACAATCAGCATGTCGCGGCCGGAGACCTTCGTGTCCGGCCGGGCGTAGGTGAAGTCCTCGCCCGGGGATTTCACGCCAACAATGGTCACGCCGTACTTGGAACGGACCTTGGACTCATCCAGCGTGAAGCCCACGGTTTCCTTGGGCGGGTACATTTTCACGATGGCGAAATCGTCGTCGAACTCGATGAAGTCCAGCATGCGCCCCGAGACAAGGTGTGCCGCGCGCACTCCGGCGTCGGCCTCGGGGTAGATGACATGGTTGGCGCCGATGCGCGTGAGGATCTTGCCGTGTGAGGCCGTGATCGCTTTCACCCAGAGGTGTTCGATGCCCAGATCCACGAGGTTCACCGTGATGAGCACCGAGGACTCGATCGAGGTTCCCACACCCACTACGGCGGAGCTGAATTCCTGCGCGCCGAGTTGGCGGAGGGCATCGATGTTGGTGGCGTCCGCCTCGACCACGTGGGTCAGCACGGAAGCCCAATTCTGGACGAGCGTGCGGTCCCGTTCGATGGCCAGGACTTCGCGTCCCTGCTTGACGAGCTGCTCGGCGGTGGCTGCACCGAATCGGCCCAAGCCGATCACCAGCACGGGCGCGTTGTGCGCCGGCCGGTTGGGGGCGCCTGTTGAATTAGCCAATGATCGGCCTCTCTTCCGGGTAATGGAATAGCTGCCTGCGCTGGCGGAGGGCCAGGGCGGAGGCAAGGGTTATGGTGCCGATGCGGCCGGCGAACATGAGGGCGGCGAGGACGTAGACCCCCGCCGGCGGCAGCTCCGCGCTGAGGTTCGTGCTGAGTCCCACGGTGGCAAAGGCTGAAATGGTTTCGAAGAGTACCCGGTCCAGGCTGGCGCCGCTGATGGCCAACAGCAGGAATGCGGATACGCATACCAAGGTGGCGCCGGCGACGATCACCGAGATGGCTACCCGCATGGTGCCCTCGGGGATCGTGCGGCCGTAGACCTTGACGTCGTCGTCGCCCCTGGCCTCAGCGACGATGGCGAGGAACATGACCGCGATGGTTGTCACCTTGATGCCGCCGGCCGTCGACGCCGAACCGCCGCCGGCGAACATGAGCGCGTCCGACAGCAGCCTCGTGGTCGAATCCATGTGCCCCTGGTCGACCAGGTTGAAGCCACCGGAGCGCGTCATGACCGAGGCGAAAATGGAATGCGTGATCTTGTCGCCGACGCTCATGTTGGCGATGGTGTTGGTGTTGTCCCACTCCATCAAGGCCCAGAGGACTGCGCCGGCAATGAGGAGGATCAAGGAAACCTGGATGGTCAGCTTGGTGTGGAGGCTCCACTTCCTCCAATTCAGGCCGTGCCGCCGGAGCACCAGCATCACCGGAAAGCCGAGGCTGCCGAGGAACACGCCAAGCATGAGCGGCACGAGAATCCACAGATCGGTCTCGTACGGCACGATTCCGTCGGAATGGGGTGTGAAACCGGCATTGTTGAAGGAAGAGATCGAGTAGAAGACTCCGTGCCAGACGGCCTGCCAGAAGTCCTCGCCTAGCGTCAGGAACCGGGGAATCATCGCGATGGCCAGGACGGCCTCGATGGTCACGGACGTCGAGATGACGATCCGCAACAATGTACCCACTTCGCCCAAGCGGCCGGCGTTGTTCATGGCCTCCTGGGCAATGAGCTTGCCCCTCACACCGAGCCGTTTGCTGACCATGAGCGCCAGGAGGGAGGCGAGTGTCAGGGTTCCCAATCCACCCACGAAGATGCCCACGAGAATCACGAGCTGGCCGAAGAAGGTCCAGTGCGTCGCCGTCGACACAACCGTCAAACCGGTCACGCACACGCTCGAGACAGCGGTGAATAGGGCCTGGTGTATGGGAGTGACCGCACCGTCGGCCGAGGCCGCCGGCAGGGAAAGCAGGCCGGTGAACACGAGAATCGCGAAGACGTACGCCGTGAGCGCCAATCGGGCCGGTGAGGAGTTGGCGATGTTGTCGATGAAGTCGCGGATACCCGTGAAAATCCACAGGCCTCCCCGCTCCGGCTGGACGGTTTGCCAGCTGGCCGGGTCTAGGGACCTCGACTGGCTTTGAGTCATGGCAGTGCTGTTCGCTTCTGGTCGATTGATTCTGCTTTCCTGAGTAGTAAACCACTAATCGCCCGCTGTAACGGGGCAGGTGCGTTCCGCCGCTCGGGTAGCCTGTCATTGATGACTTCCTGGGCAGGCCTCCGTCCGTCCCCGCTGCCAACGACGGTGGCGTGGGATCCCGCCATGACCGCATACAATTTCGGTCCCTCGCACCCGATGGCCCCCGCGCGGCTTGAGCTGACGGCCAGGCTCGCCGCGGCGCTCGGACTTTTCGACCTGGAGCATGTGTCCGTCCAAGCGCCTGAGGTCGCGTCCGACGTCGACCTCCTGGCAGTGCACAGCGCCGAATATGTCGCCGCGGTGCGGCGTTCAAGCGAAGATCCGACGACGCCGGACCCGGAACGCGGGCTCGGCACCGAGGATGATCCAGCGTTTGCAGGGATGCACGAGGCCAGCGCCCGGCTCGCCGGAGGGTCCTTGCTCGCGGCCGAGGCGATCCTGTCCGGGACCGCGGTCCGGGCCGTCAACTTCGGCGGCGGCCTTCACCATGCCTCCCGAGAGCGGGCCAGCGGCTTCTGTATCTATAACGACGCCGCTCTCGCCGTGCAGAGGCTGCTCGACGGCGGTGTCCGGCGGGTCGCGTACATCGACGTCGACGCCCACCACGGCGACGGCACCCAGAGCATCTTCTGGAACGACCCCAGGGTCCTGACGATTTCCCTGCACGAAAGCGGGCTCTCGCTGTTCCCGGGAACGGGATTCGCCAACGAGATCGGCGGCCGGGACGCCTTGGGGACGGCCGTCAACGTGGCGTTGCCTGCGTGGACGGGGGACGCAGGGTGGTTGCGCGCCTTCCATGCCGTGGTACCCCAACTCGTGCAGGCCTTTGAACCTGAAGTCATTGTGAGCCAGCACGGCTGCGACTCCCACAAACTCGATCCCCTCACGCACCTCAACCTGAGCGTGGACGGCCAGCGCGAGGCGGCCGACGCCGTCGCGGGCCTCGCCGCCAGGTTCTGCGAAAACCGTTGGATCGCCACCGGGGGAGGGGGGTACGACATCACGGGAGTGGTACCGCGCACTTGGAGCCATTTGATCGGCATCGTGGCCCAACATCCTGTCCAGCTGACGGCTCCGGTTCCGGAGGCTTTCCGGAGCCATGTCAGGGAAAAGTACGGGGATACGGTTCCCGAACTCATGGGCGACGGCGTGGACACCTGGTGGCGTTCGTGGGAGGTCGGCTATGACCCGGCTGACGCCGTGGACCGCACCATCATCGCCACCCGCAAGGAAATCTTTCCGCTTTACGGTCTGGATCCCTGGTTCGACTGATAGCTGCTCGGCCGGCCGCGCAAGGCTGGGTCAACGCCGCGCGCATATGCGAAATAGTTGATGCCTTTTGGCGTATATGTCGCTAGGGTGGGAGGCATGGTGACTGACGACGTATTTGCCGTCATTGCTGAGGCAACCCGGCGTGACATTCTGGTTTCCCTCCGCTCTGGGGATAAGGCTGTGGGGGAACTGGTGGAGGAGCTCGCAGCGAGCCAGCCCACCATCTCAAAGCATTTGAAGGTACTCCGCGAGGCGGATCTCGTCAGCATGCGCGCGCAGGGACAGAAACGCTATTACGCGTTGAACCCGAAGCCGCTCGCCGGTGTTGCCAGCTGGCTGGAGACGTTCGACGTCGGACCCGCGAAGCCCGCGGTCGAAGCCGCCACGCCGGCCCGCAGCCCCCGGCCACGTACGGCAGGCCAAGGCGCCACGGGCCAGCCGGGTGCCGCGCGGAACCAGACCGACGGCGAGCCGATCGTCGCTCCTCCGGCGAGCACCGACGTCGAGCGCTCGCCTGAAGCCGCTTCCGCCACCGGAGCTGTTGCCGCCGCCGCCGGAATCGACGACACCAGGCCGCAGCAGATCGGCCGCACGGTTGGCCGTGCCGCAACCAAGGCTGCGGACCTCTTGGCGAACCTGCCGAACCTGCCCAACCTGCCGAAGTTCGGGCGAAAGAAGTAGCGGCAAGTTGGCGTGATCCCGGTCACGCCGCGATTGGCTTCTGCCCGATGTTGGTCCGGGAAGTCCCTGCAACCTTTGTGGCCGTGCGCGATCCCCGCCACTTTCAGAGTCATGGGCCGGGCCGGAGGCCCGCTGGCGCAGCCCTTCGGATCTAGTGTCGCCTTTCTGAAGTTGTGGGACGGCTGGCTTCGCGAGGATCTGTTCCTGGGTCATTGGTCCTTTTCGACAGCAAAAGATGCCGACTTCGGCGGGAAATTGGTCGACGTGCTGCTTGGTCGTAATCGGTTCGGATGGAGATTGGCGCGCGTCTGATGCGAGCATGGCGGGGTCGTTTCAGATCCGCCGTTCGGCGCAGAAGTTGTAGGGAGTCACATGGATTCGAGGCTGGAAGCAGTCCGGGACACCGTCTTGGCGCGGAACCCGGGCGAGCTGGAATTTCACCAAGCCGTCACCGAGGTCTTCGAAAGCCTTGGCCCGGTACATGACCGGCACCCGGAATTCCTCGAGGGCGCCGTCCTTGAGCGCCTGTGCGAACCGGAGCGCCAAATCATCTTCCGCGTCCCGTGGACCGACGACGCCGGACGTGTTCACGTCAACCGCGGTTTCCGCGTCGAGTTCAATTCAGCCTTGGGCCCCTACAAGGGTGGACTGCGCTTCCACCCCTCGGTCTACCTGGGCATCGTCAAGTTCCTCGGCTTCGAGCAGATCTTCAAGAATGCCCTGACAGGCATGCCGATCGGTGGCGGCAAGGGCGGCTCGGATTTCGATCCCCGTGGCCGCTCCGATGCCGAAATCATGCGCTTTTGCCAGTCATTCATGACCGAGTTGTACCGCCACATCGGTGAATACACGGACGTTCCTGCCGGCGACATCGGTGTGGGAGGCCGCGAGATCGGCTACCTGTTCGGCCAGTACAAACGCATCACCAACCGCTATGAGTCCGGTGTGCTGACTGGCAAGGGTATGTCGTGGGGCGGCTCCCTGGTCCGTCCGGAAGCCACTGGTTTCGGCACGGTTATCTTTGCCCAGGAGATGCTCAAGACCCGGGGCCAGTCCTTCGACGGCCAACGCGTCGTGGTCTCCGGTTCGGGAAACGTAGCCATCTACGCGATCGCGAAGGCCCAGGCCCTTGGCGCCACGGTGGTTGCCTGTTCCGATTCCGCGGGCTATGTGGTTGACGAGGCCGGCATCGATGTCGCGCTGCTTCGCCAGATCAAGGAAGTCGAGCGGGGCCGGCTCACTGAATACGCGGAGCGACGCCGGGGCGCCAGTTATGTGGCCGGTGGCTCGGTCTGGGATGTCAACGGTACCGTTGCCCTGCCGTGCGCGACTCAAAACGAGCTCGACGGCGACGCAGCGGCCAAGCTCGTCAGCAACGGCCTGCTGGCAGTCGCCGAAGGCGCCAACATGCCCTCCACCCGTGAAGCCGTTGCCGTTTTCCAGGACGCAGGCATCCTGTTTGCCCCGGGCAAGGCGGCCAACGCCGGTGGCGTAGCAACGTCGGCCTTGGAGATGCAGCAGAACGCCAGCCGCGATTCCTGGTCCTTCGAACACACGGAAGCCCGCCTGACGGAAATCATGGTGGGCATCCACGATCGCTGTGCCGCAACCGCGGAGGAATATGGCGCCCCGGGCAACTATGTCCTGGGTGCCAACATCGGCGGCTTCGTGAAGGTCGCCGACGCCATGCTGGCGCAAGGCCTGATCTAGCGCGCCGCGCCCACCGGACCCACCCTGCCAACCCGCCGGACCTAGTGCTGCAGCAGACGCACGTGGTCCGGGGTGAGTTCTGAAATCTTCGTCACTCCGAGCAGGGCCATGGTGCGGGCCATGTCCTTTTCCAGGATCCGGATGGTGCGGTCCACGCCTGCGCGCCCGCCTGCCATGAGCCCGTACAGGTAGGCGCGGCCGATCAACGTGAAGTCGGCACCGAGGGCCAGGGCCGCCACGATGTCGGCGCCGCTCATGATGCCCGTGTCCAGGATGACGGCCGCGTCGCTGTTGTCCGCCTTCAGCGCCGCGGAGACCTCCGGAACGAGGTGCAGCGGAATCGGTGCCCGGTCCAGTTGGCGCCCGCCGTGGTTGGAGATCACGACGCCGTCCGCGCCGTGGTCCACCACCTTGCGGGCATCGTCCACCGTCTGGATGCCCTTGACCACCAGCTTGCCCTTCCAGGTTTCGCGGAGCCAGTCGAGATCGTCGAAGGTCAGGGTGGGGTCGAACATGGAGTTGATGAGGTCGGCCACGGTTCCGGTGTAGCGGGAGAGCGAGGCGAAGGTTAGCGGCTCGTGCGTGAGGAAGTTGAACCACCATGCGGGCCTGTACGAAGCATCCAGGACGGTCTTTACGGTGAGCGCCGGCGGAATCGTCATGCCGTTGCGGACGTCCCGCAGCCGGGCACCGGCGACGGCGGTGTCCACCGTGACCATCAGGGTGTCGTTTCCGGCCTTGGCGGCGCGCTCGATCAATTCCAGGGAACGGTCGCGGTCCGTCCAGAGGTAGAGCTGGAACCAGTTGCGGCCGTTCGGAGCCGCAGCGGCCACGTCCTCGATGGACGCCGTGCCCATCGTGGACAGCGTGTATGGAATGCCCGCCGCTTCGGCTGCCTGCGAGCCCGCGTACTCACCCTCGGACTGCATCATGCGGGTAAATCCCGTGGGTGCGATGCCGAACGGAAGCCGGGATTCCTTGCCCAGGATCCCGGTCCTGAGGTCGATGTTGGAGACGTCGCGCAGGATCCCCGGCCGGAACTCGATGTCCCGGAAAGCCTGACGGGCCCGGCGAAGGGTGATCTCCGCCTCCGCTGCACCGTCCGTGTAGTCGAACGGCGCCTGGGGAGTGCGCCGCTTGGCCATGTCCCGCAGTTCCCAGATGGTGGATGCTCGGCGCAGCTTCGCCGCGTTGCTGAACTCGGGCTTCTTGAACTTCATGAGCGGCGCCAGGTCTGAGTACTTGGGAACCCGCCGCTTGAGTGCAGCAGGACGCCCGACGGCGGAGGATACGTTCGCGGGCACCTCAAGGGAAGGGGCGTTGCTTGGCTGGACGGTCTGCGTCATGATGCTGTCTCCCGTGGACTTGTGTGGTTAGACCACACTCTATGCCATGTGGTCCAACCACATCAACTACTATTTATCCATGCGAACGCACGAGCTCGTCCTGAGTTGGATCGAAAAGCAATTGTCCGACGGGCATTTGGTGCTTGGTGGACGGCTCCCCGCCGAGCGGGCGCTGGCCGAACAGTTGGAAGTTTCACGGACCTCGGTCCGCGAAGCAATCCGGATCCTGGAAGCCATGGGCTTGGTGCGGGCAGGCGTCGGCTCCGGCAAGGACGCCGGGACAGTGGTTATCGCGGAACCGGCCACGGCACTCGGGTCAGCGCTCCGCCTCCACGTGGCCACACAGCATTTGCCCGTCGCCGACATCGTGGAAACACGGGTCCTGCTCGAATCATGGGCGGTGTCCCGCGCCAGGGCCGACGCCCCCGAACTCAACGAAGCAGCGAGGCTCGTGGACGAGATGGACCTGAGTGCCGCCGTCGACGACTTCCTCGCACTGGACGTCGCCTTCCACCTGGCGCTGGCGGAAGCCGCAGGAAATGCCGTGGTGAGCACCATCATGGGCTCGCTCCGTGAAGCGATCGAGGGTTACGCCGCGGCGCTCACGGCGAACCTGCCGGATTGGGATCGCACCGCCGGTCGCCTGCGGTCCGAGCACCGCGCCATTTTGGCGGCAGTGAACGACGGCGACGGCGGCCGGGCGGCGACGCTCGTGGCCGCGCACATCGAGGGGTACTACCGGGAAGCCGGGCTGGGGAAGGCCCCTGAGGAAACTAGGCCTTGACGGGTCCGGTGCTTCCCCTGAGCTCAATCCGCGGCGGGAAGTAGTTCGTGGGGGAGGCGGCGTCGTTGGTCTGGATCTGCTCCCGCATGCGGCGCCACGCAAGGTCCCCGAGGTCGGAAATCGGTACAGCCGCAGTGGTTAGCGGAGGCATGGTGTACCGGGCGAACGGCATGTCATCGAAACCCGTGAGGGACAAGTCCTCCGGCACGCGGATCCCGCGCTCGCTGAGTCCGCTCAAGAGGCCCATCGCCGCGACGTCGTTGAAGACAAGGATGCCGGTGGCGCCGCAGGCGGCGACGGCATCGCTCGACTCGAATCCGGCGTCGAACGTGTTCCCTCCGGGAATGAACTGCAGTTCGACATCCGGGAATTCGGCCGTAAACTTCTCGAGCCCACGGAGGCGCTGCACGTTGGACGCACTGCGGTCCGGTCCGGTCAGGTAGGCCAGTTTGCGGTGGCCCAATTCCACCAAGTGGGCGGCAAGCTCCTGGATGCCTTGGCCGTAGTCCACTACGAGGCTGGGAGTCGGCACCGACTCGGTGGTGCGGTTGATGAGGACCAGGGGATAGAGCGTGGGGGCGAGCTCTTCCAGGTCGGCGTCGCTCATGCGGGGGGCGCAAAGAACGACGCCGTCGCATCGCCTCCGGGCTTCCCCGGCGAGGATCGCTTCTTCGCTGGAAACTTCGGACGAGTCGGCGATCAACACGCGGTAGCCGTCGCGGGCGGCGGCAATACTCAGCCCGCGAAGGATGGCCTGGAAGGTGGGGTTGGACAGGTCCGGCACCACGATTCCGATAGTGTCCGTTTTCCCCAGGGCCAGGCTTCGGCCTACCGGGTTCGGTTTGTACTTCAGCTCGGAAGCGGCTGCGCGCACGCGGGCGGCAATGTCCGCGTCCACGGTTGTGTTTCCGTTCATGACGCGGGAAACCGTGGCATGCGAAACGCCGGCCATGGATGCCACATCTGCGATGCCCACCCGCCGGGTGTTCCTTCTGCCTGGCATGCTTTCCTTCCTGGAGCTGATGCCGCCCGGTTCCAATGCTGCGGCGACGTGTGTTCTGAGGTGAAGTTTATAGTGAGTGAGGAAACGGTTTCCCTTGATGTCGTTGCATTTCGATTTGCGGGAATCCGGAGCCTGCCGCTATGGTTTCGCTATGACTAACCGTTGGTATGCGTATTTTTCGTTGGCTCTGGAGGGGCCCGCGTCTAACTGACACGCATCCAACTTTCCTTCAGAGCCAACAGGGCAGAGATCATTCTCTGCCCTTCGCCATTTCCAGGCGGGCTCTGAGTAGGGTCCGCTCCTCTCCGGAACAGGACCCCTTTCATGACCAGCATCGCCGCAGAGCCCACCACACTAAATGCCGACGTCGAAAATCCCGGCGCGCAGTCGACGTCGAACCTGCGCGTCAGCCGCTTCGAGCCGCTCCCCACGCCGCAGGAAATCAGCGCGGAACTGCCGCTGGACGCTAAGGCCTCCGCCGTCGTCGAGCGCGGACGCGACGGAGTCCGCGCCATCATGGACGGCGTGGACGATCGCCTCCTGGTGATCGTGGGACCGTGCTCCATCCACGATCCGAAGGCCGGCCTGGAATACGCGCGCAGGCTGGTCAGCCAGGCGGAGAAGCACAAGGAAGACCTGCTCATCGTCATGCGGGCCTACTTCGAGAAGCCGCGCACCACGGTCGGCTGGAAGGGCCTCATCAACGATCCCCACTTGGACGGCAGCCACGACATCGCGGCCGGACTCCGTGCCGCCCGTGGATTCCTCCAGCAAGTCACGGCCCTGGGCCTGCCGACGGCCACCGAGTTCCTGGAACCCATCAGCCCGCAATACATGGCCGACCTCGTGGCATGGGGCGCCATCGGTGCGCGGACCACCGAGAGCCAGATCCACCGCCAGCTCGCCTCCGGACTGTCCATGCCGATCGGTTTCAAGAACGGGACCGACGGCGACCTCCAAGTCGCGATCGATGCCTGCGGCGCCTCTGCGGCACCCCAGGCGTTCCTGGGGATCGACGGCGAGGGCCGCGCCGCCCTCGTGGCGACCTCGGGCAACCCGGACACCCATGTGATCCTGCGCGGCGGCCGCAAGGGACCGAACTACGCCGCGGACCAGGTTGCCGCTGCCTCGGAGAAGCTCTCGGCAAAGGGCTTGAACCCGCGGCTCATCGTTGACGCGAGCCATGCCAACAGCGGCAAGAGCCACCACCGCCAGGCCGAAGTCGCCTTGGAGATCGGCGCGCAGTTGGAAGATGACGTTGCTTCGCCGATCGCCGGCGTCATGCTGGAGAGCTTCCTTGTCGGTGGGGCGCAGAACCTGGATGTGGAGCGGCAGTCGGCCGGCGAACAAGAGCTGGTGTACGGCCAGAGCGTCACCGACGCCTGCATGGAATGGGACGTCACGGTGTCCGTCCTGAACCAGTTGGCGGCCTCGGCCCGAAAGCGTCGGATAGCTGCTTCCAACTAAGTGAAACCTAGTCTCCACTTGGACGAAAGACTTTCACTTTGGTACCAGCAGCCTCTAGAGTATCTAGCACATGGTTGTTTGATGGCTCAGCATCGGCACACCAGGTAATGAATGCTGGGGTTCGCCGCTAACCGCTGAGAGCAAAGGAATATGGAGAAATGTCCGCAGAGACTAACTTCTCGAACGCGCGTTTCATGACAGTGGCTGAAGTTGCCGAAGTCCTCCGGGTTTCCAAAATGACCGTGTACCGTCTGGTCCACTCGGGAGAATTGCCGGCCGTCCGATTTGGACGATCATTCCGGGTCCCCGAAGATGCCGTGAGCCAGTACCTCAAGGGCGCGGTCGTCGACGGACACTCAGAGACGGCCTGAGCCCGGCTTGGTCCCCTCAAGGGCCAGCGGTCATTGGGTGCCCCCGATAAGCGGTACCCTGTTAAGGAACGTTTTACGTCATTGTAAGAATCTGTCAGTTGTAAAGTCTGTTGCTCAGTTCAAGGACCTCACCCAGCAGACAGAATCTCAATCTAGTTTGGTAAGGAACTTACGTGGGTTCAGTTATTAAGAAGCGCCGCAAGCGTATGGCCAAGAAGAAGCACCGCAAACTGCTTCGCAAGACCCGCCACCAGCGTCGCAATAAGAAGTAGAGATACTTCCTACAGCGTGAATGCCCGTTGCCTCTCAAGGCGGCGGGCATTTTTGCGTCCGTCCCCGGTGACGCTCGCTCACCTATGAGCGCTTTTCCCCGGACCCTCGCTCACGTATGTCGGCCGTTTCGACAACGCTCGCTCCCGTATGTGGGCACATGCCGGAACTGCGGTCGTCACATCATGTGAGCGAGGGTTGCCGGGGAGGCGGGTATATGTGAGCGAGGGTTGCTGGGGTTAGGCCCTCGGGCTGCGGAACTTCGAGAAACCCCGCCACAAGCCGTAGACGGCGCCTCCGACGGTCGCGGCCTTGAGGCCGAGCGTGGCTGCCCGGCGGCCGGAACGGAAGTCGTAAACAGGCCAGTTGTTCTCCCGCGCGTGGCGGCGAAGCCCGGCGTCGGGATTGATGCACACGGGGTGGCCCACCAACGTGAGCAGCGGGATATCGTTATGCGAATCGCTGTACGCCCAGCAGCGCTTCAGGTCCAGGCCTTCTTCGTCCGCTACGCGCTGCACGGCCACGGCCTTGGCTGGCCCGTGGAGGATCTCGCCCACCAACCGGCCGGTGTAAGCGCCATCTTCAACCTCACCCACGGTACCCAGGGCGCCGGTCAGGCCGAGCCGCGTGGAAATGACGGTGGCAACTTCGATGGGCGTGGCGGTGACGAGCCAGACCTTCCGGCCAACACGCAGGTGCTGTTCCGCCAGGGCCTTGGTACCGGGCCAGATCCGCGACTCGATCATCTCGTCGTAGACCTCTTCGCCCAGCTCCTTGATATCGGACACCTTGATGCCGGCCGCGAGGATCAGCGCGGAATCCCGGACGGAATGGACGTCCTCCATCTTTTCGCCCCGGAGCACGAACTTGAACTGCTTCCAGGCAAAGCCCGCGGCTTGGGAGAGCGTGAAGGCCCTGCGTTCATACATCTTCCGGGCAACGTGGAAGAGGCTGGCACCCTTCATGAGGGTGTTGTCGACGTCGAAGAATGCGGCTTCGCCGTGTTGCTGCGTTGCAGCCGGCGCGGTGGCCACAACGGCGTTCTTCTCGACGGGCATGCCTCGAGTCTAGTCAATCGTCCGGCCCCCTGCCGTTCGCGACTGCCGTGACGACGCTGAAGCGATACCGTTGAACCATGCCAAATCCCGACGTCGTACTCCTCACCAAAGCTGACTGCCACCTTTGCGCCGCGGCGCGGGACGCCGTCGAACGCGTGACCTCAAGCCTTGGGCTCACGTGGACCGAACAGTCAATCGACACTGACCCGGCACTGCGCGAGCGCTACGCCGAGGAGATCCCGGTGGTATTCGTGGACGGAATCCAGCGGGATTTCTGGAAAATCGATGAGGCACGATTGGTGCGGGTCCTGAAGAAGGCCATCGCCGCCTGAACATGCGTGCAGAGCTTTGTTGGCAATAGAGTGGGAAAACAAAGCGACGCAATGGAGAAGAACGTGACTGCGCTGGAACCGTCCGCCGAGGCTGTACCCGGGGACAAGGAGTCTGCCGCGAAGCAGATACCGCCCGCGGCTGTGGCCCGGATGACGCTTTACCTGCGCGCTCTGAACTCCCTGCTCGGTGAAGGCGTGGAACGGGTTTCCTCCGAGGCGTTGGCTGAGGCGTCCGGAGTCAGTTCGTCCACCTTGCGCAAAGACCTCTCCTACGTCGGCTCCTACGGAACGCGTGGCGTCGGGTACGAGGTCCAATACCTGAGCCGGCACATCGCGGCGGCGCTCGGCCTGACCCACGACTGGAAAGTGGCCATTGTGGGCGCCGGCAACCTGGGCAAGGCCTTGGCACGATACGGCGGCTTCGAGTCGCGCGGTTTCGACGTGGTGGCGATCCTCGATGCCGATCCCATGATTATCGGGAACGAGGTCGGCTGGCTGCGGGTCAGCGACGCCGCCAATCTTGAAACGGTCCTTCAGCGGACCGGAACCAACATGGTTGTCCTGGCCCTCCCGGCCGCGGTGGCACAAGGCGTCTGCGACCGCGTGATTAGCGCGGGTATCCGCAGCATCCTCAGCTTTGCCCCGGTGCTGCTGCAAGTTCCTCCGTACGTGAATCTGCGCAAAGTGGACATGGCCACTGAGCTCCAGATCCTGGCGTATCACGCACAACGGGCACAGACCCCGGGCCAGGCCATTTAGGCCGGACCGGGTCTGCACCCGTTGTTTTGGTTTTAGCGTCTAGCGCCTAGCGGCCGTACGGCGCCTGGCCGTAAGGGTTCGCGAACGGCTGGGCTTTCCGGAAGTACGGCGCCGAGGCCGGCAAATAGAGCATCACGATCGCGGCGATGCCCAAGAGGATGGTGATGGTGCCCATGCCGATCTGGGTCAGGCCCAGCAGGGAAATTCCAGCGAAGACCGTGCCCAGGATGCGGGCCCAGTTCTTCCCCTTCCGGACATTGAACGCAACCAATGCGTAGAGCCCGGCAAAGATCACCGAGAAGATAACCAGGAACGTGATCGCAATGCCGATGAAGGTGCTTGTGTCTATGCCTGAAGCGTTGCTTCCTTGCGCCGACAGGGCCTGGTTGAACATGTTCTTGCCTGCCGGCGAGTTCAGCGTAGCGATAGTGAAGGGAATGCCGATCAAGGTCAGCACCCCTGCGGCAATCATCAGCCAGAAGGAGATGTTGACCAACTGCGGGACTCCGGACGTCGCAGCGGGCTGCTGGCTCGGCCAAGTGACGGGGCCGCCCTGCCCGTACTGCGGGACGGAAGGCTGCCCGTACTGCGGCTGCTGCCCGTACTGGGGAGCCTGTTGTCCATACTGGGGTGCGGACGGCTGCCCGTACTGGGGAGCCTGTTGCCCGTACTGGGGTGCGGACGGCTGCTGGGGCGCCTGCTGGCCGTACTGCGGAGCCGAAGGCTGCCCGAACTGAGGAGCTTGTTGGCCGTATTGCGGCGGCTGACCCTGCTGGGGTGTCTGCTGGCCGTATTTCGGCTCCTCAGGGGTGGGATTCTCGCCCGGAGTGGACGGCGGGTACGGAGGGGTGCTCATGGCATTCCTTTGCGTGTCGACTGCAGATACGGCTGCCGGGTGCAACGTGCCCCGCCCCCAGCTCGGCTTAATTCCACCGTACCCCGACGGCACAGCGCTGGTGATGATTCACGGGAAGAATTCTCGCTGAACAAGCTTCGGCGGAGCTCCCGTGAATCCTGCATGGACAAACGGAAGGCCGCGGGGTCCTTCCGGGACCGGCCGCGGCCTTCAGCTATGAAATTCCGGCTTGTAACGGGTTGGCTAGACGGCGCCCTTCACTGACTTGAACCACGCCTGCGAATTGGGCAGCCACATCAGGACCGTTGCAATGAGGCTGATGACGAAGCTGAACCAGTTGTTGCTCTGTCCATTTGCCATCGCTCCCCCCACGATCGAGAGGATCAGGGAAATTCCCGCAATGACGGTCAGTGCGAGGCGGGCCCACTCCTTGCCTTCCTTCATCTTCATCGCGAAGACGATTTGGGCGGCCGCCACAACCAGCGCTATCAGTACCAGAAGGAGGACGACGACGGCGATTGCCGGCGCGAGCGTGAAGAGCACAATGGAGCCGAAGAGGCCGAGCAGGCCACCCAAGAGGGCCAGGAGTCCGCCAATAAGCCAGATCCAGTAGGAGACCTTCAACTCTGTGGGCATTCCGGTCACTTTGAACATGCCTGAAAAACCGCCCTTGGGAAGGACATCGTTGAAGTTCTTCGGACCGTCGGTAGGCATCTCGAAGTGGAAACCTTCTCCCTGTCCGGGTTGGCCCTGCTGCTGGTATCCGGGGGTTGGCTGCTGGTAAGAGGGAGGCGCTTGGTAAGAAGGAGGTGCTTGGTATCCCTGCGGAGGCTGGTAACCCGCAGGAGGGACATTGCCGGGCTGCGGTGGCTGGGCTCCGGGCTGCTGAGGCTGAGGAGCTTCGTTTGGGTTACTCATGGCATCACTTTAGACCTGAGGTTTAAGGATTCATAGGAAATTCTTGGCTAATTCGCCGCTAAGTATCGGCTTTCACCCGAACAATAGGCGGGTGATACCGCGAGCAAAAAATGGCGCCTCCGGGGCTGCGCACGTGATCGTGTGCAGCCCCGAAGGCGCCATTCCGCCCTTTAACCCGGGGGATTGGGAACCTGGGGGATTAGGCGGCAGGTGCGATGAAGGCCAGTTCGAGGTTAATGACAACCTTGTCGCTGACCAGGACGCCACCGGCCTCGAGCACTGCGTTCCAGGTCAGGCCGAAGTCCTTGCGGCTGATGGTGGTCTCACCGGAAACGCCTGCGCGGGTGTTGCCGAACGGGTCAACGGCTACGCCGTTGAACTCGGTTTCGATGGTGACCTCTTTGGAGACGCCCTTGATGGTCAGATCGCCCACGAGGTCGAAGCTGTCTCCGTTGGCCTTGACGTGGCGGGAGACGAAAGTGATTTCCGGGAACTTCTCCACATCGAAGAAGTCCTCGCCCTTGACGTGGCCGTCGCGGTTGGCGTCGCCGGAGTCGAAGCTGGCGGTCTGGATGCTTGCGGCGACCTTGGAGTCGGCCAGGCTGCCGCCGAGTTCAAGGGTGGCTTCTGCCTCGGTGAACTGGCCGCGGACCTTGCTGATGCCTGCGTGGCGGACGGTGAAGCCGATCTCGCTGTGCGAGTTGTCGAGGGTCCAGACGCCGGTGGTGACGTTTGCGGGAAGAGTCATGGGGTTCTCCTTGGGAAGGTGTGATCGTAGCTTCATCGGTCGTTCGGCCGTACTTAGTTGAAGTGTCAACCGAACCTTGTGTCAAGTATAAACATGCAAATGCATCTTTTATTCCACCTTCAGGGAACATTCTGAAGAAACTTTCAGTTCTACGAAACGTAGAAGATTTCAGATCGCCCGCCTTCTTTGAGAAACTGGTAAACATGCCCCAAGCAACTGTCCATCTGCTCCGCCATGGCGAGGTCTACAATCCCGACGGCATTCTGTACGGCAGACTGCCCGAATTTCACCTCTCCGAACGCGGCCGCGAGATGGCCAAGATGCTCGCGGACCACTTCGCTGCCCGCGTCGCGCAGGGGGCGAACATCGTCTACCTTGTCGCCTCGCCGTTGACCCGCGCGCAGGAAACCGCCCTTCCCACTTCCCAGGCGTTGGACCTCCAGATCCACACGGAACCGCGGATCATCGAGGCGGAGAACCACTTCGAAGGGCTCAAGGCCCACCTCTCCGAATTCATCAAGCCCAAGCATTGGCGTGAGTACCGCAACCCCTTGCGTCCGTCCTGGGGCGAGTCGTACCAGGACCAGGTCGCCCGGATGCGTGCCGCCGTCGAGGACGCCCGGCTGAAGGCAATCGAACTCGGCGGCGATGGCGCCGAAGCCATCCTCGTCAGCCACCAGCTTCCCATCTACGCCACGCGCCTCAGCGCGGAGGGCCGGCCCCTGTGGCACGATCCGCGCAAACGCGAGTGCACGCTGACGTCGCTGACTTCCCTGGTGTTCGACGGCGGCAAGGTTGCGCGGGTGGAGTACAGCGAACCCGCCGCCGTGCTGCTGCCCGGTGCCGCGAAGACGCCCGGAGCATGACCATGGACCGCGATACCACCAGCCGCAAGACCAGCGGCCAGAAAATCAACGCAGCCTTGACCTCACGCCGCAGCTTCCTCGCTGTCGGTGGTGTGGCACTCTCTGCATTGACCATGGGCTTGTCCGCCTGTGCCCAGGAAGACGCCCTGGCCCAGCAAGCCAAAGCCGGCGACAACAAGAACTACGTCGCCGGGGACGGCTCGGTGACGGAATTCGCCAAAGCCGACCGTAAGGCCGCCGTCGGGATCAAGGGCACGTTGTTCGACGGAACTGCCGTGACTCCGCAGGACCTGGTCGGCAAGGTGACCGTCCTCAACTTCTGGTTCGCCGCGTGCGCGCCGTGCCGGGTTGAAGCGCCGATTCTTGAGGAACTGCACCAGGAGTTCAAGAGCAAAGGTGTCCAGTTCTACGGTGTGAACCTCCGGGACGAGAAGGCTACGGCCGACGCCTTCGACCAGACGTTCAAGCTCACGTACCCCAGCTTCAATGACAAAGACGGCGCAGTGCTCCTGTCTGTCTCCGGCATTGTGCCCCCGGGTGCGGTGCCCACCACGCTCGTCCTGGACAAAGAAGGCAAGGTTGCCGCCCGCGTCCTGGGCGAGATCGAGAAGAGCACCCTCAAGGCCCTCATCACCACCGCGGTTGCCGAGTAGGTGGCCCGGACAGCGTGAACAGCCCTTTCGCCGAGACCATCCTGAGTGGTTCCTTGCTGCTGGCCATCCCCGTGGCCCTGCTGGCCGGACTCGTGTCCTTCCTGTCGCCATGCGTCCTGCCGCTGGTGCCTGGCTACCTTGGCTACGTGACCGGGCTGAGCGGCGTCGACCTCCAGAAGCAAAAGCGCGGACGCATGCTCGCGGGAATCGGCCTGTTCGTCCTCGGATTCTCCGCGATTTTCGTCCTGCTCGGTGGCGCGTTCGGCCAATTGGGGACCCTCATCACCGGCCCGCAGAACGCGTGGATCACGCAATTGCTGGGCGTGCTGGTGATCATCATGGGCGTTGTGTTCCTTGGCGGCTTCGGGTGGTTGCAGCGTGACGCCAAAATCCATGCCAAGCCGCCAGCCGGTCTGTGGGGTGCTCCTTTGTTGGGCATAACGTTCGGACTCGGCTGGGCCCCCTGTATTGGCCCTACCTATTCCGCAGTTCAGCTGCTGAGCCTTTCCGGGGGATCGTCCGCGGCGAAGGGGGCGCTCCTGGCGTTTGTCTATAGTCTTGGCCTTGGCATTCCCTTCCTTTTGATAGCCCTCGCAGTCCGCCGGGGGATGGGTGTCATGTCCTTCTTCCGCAAGCATCGCCTCGCGATCCAGCGGATGGGCGGGGGCATCCTGATCCTCTTGGGAATCCTGATGGCCACGGGAGTGTGGGGCGCCTGGGTTACCGGGCTGCAGTACTGGTTCCAAACCGATGTGAAGTTGCCGATCTGATGAGCGAGCCCGTGCAAGGTAAAACGAAGTCCAACAAGTCCGCCAGCGAATCCGCGGAAGCTGACAACGCCTCTGGCAGCGCAGCTGGCAAGGCCGCCGGCAAGGCGATCGACAAGGCCAAGGCCGAGGCGGCACTGCCGGTCCTGGGGATCGTAGGCATGCTGCGATGGGCCTGGACCCAGCTGACCAGCATGCGTACGGCGCTGTTCCTGCTGCTGCTCCTGGCAGTCGCGGCAGTTCCCGGCTCGCTGTTCCCGCAGCGCCCGGCGAACCCTTCGATCGTGACGCAGTACATCAGCGACCACCCGGACTACGGCAAGCTCCTGGACTCCGTGCAGCTCTACGACGTGTACTCCTCTGCCTGGTTCTCGGCGATCTACATCTTGCTGTTCATCTCCCTGATCGGCTGTGTCACGCCACGGGCCATCGCCCACTACAAGGCAATGCGCTCCCAGCCGCCGCGGACCCCGAAGCGTCTCTCCCGCCTCCCGGAGTACGGGACGCTTGTGCTGCCCGCCGACGCCGGGATCCCGGCGTCGAAGGCTATCTCGGACGCCGCTGCGGTCCTGAAGAAGCGCGGCTACCGCGTGGAGGTGCGCGACGTCGACGCCGCCATGCCGTCCTTGGGTGCCGAGCGCGGCTTCCTCAAGGAAGTGGGAAACCTCGTGTTCCACGCTTCGCTGATCGGAGTGCTGGTTTCGGTGGCGGTCGGCGGCCTGTTCGGCTACAGCGGCCAGCGCATCCTGGTGGAAGGCGATACGTTCGTGAACACCTTGGTGGGCTACGACCAATTCAGCCCCGGCACCAACTTCCAGAGCAGCTGGCTGCAGCCGTACTCCATCCAGCTGAACAAGTTCGACGTCAAATTCGACCGTGAATCGTCGGCACACTTCGGCCAGCCCATCGACTTCACGGCGGACGTCACCACCAGGGACACCCCGGACGCGCCCGCCAAGAAGCAGGTCCTCAAGGTCAACGATCCCGTGTCCCTTGGCGACACCAGCATTTACTTGACGGGCAACGGCTACGCTCCCGTGGTCACGGTCCGGGACGGGGCCGGCAACGTCGCGATGCAGGGGCCTGTCGTGGCCAAGCTGCAGGGTGACAACTACTACTCCTCGGTGGTCATCAAGGTTCCCGATGCCAAGCCCGATCAGCTCGGCTTCGCGGGATTCTTCCTGCCGACGGCCATGGTGACGGACAAGGGTGTCGCCTACAGCGGCGATCCCGAACTCTTCAACCCGCAGTTGAACCTCAACTCGTACTACGGCGACCTCGGCCTGAACAAGGGCGCCCCGCAGAACGTCTTCGAGCTCGATGTAGCCAAGCTGACCCCGCTCAATGGCCGCGGCATGGCGGAGAAGGCCATCGCGCTCGCCCCGGGAGGCACCTACACGCTTCCTAACGGCAAGGGCAGCATCACTTTCGACGGCGTCAAGAAGTACGTCGGCGTCGACATCCACCACAATCCGGGCCAGGCCACCGCGCTCGTGTTCGCCTTGCTTGCGGTCGCCGGACTGATTCTCTCCCTCTACCTGAACCGCCGTCGCGTCTGGGTCCGCACCGGAACCCACGACGACGGGCGCACAATGGTGGAGTACGGTCTCCTTGCCCGCGGCGAGGACCACAGGCTGGCCGGCGAAGCTGCCGCGATCCGCGAACTGCTGCAACGAGAATGGCTGCTCCACACAGATCAGTCCACCGACACCGTTTCTTCCTCAACCTCGAAGGACCAGTAATGCTCCCCATCAACGAAACCATGGGCCAGTACAGCGAGCTTTTCATGCTGCTCGCGGCCGGCACCTACACGGTGGCGTTCATCGCTTTCGCGTGGGACCTCGCCAAGAGCAGCAAGATGCTGAAGGCAGTGGACCTGAAGGCAGCCTCTTCCGTGGCAGCCGAGGTCAAGGTTCCGGTCGCCGCCGGGCGTGCCGGTGGAAACGACGTCGGCGGACCGGCCGGCCGTACCGAGCGCCCGACGTCGGCCATCACCTCCGTCAACCAGACGGCCGGCGGTGACATGAAGTACGCCGCCGAGCGCCGCATTCCCGCCCGCGTGGCGGTGGCGGTCGCGATCATCGGCGTGGCAATCCATGGTGCCGGAGTCATCACCCGCGCGATCGGCGCAGGCCGCGTGCCGTGGGGCAACATGTACGAGTTCCTGACCACCGGCGCTTTCCTGGTGGTTGCGGTCTTCCTGCTCTCGCTCATCCGCCGTGACCTGCGCTTCCTGGGCACCTTTGTGCTGGGCCTCGCCGTGATCATGATGGTGGCCGCGTCCGTGACGTACTGGACCCCGGTGGGCCACTTGGTTCCGGCACTGCAAAGCTACTGGCTGGTCATCCACGTCTCCATCGCCGTGATGTCCGCGTCCCTGTTCACTTTGACGTTCGCCATGTCAGCCCTGCAGTTGCTGCAATCGCACCGGCAGAAGACCCTGGCGGCCGGCGGCGTGGACAAACTGGGCTTCATGCGGCTCGTACCGAACGCGTTGAGCCTGGAAAACCTGTCCTACCGCATCAACACCGTGGGATTCGTGGGCTGGACCTTCACCCTCATGTTCGGCGCCATCTGGGCAGAGAAAGCCTGGGGCCGCTTCTGGGGCTGGGACACCAAGGAAGTCTGGACCTTCGTGATTTGGGTGGTCTACGCCGGCTACCTGCACGCGCGCGCCACCCGCGGCTGGACGGGAACCCGCGCTGCCTGGTTGTCGATTGCAGGCTACCTGTGCGTGATCTTCAACTTCACCGTGGTCAACGTGTTCTTCAACGGCCTGCACTCCTACTCGGGGCTGTCGCAGTAGGACTGCCCAGGACGGGTGCCTTACCGTCCTGACCCTTTTTGAATTAACGACGACGGCGACACTCCGCACTTGCGGGCGTGTCGCCGTCGTTCGTGTTTCAAAAGAGGTCAGGAAGGGAGCCCTTTCGTGCCGCAGGTTCAATGGGCGAGGTGTCAGCTGTTGACGTCGCCGCTGTCGTCGGCCTTGGATTCGCCTTTGAGCTTGCGTTCCTTGGCTTCGAGTTCGGCTTTGAGCTTTTTCAGCCGTTCGGCTTCGGCCTGGTTGCGACGGCGGACCTCCAGGTTGCGGAGAAAGTCGGGGTCGTCGTCGGGAGCGGTGGGGTGGCTCGCAGGCTGCGGGGTGGGCCGGATGTTGTAGGGGCGGCCCAAAATGAACCAAAGAGCGGCTCCGAGGATCGGCAGGAAAATCACGACAAGGAGCCAAGCGGGTTTGGAAATTCCCCGGGTGGCGCGGCGGTCGGTGCGAATGACGTCCACCAGCCCATAGACGTACACGAGCAGGACGGCGACAACTGCAACAACGCGGAGCATACCGTCAAGTCTAGTCGCCGTCGGGTCCGGTGATAGGTGCGCGATCAGGGTGCAATCAGGCTGTGACGCTAAACTTGATCCGTGGCTTTCCTCAAATACTCCCTGATCCGCCTCGCGATCTTCGTACCGCTCTTCGTCCTCTTCGCCCTCCTGCAGACAGGGTTGTTCCTGGCAGCGATTTTCGCGGGCCTCATCGCGTTCGCCATCAGCTACTTGTTTTTCCAGAAGCAGCGCGACGCCGCGACTGCCGCCATGCGCGAACGTTTCTCCGGGCGGGCCAAGCCCATCCGCTCAGCGTTGGAGATTGAGGACGCCTCGATCGAGGACCGGCTGGTCGATGAAAACCCCGCGGTAAAGGTCGAGAACGACCGCCGCCCCAAAGAAGCCTAGAAGCTCAAGGCCCATATGTGAGCGAGGGTTGGCGAAAACCGGCCTAGATGTGAGCGAGGGTTGTGGGGAAGGACGCTCGCTCACATTTGTAGGGTTTCAGGCGGACGCTCGCTCACATATGTGGGGTTTCCTGCGGACGCTCGCTCACATCATGTGAGCGAGGGTTTTCGAAAACTGGCTTATATGTGAGCGGGCATTAGAAGCCGTGGCTCAGGATGAGGCCCAGCGAGAACAGCACGCTGTAGCCAAGGTTGATCATTCCGGTCTGCTTGAGGACGGGGATGAGGCTCTTGCGCTTCCGGCCGTTGACCATGAGCCATGCCGGCATGAGGCAAGCGGGGATCAGCAGCAGCACTATCAGCATCCACGGCTTGGCGGGCGCCAGCACTACTACCAGCAGGATCGCGACGGCCAGCATCAGGACGTAGCTCTCGCGGGCGTGGCGGTCGCCCAGACGCACGGCCAGTGTCCGTTTGCCCGCGGCCATGTCCGTCGGGATGTCGCGCACATTGTTGGCCATCAGCAAGGCGCAGGC
The DNA here is from genome assembly GCF_056398685.1 of Arthrobacter sp. 01T428. Lineage (NCBI taxonomy): Bacteria > Bacillati > Actinomycetota > Actinomycetes > Micrococcales > Micrococcaceae > Arthrobacter > Arthrobacter sp. 01T428. Next base: position 36,757 of record NZ_JBFTPW010000015.1, on the reverse strand, counting down.
GATCAATCCCGTGCCGATGGCGCCGATGACGGCCGGAAGGCTCACTTGCCCGGCCTGGGTGTAGGTGGTGCCGAGCGTTGCCACCAGGCCGAAGAAGACAAACACGAACAGGTCGCCCAGGCCCAGGTAGCCGTACGGGTTCTTGCCGCCGGTGTATCCCCAGGCGGCAAGGACGCAGCCGATACCCACCAGGATCAGCCACCAGCTCTGCGTGATGATCACCAGGACCAGGCCGAAAATCATGGCCAGGCCGAACGCGCCGAACGCAGCCCACTTGACGTGGTCCGGTCGTGCAGCGCCGGAACCGACCAGCCTGAGCGGACCCACGCGGTCCTCATCGGTGCCACGGATGCCGTCCGAGTAGTCGTTGGCATAGTTCACGCCGATCTGCAGCAGCAGGGCCACGAGGGCGGCAAAGATGGCATTCAAGAGCCGGAAAGATTGCAGCTCGTAGGCGGCCGCTGTGCCGATCAGCACCGGCGCGATCGCGGCCGGCAGGGTGCGCAGGCGGGCGCCTTGAATCCATTGTGCAGCTGTTGCCACGTTCAGTACCTCGTGTTGTTTCGCGTTGGGGGAAGGCAAATGACGGTCAGGGAGGACGTGTCTATTCTCCCTGATGCACCTCGGCGAGAAGCTCGATCATCGCCAGCCGGTCCGGCTTTCCGTTGGGGAGCATGATGAGGCCATCCGTGGTCAGCACTGTTTTGGGCGCGAGGGTCCCCAGCGATTCCTGGCAGCGGGCCTTGTAGGCCGCGACAGCTTCCGGGGAGCTGTCCTCGACGGCGACATAGGCCGCCACCGCCTGGCCCCACTCGCGGGAAGGCACCCCGGCCACGAAAGCCGCCGTGACGCCGTCGAACTTTTCAAGCTCCGCCTGGATGAACGCCGCGGAGGCTTTCACGCCGCCGGTGATGATGACGTCGTCGGCCCTTCCCAGCACCGTGAGCGTGCCGTCGTCGCCGAGCTCGCCGAGATCGTTGGTGCGGTACCAACGTGTGCCGTCCTCCTCGAAAAACGCCTCGGCGGTCGCCTCGGGCGCCTTTAGGTAACCGGACGCCACGGTGTCGCCGCCCAGGAGGACCCGGCCGTCGTCGTCGAGCATGACCCTGACCCCGTCGATGGGGCTTCCGTCGTACACGCAGCCGCCGCACGTCTCGGCGGAGCCATAGGTGGTCACCACCTTCAGTCCAGCCTCCCTGGCGGCGTCCAGCAGCGCGGCGGAGGCAGGCGCCCCGCCCAGGAGGATGGCGTTGAAACGGCGAAGTACTGCGAGGGTCCGCGGCGAGGGCGAATCGAGGAGCCGCTGCAGCTGGGTGGGCACCAAGGACGTGAAGCGGATCGTGTCCGTCAGCTCTTCGGCGGCGGCGGTGAAGGCCTCCGGAGTGAAGCCGTTCGAGAGGTCCATGACCCACGGGCGCGTGCCGGCGAAGAGCGAGCGGACCAAAACCTGGACGCCGGCAACGTATTGCAGCGGCAGGGCCAGGAGCCACTGTCCCTCGCCGCGGAGCGCGATGGCCGTGGCCATGGAAGAAGCTGCGAGCTGGTCGACCGTGAGCACCGTGGCCTTGGGCGTGCCTGTGGAACCGGAGGTGCGGACCACTACTGCGGCATCCTCGAAACCAGGCGTTTCAACGGCGACCGCTACCGGGGTGCCGTCCTCCGGGACGACGATTTCGACGGCGGGTCCCTCATCGTGGAGGGCGGCGGCCAAGGCTTTGAGAACGGGGTCGATGTTCACGGGCGAGTCCTAGAAGTAGTACGGAAAGTTGGACCAGTCCGGATCGCGCTTCTCGAGGAAGGCTTCCTTGCCCTCCACGGCTTCGTCCGTCATGTAGGCCAGGCGCGTGGCCTCCCCGGCGAAGACCTGTTGGCCGGCCAAGCCGTCGTCGGCGAGGTTGAAGGCGAACTTGAGCATGCGGATGGCTTGCGGGGACTGGCGCGCGATGTCCGCGGCGTACTCAAGTGCAACTTCCTCGAGGCGCTCGTGGTCCACAGCCTCGTTGACGGCACCCATGCGGACCATGTCCTCCGCGGAATACTCACGGGCCAGGAAGAAGATCTCGCGGGCGGCTTTCTGCCCGATCTGCCGGGCGAGCAGCGCCGAGCCGTAACCGGCGTCGAAACTTCCCACGGTGGCGTCGGTCTGCTTGAACTTGCCGTGCTCGCGGGACGCGATGGTGAGGTCCGAGACAACGTGCAGTGAGTGCCCGCCACCGGCAGCCCAGCCGTTCACGACGGCGATGACCACCTTGGGCATGGTCCGCATGAGCCGCTGGACTTCCAGGATGTGCAGGCGGCCGGCCCGCGCGGGGTCGATGCTCTCCTGCGTCTCACCGTCGGCGTACCGATAACCGTCGCGGCCGCGGATCCGCTGGTCCCCGCCGGAACAGAAGGAGTGGCCACCGTCCTTGGGGGAGGGGCCGTTCCCGGTGAGGAGTACCGTGGCGACATCCGGAGTCATCCGGGCGTGGTCCATGGCGCGGTAGAGCTCGTCAACGGTGCCGGGGCGGAAGGCATTGCGGACCTCCGGGCGGTTGAAAGCGATCCGGACCGTCGGAAGGTCCCTCGTCACCTTTCCGTCTGCGTCCCGCTCGACCTGCCGGTGGTACGTCATGTCCTGGAAATCGTCGAAACCGGACACGGTACGCCAGCGCGACGGGTCAAAGACGTCGGATACCTTGGCGGGGAAGTCGTTGCTCACCCTCAGAGTCTAGTAATCCAGTCAGCTGATGCAGAACTCGTTGCCTTCGGGATCCGCCATGGTGTGCCATTCGTGCGGCCCTTGCTTTGCCGTCCACAGGTATTTCGCGCCCCGCGCTTCCAATGCGGCGCGGACGTCGTCCTTGTCCTGTCCGTTGAGGCGAACGTCCCAGTGGACACGGTTCTTGACGGTCTTATCCTCCGGAACGGTCTGGAACAGGAAGCGGCGGCGGGTGTCCTTGTCCTGGTCTTCTTCCGGGCCGATGGCCGCGCCGTCCTTCCACACGAGCTTGCCGTTGTGGGTGGTGGTCTCTTCCTCCGTGGCGAAGCCTTGATCCACCATGGACCGGATGAACGCCTCGTCCTGGGGCTCCACGATCCACTCGAGCGTCTCGGCCCACCAATCGGCCAGGACGTGAGGATTCTTGCAGTCGATCACTACCTGAAAGTTCAGTGCCATGGACTGAACCTACGACGACGGCGCGTGGCCGGGGAAGTGTCAAGCGGACAGTTCCGGTCCGGGTTGGTTAGCCGCCGAGGAGTTGCGGCGGGATCGCGTAGATCAGCACCACGGCCAACAGGTTCTTGGCGGCGTGAACGAAGTAGGAGAACATCACGTTCTTTCCTGTCCAGACGTACACGGCCACCAGGACGACTCCCATTCCGAGGTACGGGGCCAGGGCCGGAAGCACCAGGCCCTCACGTCCCACCACGTGGATGGCTGCGAAACACATGACGGACAGGGCGCAACATAGCCAAATATTGACGCGACGGGACAGCTTGCCGATGAGCAGGTGCCGGAACAGGTATTCCTCCACGAAGGGTCCCAACACCACCAGCAAGGGCACCACGAACCAGGCCGGCAGTTGCAGGACCAGGGACTGGAGGCCCAGCTGGTTCTGCGACTCCTTGGCCGAGCCGGTAACTGTCACCAGGATGGCGGTGATCACCAGCATCGCCACGATGGACAGCGGAATCATGGCGAGCGTGAACCACGGACGGGTGGCCAGGATCAGGAGATCCCGGGCTATGACGCGCCACGCAGCCGCAACCGCGAACAGCCCCACCGAAGCGTAGAAAGCGAGGTTGATGGCGAAGACGGCGGTGGCGGGGTCGGGGAAGACGTGCTCTACGAAAGCCGTCACCGGGGCCGTGGCGAGGCTGAGGACAGCCGCCAATGACACATAGAGTCCGAAAGCCGCAGCGTCCAAGCCCGTGAAACGGTATAGCCTGCCGGCTGGCGGAATGGTGCCCATATGTCCAGCGTAACGCCCCTGTTTGTTGTCCGCGTCACGCTCCGCCGAAATCACCGGGTAAGATGGTTTTGCCGGATTTACCTTCGACGCTTCCGTGTTTTCGCCACTGATTCGACTTGCCAACAGGCTGAAAGCTCGAATTGCTTGTGCCGATGCGCGTGAAGCCAGGGCCGGTATCTCCTCAACCCACAAGGAACAGCTGTGCCTCAAAACACCACAACCGACCTTCAGCGTGAGCCGGGAACCCTGGCTGCGCCCAGTACCGCTACAACTTCCGAAAACCTCAGCGCCGAGGGCTACCAGAAGACCCTGAGCCGCCGCCACGTCACGATGATCGCGATGGGTGGCGCGATCGGCGTAGGCCTCTTCATGGGCGCGGGCGGACGCCTCGCCTCCACCGGTCCGGCCTTGATTTTCTCGTACGCCATTGCCGGCGTCATCGCCTACCTGCTGATGCGGGCCCTCGGCGAACTGATCATGTACCGCCAGACCTCCGGCTCCTTTGTCAGCTACGCCGGTGAAATGTTCGGCAAGAAGGGCGCCTTCCTCTCCGGTTGGATGTACTTCATCAACTGGGCCATGACCGGCATCGCCGAACTCATTGCCATCGGCCTGTACTTCCAGTTTTTCTTCCCGAACGTTCCCGTTGAACTGTCCGCCATCGCCGCGCTGGTGCTGCTGGTGGCCGTGAACCTGTTCAGCGTCAAGGCCTTCGGCGAGTTCGAATTCTGGGCTTCCTGCCTCAAGGTCGCCGCGATCCTGATCTTCCTCGCCGTGGGCACCTTCATGGTGGTAACGAACGCGCAGGTCGGCACCGGCCACGCGTCCGTCGGGAACCTCTTCGCTGCCGACGGCGGCATGTTCCCCAAGGGCGGCCTGGTGATGATCCTGGTCCTCAACGCCGTGATCTTCGCCTACAACGCCATCGAACTGGTCGGCATCACCGCCGGCGAGATGCAGAACCCGGAACGCGAAGTTCCCAAGGCGATCCGCGCCGTCGTGATCCGCATTGTGGTTTTCTACGTCGGTTCCGTCACCCTGCTGGCGATGCTCCTGCCCTCGGACCAGTACCACGCGGGTACCTCCCCGTTCGTCACGGTGTTCGGCCAGATGGGCCTGCCGTGGATGGGCGACGTCATGAACATGATCGTCATCACCGCCGCGCTGTCCTCGTGCAACTCGGGCCTGTACTCGATCGGCCGCATCTTCCGCACCATGGCCAACAATGGACACGCCCCCAAGTGGCTCACCAAGATGTCCACCCGCCACGTGCCGTACGCGGCCATCCTGGCAATCGGCGCCGTGTACCTCGTGGGCATCCTGCTCAACATCTGGTTGGGTGGTTCGCACGCCTTCGACCTCGCGCTGAACACCGCTTCGATCGGGGTCATCTTCACATGGGGCTCGATCTTCGCCAGCCAGATCGCGCTGCGCAAGAAGAAGGGCAACGTCTCCAGCCTCCCCATGCCGGGTTCGCCGTGGACCAGTTGGGTTGGCCTGATCGCACTCTTGGCCATCACCGTGCTGATCGGCATGGACACCATGACGGACAAGGCAACGGGCGAGGTGTTCCTCCTGGGCCTCTGGACCCTGGCCACCATCCCGTTCTTCGCCCTGGTGCTGTGGCTCGGCTGGCAGAAGGTCAAGAACAACGAACCGAAGAGCGAGCTTTTTAGCTAGCGCGTACTAGCCGACGACGGCGGGCGCCTCCTCTCAAGGGGGTGCCCGCCGTCGTTGTTGGTTCAGCCCTTCAGGTACTTCGCGAAGTGGTCCTCGATCCGCTGCCAGGCTTCCGGAGCGGCGGCCGGATCGGGTTTGATGCCCATCACCCGCATCAAGGGCCGCAGTGGCCGCGGCCCTACCGGGACGTCGTTCATGAAGGCGTGGCCCGCCGTCGGGAATTCCTTGACGTCGTGTTCGATCCCGAGGCTCGTCAGCGCGGCCTCCAACTTCGCGGCCGCTCCCGGCAACGTCCGGTCCTTGCCTCCGTAGTTGCCCACCACCGGGCATGCGCCTTCCAAAGCCTGCTCAAGGTTCCGTGGCAATTGGCCGTAGTTCACGGAGGCGGCTTCGAAGTCGTCATGGGCTGCGAGCAGGGCGAAGGCGCCTCCCATGCAGAAGCCGATGACTCCCACTTTCCCGGTGCAGCGGGCATCGTTGCGGAGCCAGGACCGTGCCGTGGACACGTCCGTGAAGGCTCGGCCCGTGCCCGACCCCAGGGAGCGCATGGTCGCCACGAGGCAGCGCCTCGCGCCGCCGTCGCTGTAGAGGTCGACGGCGAGGGTCAAGTAACCGGCCGCGGCGAGCCGGTCCGCGTGCCGCTTCATCACGTCGTCGAGCCCGAAGGCTTCATGGATAAGGACGACGCCGGGAAACGGCCCCTCGCCGTCGGGCTCGGCAAGGTACCCCCGCAGGGTCCGGGAGCCTCCTGCCGCCGCACTGTCCGCGCTCAAGTCGATGTGCACCATGGTGCAATCCTGCCAGACGGCGCAAGCGTCTTTGTCGGCTGTTTTTGTCAGCAGTCGCCGTTAGGCTCGATGCATGGACCACAGCACCACTCTCAGCCAGCACGTCAATGCCACCCGCGAGAAAGTCTGGGCTGTCATCACGGATATTCCCGGCTCGGCCAAGACCCTGTCCGGTGTCAAAGCCATTCAAATGCTTAGTGAGGGCCCCTACGGCGAGGGCACTCGGTGGAAGGAAACCCGCGCCATGATGGGCCGGGAGGAGACCGTGGAAATGCACGTTGCCCAGATCGATCCGCCGCGTGGCACCACGGTCAAAGCCCAGCAGGGCGGTGCGGACTACACCACCCGATTCACCCTGGAAGAGCGCGACGGCGGGACCGAACTGGTGTTGTTCTTCGGCGCCGAGGTCCTCCAGCCGACGTTCTTCAGCAAGGTCATGATGGCCGCGTTCGGAAAGCTCGGGATGAGCATTACGCGCAAGGCGCTCGCGAAGGATCTCGCGGAGATCGCGGCGAAAGCGGAGGCGCTCTGATGGCGGCGGCTGCCAAAGTGACGGCGCCCCGCATCTCCCCGATCAGGCTTGACGAGCTCCGCGACGATCCCGCGCCGGATTTCCAGCGCGGGGAACGGTACGACGGCGTCCGCCTCACCCGCGCGGTGGCCGACGGCGCGGAGCTGAGCGGGGCGGACTTCATCGAGTGCGAATTCAACGGAGTCTCCTTCAACGAGGCACAACTGCGCGGCGCGACGTTCCGGGACTGCATCCTGAATGAGCCCTACGCGCCGGTATTCACGGCCGCACGCACCTCGTGGCGCGAAGTGGAGATCAGCAACCCGCGGTGGGGTTCAGCGGAGATGTACGAGGGTGCCTGGCATTCGGTAAAGATCGACGGCGGCAAGCTGGACTTCCTGAACTTGCGTGGATCCAAACTCACGGACGTGGTGATCACGGGCTGCATCATCAACGAGCTCGACCTCGGGTCTTGCACTGCGACGCGCATGGTGCTGAAGGATTGCACCATCGGGACGCTGGATGTCTCAGGGGCCAAGCTCAAGGACGTAGACCTGCGGGGCTCGGACTTCCGGATGATCAATGGACTCGGCGGCCTGTCCGGGGTGGTCATTGACGATTACCAGCTCAGCCTGCTGGCACCCTTGTTGGCCGGACACCTGGGTATCCGGGTGGTCTGAGTGACAGTTGACTGCTAGGTGATGGTATGCCGGGCGACGGTTGACCGGCGCGCGGCGCCGTGTAATCTTTATAGAACGAACGGTCGGTAAATTATTCTCCGGCCCCGCTCCCTTCGCGAAGGATGTTCTCATGGTCGAGGCTTTTCTTGTTGGCGGTGCCCGCACCCCTGTAGGCCGTTACGGCGGCGCGCTTTCCGCGGTCCGGCCTGATGACCTGGCAGCCCTCGTGGTCCGCGAAGCCGTGGCCCGTGCCGGCGTCGACCCCGACGCCATCGATGAAGTCATCCTAGGCAACGCCAACGGCGCCGGCGAGGAAAACCGCAACGTCGCCCGCATGGCCACCCTTCTGGCGGGACTGCCCCTCCACATCCCCGGCATCACGGTCAACCGCCTGTGCGCCTCCGGAATGAGCGCCATCATCATGGCCAGCCACATGATTAAGGCCGGTGCTGCGGACATCGTGGTGGCGGGCGGCGTCGAATCGATGAGCCGGGCCCCATGGGTACAGGAGAAGCCCACCACAGCCTTCGCCAAACCGGGCCAGATCTTCGACACGTCCATCGGCTGGCGCTTTGCCAATCCCCTCTTCACCAAGGGAGAGCTGTCCCGCGGCGGCAAGATGACGTATTCCATGCCGGAAACTGCCGAGGAAGTCGCCCGCGTGGACGGCATCTCCCGGGAAGACGCCGATGCCTTCGCCGTCCGCTCCCACGAACGCGCGCTTGCTGCCATCGCCGGCGGCCGCTTCAAGGAAGAGATCGTTCCGGTTGCCGTGAAGACCCGCAAGGGCGAAACCGTGGTGGACACCGACGAAGGCCCACGCGAGGGAACCACCATGGAGGTCCTCGCCGGGCTCCGTCCAGTGGTTGCCGGCGGATCCGTTGTCACGGCGGGCAACTCCTCCTCGCTCAACGACGGCGCCTCCGCCATCATCGTTGCGTCCGAGGCCGCCATCGAAAAGTTCGGCCTCACCCCGCGGGCCCGCATCATCGACGGCGGCTCGGCCGGCTGCGAACCGGAAATCATGGGCATCGGCCCGGTTCCGGCTTCCCAGAAAATCCTGGCCCGTTCGGGACTCACGGTCGGCGACCTTGGCGCCGTCGAACTCAATGAAGCCTTCGCGACGCAATCGCTCGCGAGCATGCGGCGCTTGGGCCTGGATCCGGACATCGTGAACCTCGACGGCGGTGCGATCTCGTTGGGGCACCCGCTCGGTTCCAGCGGCTCGCGCATCGCGATCACCTTGCTGGGCCGCATGGAACGCGAGCTGGGCACCGCGGACCGTAAGATCGGCCTCGCGACGATGTGCATCGGCGTCGGGCAGGGCGCCGCCATTCTCCTGGAAGGCATGTAATGGCGTTGAACCCCGAGGAATTCGGAACGCTGCTCATCGAGGAACGCGAGGACCGCGTAACCGTGCTGCTGAACCGGCCCGAGGTCCGGAACGCGATCGACCAGCAGATGGTGGACGAACTCCATCAGGTGTGCGAGTACCTTGAGCGAGAGCCCAAAATCCTGATCATTGCCGGCGTCGAAGGCGTCTTTGCGTCGGGTGCTGATATCGGCCAGTTGAGGGAACGTCGCCGTGACGACGCCCTGCGCGGCATCAATTCCACCATTTTCGTGCGGATCGCGAAGCTGCCCATGCCCGTCATCGCGGCCCTGGACGGCTATTGTCTGGGTGGCGGAGCCGAACTCGCCTACGCCGCGGACTTCCGCATCGGCACGCCCAGCCTGCGCATCGGCAACCCGGAAACCGGACTGGGCATCATGGCGGCGGCCGGTGCAACCTGGCGCCTGAAGGAACTCGTGGGGGAGCCGATCGCCAAGGAAATCCTCTTGGCCGGGGCGGTCCTCCGTGCCGAGGAAGCCCTTCGCATCAATCTGATCACCCAGATCCATGAAGCTCCCGTGCTGATGGAAGCGGCCCACAACCTTGCCGACCGGATCGGCCGGCAGGACCCCCTGGCCGTGCGGATCACCAAGTCCGTGTTCCACGCTCCGGCCGAGGCACACCCCGTGATCGACACGTTGGCCCAAGGCATGCTTTTCGAATCGCAAGCCAAGTTCGACCGCATGCAGGCGTTCCTGGACAAGAAGAGCGCCAAGCAATCCAGCGACAACCCGTCCAGCGACAACCCAGACAGGACCTGAAAATGACAGCAACGCCCGCTATCCCGCATGTTGTCGGTGTCCTCGGCGGTGGCCGCATGGGCGCCGGCATCGCCCACGCCTTCCTGATCAAGGGCGCCACCGTGATCGTCGTCGAGCGGGACCACGAATCCGCCGCCGGTGCGCAAGCTCGCGTTGCCGAGGCCGTGGCCAAGTCCGCCGCCCGAGGCACCTTGACGGAATCAGCCGAAGAAGCCCTGTCCCGCTTCAGCACCTCAACCGACTACGACTCCTTCGTGCACTGCGGGCTCGTGGTCGAAGCCGTGCCCGAGGATTACGAACTCAAGGTTGCGGCCCTCAATGCTGTGGAGGAGCACCTCTCCGCTGACGCCTTCCTGGCCTCCAACACCTCGTCCCTTTCCGTGACCGGCCTCGCTTCGCAACTTCGGAGGCCTGGCAATTTCGTGGGCCTGCACTTCTTCAACCCGGTCCCGGCTTCCACGCTCATCGAAGTGGTCCTGGCCAAGGAGACCTCACCGGAGCTCGCCGCCACGGCGAAAAGCTGGACCGAGGCACTCGGCAAGACCGCCGTCGTCGTCAATGACGCGCCAGGCTTTGCCTCCTCGCGGCTGGGCGTGGCGATCGCACTCGAGGCGATGCGCATGGTGGAGGAAGGCGTGGCCTCCGCGGAGGACATCGATGCGGCCATGGTGCTCGGCTACAAGCACCCCACGGGACCGCTCAAGACCACGGACATCGTGGGCCTGGACGTGCGCCTGGGCATCGCCGAGTACCTGCATTCGACCCTGGGGGAGCGCTTCGCCCCTCCGCAGATCCTGCGCGACAAGGTTGCCCGCGGCGAGCTGGGCCGCAAGACCGGCAAGGGTTTCTTCGACTGGACTGACTAGCGCTTCCGGGCCACCCAACTGACTCGCATTTGATGTCGTTTTGACGCCCCATAACGGCAACAACTGCGAGCTACTTGGGGGGGCGAACCGTCACTTGGGTGTCCAGCCTCGGTCCAGGAGCACGGCACGGACTTTCGCGACGGCGGACCGTGCGTCGTTCTCCATGTGCCGTTTGGAGATCCTCACCAAGTGCCAGCCGGCACGGGCGAAATCCTCTTCGCGGGCGATGTCCCGGACTATCTGGGCCGGCTCGGAATGCGGCTCGCCGTCGTATTCGACCGCCACCCGGTGTTCCGGATAGGCCAGGTCCGGTTGACGTACGACGCCGGCGCCTAGCTCGGCGGCCACGTTCAGTTGCGGTTCGGGCAGTCCGGCGTTTTCGAGGGCCAGCCGGAGCCGGGTTTCGGGTGCCGAGTCCGAGCCGATCCGTGCCTGTTCGAGTGCCAAACGGGCCTTGCGGATTCCAGGCGTGCCTTTGTGCCGGTCCAGCATGTCCGCCAATTGTTCCAATGTTGCGTACGGCTTTGCCCTGCCCTCAAACTCGGGCCGAGGGATCCGGACCAGATGGTCGGCAACGACCGTCAGTTCATCCACACTCATCTTCCGGGACACATCAAGCCAGGTCCGGGTGCGCGTGGTGATCAACAGACCGTCAAGACTGGTGATTTCGTCGTCGAAGAACTGCCCCACATGCCCAACCACCCCGGTTCGTCGAGGAATGGCCATGGTGTCCGGACGCGAAATATGGATGCGCGGATCATCGCTGCCTGGCAGGAACCCCGGGAACGACCACAAACCGAAGGCTGTGGCGTGAGACGCGGCCGAGAACTCGGTCACCGCGGTGAAAGGCCGGATGAAACCGACGTCCGTCGCCTGCCCGGGAACCAATGCGTGGTCCGGAATCCTGATGCCCCGGCTTGGCGAGGGGAGCGATCGGTGCCGCAACCGCCGCCGGCTCACACCGGCGTCGAGCGCTTCTTGAAAGGTGAACGGGGCGCCGGCCAGCAGCGCCGGCAAGGGTTGCGGGGTCCTCATCGCCTTATCGTTGCAAATCCTGGAACGCCATATTTAGTTATCCACAGGCAATTGCCCCGGCAGCCCAACTGACTCGCAGTTGTTGTCGTTTACAGCCGCCAAAACGACAACAAATGCGAGCCAGTTGGGTCGGTTAGGCTGGCTGGGTGACTCACATTGCACCCGTGACCCTGGACGGTCGCTTCGTAACCCTGGAGCCCCTTGGCCCCGAGCACCACGACGGTCTTGTGGATGCCGCGAAAGACGGCGAGCTGTGGAAGCTCTGGTATACCTCGGTCCCGACGCCGGAGGGCATGGCCGCGGAGATCGACCGCCGGCTCGGGCTGCAGGAGCAAGGATCCATGCTTCCGTTCGCGACCCGGTTGAAGGCGACCGGCAAGCTCATCGGCATGACCACCTACATGAACATCGACGGTGCCACTCCGCGTGTCGAGATCGGTTCCACGTGGAACGCAGCCTCGGCACAGGGCAGCGGGAGCAACCCGGATTCCAAACTGTTGCTCTTGCGTCACGCTTTCGAAACCATTGGCTGCCCAGCCGTCGAATTCCGCACGCACTGGCTCAACCACCAGTCCCGCGAGGCCATCGCACGGTTGGGCGCGAAGCAGGACGGCGTCCTCCGGAACCATTCGCGGACTTTGGACGGAGTGCTCCGAGACACGGTGGTGTTCTCCATCCTCGAACACGAGTGGCCCGCGGTGCGCACCGGGCTCGAGTTCAGGCTCGCGAAGCGGTCCTGAGCGCGTGCACCGAACGACCGCGCTCCGGCGCGTTCGCGGCTGACGCCAGCTATTTCTTGAGCGCGCTGTTCACGGCCGTACGGTAGCCCTGGGAGTAGCCGGCGTCGGTGGGATGGAAGTTCTCCAACGCGAGCTCGGGCGGATCCAAAGGCGATGGCTGGGTGTAGTGGATCCACGGATTGTTGGAACCGATGCCGTGCCCGGTGAACCGTTCCGTCACGCTCACATAGCCCACCCCTGCGGCGGAGGCGGCGCCGGCGATGGTCGCATTCAATTGGTCAGCCAATCCGTTCAGGGTGGTGGCCAACTGTTTCTCGGCGGTAGGCATCGTGGGGCCGACGGTGAACAAGCGCGGGTAGCCGGTCAGCACAATGTCGGCGTGGGGTGCCTTTTGCCGGATGGACTGGACCATAGCCACGATGTTGCCGGGTAGCGCGGGCAGGGCGTTCGCCACGCCCTGCACGGCCGAAGCGCAGGCCAGGGCATCGGCACTGGTGCATGCCACCGCCACAACTCCCGTGCCGACGTCGTTGCCGCCCACAGTGACGGAGACTTCGGTAGTGGACCCCAAGGCGATCGCAGCGGGGTCGGAGGTGGACAGGTTGTCCAGGCCCGCCTTGACGGCTAGCGACGTTGCGCCGAAGCAGCCCAGGTTCAGCCCGCCCAAAAGGGCGGCGTAACTGTCCAGGCTCTGATGGCAACCCGGAAATGAGCCCGGAGCGGGACTGCTGCCGCCCGTGCCGGCGGCATAGGAATCGCCGAGTGCCACATAGACATCGGCCGGTTTCGCTGTAGTCGCCTGTGCGGGTCCCGCGCCGAATCCTGCCAGGAGTACGACGACGGCGACGGCGCCCGCCAGGCGGCCATACCGGCGTCGCGAATTAGCTGCTTGCATGATTGATATCCCCCTCGTGTCGATCTGCAGTGCCGCTTGGCGGCGCGGGCTACCCCAGCCCGGCAGTCTTGCGGCCAGACTACGCGAGCTGCGGGCCCACGACTACGGAAACCCAACTGGCTGACAGTTGTTGTCGTTATGAGGGCTCATAACGACAACAACTGCGAGTTAGTTGGGTCGGCTACGGCGGGGTCAGTTGGGTTGGTGGGCTGGAGGGGTGAGGGCGCTGCGGACTGAGGTCCAGGACTCGAGGACCTCCAGTACGTCCGGGTCGCGTTCCGTCAGGACGGCCTGGGAGTACGATTCCTCGAGCAGCGCGTCCACGGAAATGCGGGTGCCGGTGGATGCGCTGAGCATGGCCGCTTCCACCATGGCCAGGCTCATGATGTTCTGGTGGACCTGCCCCATGGGAGTGTTCCCTGTGCGCAGGGCAGTCACGAAGTCACGCAGCGAACCGGCGATCTCCTGCCCGGGATCGTCGCCGCCGGGGCCCGAATCAGCGCCCAACGAGGACACAGGTTCGCTGTCGCCGTCCCACAGGACCGTGCCGTGTTCGCCGCTGATCCGCCATGCCGCGTTCCAGGAGGTCTCCTGACCCGGGCTGCACCAGCTTCCAGTGAACACGAAGCGCTCCCCACCGGTCATTTCGAAGATGGCGGTGGCCCCTGCATCGCCGCGGTACCAGCTCCAGGACGGGTTGTATTCCTCGCAGAACACCGAGACAGGATCCGCGTCGAGCAGGAACCGGGCCATGTCGAACTGATGGATGGCCATGTCCAGCAGCAACGGGTGGTCCATGGCATCCCGGAATCCGCCGAAATGCGGCGCCTTGAAGAACTCGGCGGAGACAATCCCCACGCTGCCTAGAGAAGCAGAAAGCCGTTTGGCCTCGAAAAGATGCCTGTTGTACCGGCGCGACTGGCTGACCATGAACAACTGGCCGCTAAGCTCCGACGCCGCGGCTAGCGACAGCCCCTGGGCCACGGTGGAAGCCACGGGCTTTTCGCCGAGCACCGGGAGCCCTGCAGCCAGCGCCTCCGTGGTCACCGGATGGTGGGCGACCGGAACGGTGACGTTGATGACCGCGTGGGCGCCGACGTCGGACGCCAGCTGCGCGGTCCCGGAGCCCACCGGCAGATCGGGACGCCCGATCGCCGCCGCGCCGGCGCGGGCGGCATCCAAATCCAGGTCGACGATGCCCGCCAGCTCCACGAGCGGCGACTCCTGGACCGTCCGGAGCCACGCGCGGCCCATCCCCCCGGCGCCGACGACGACGACGCGAAGGGGAGTGCCGTCGTCGGGAAGGGTGGCGAAAGGGGTACTCATGCGTTGGCTCCCTGGTAGCTCTTGCCGTTGAAGAAATCGTTGGTCTCGTAGCGCAGCAGTTCGGGGTGGGCGCGCTCGGGCCGATCGGTGACTGCCCATTCGACGGCGTTGGAGATGACCCGGCGGACGTCCTTGTGGTGGTAGACCGGGTAGTCCTGGTCGCCGGGACTGAAGAAGAAGATCTTGCCGTGGCCGCGGCGGAACGTGCAGCCCGAGCGGAAGACCTCGCCGCCGCTGAAGGAACTGATGAACACGAGCTCCTCCGGAGTGGGGATGTCGAAGAACTCGCCGTACATTTCCTGCTGATCGATCACGATGGGGTGCGGCACGCCCTTCGCGATGGGGTGTGTGGGGTCCACAGTCCAGACCAGTTCGCGGTCCTGCTCACTGCGCCAGCGCAACGTGCATGAGGTGCCCATGAGCTTGGTGAAGATCTTGGACCAGTGCCCCGAATGCAGGACGATCAAGCCCATTCCGGACAGGACGTGGCGGTGCACGCGCTCGACGATCTCGTCGTCCACATCACCGTGGGACATGTGCCCCCACCAGGTGAGGACGTCCGTGGTGGCGAGGACTTCCTCGGTAAGGCCGTGCTCGGGCTCGTCGAGGGTGGCGGTGCGGACGCTGGCCTTGTCGCCGAGGTTCTCCTCGATGCCGGCCTTCACGGCTCCGTGCATGCCTTCCGGGTAGAGGCGCGCAACCAGTTCGTCGCGCTTTTCGTGCCGGTTTTCGCTCCAGACGGTGACGCGGATTGGTTCAGACATGGTTTCTCCTTGAAGGTTAGTGGTTTGGTGCCCGACGGCGGTGCGGAGCCGCGGGCGGCGAGCTCGGCACCCGCGGTGGGACCCGCCGTCGGGATCTGGTCCTACTTGACCGCGCCGCCGGCGGTGCCCGCCGCGATGTACTTCTGCGCCGCGACCAGCAGGATGATGGCCGGGATGGAGGCGAGGACGGCCGTGGCCATGACGGAGCTCCAGTCGTTCACGTAGGCGCCGATGTACTGGAATATTCCCAATGTCACGGGTCGCACGGCCTCCGTGGTGGTCAGGGTCAGGGCGAACAGGAAGTCGCTCCAGGTGAACAGGAAAGTGAAGAGCCCCGCGGTGATGAGCGAGTTCCTGCTCAGTGGCACCACGATGGACCAAAACGCCCTCACATGCCCGGCACCGTCTACTCGGGCCGCCTCGATGACCGACGCCGGCATGCCGTCCATGAAGGCCCTGATGATGAGGATCGCGAACGGGATGCCATGCGCGGAGTCGGCCAGGATCAGGCCCGGGATGGAATTGAGCAGGCCAAGATCGTTGTAGGCCGTGTACAGCGCGTTGGCCACCACGATCCCCGGGATCATCTGGCTGATCAGGATCGCGAAGAGCACCACGCCGGCGCCCTTGACCTTGAAATAAGCCAAGGCATAGGCCGCCGGCGCCGCGATAGCCAGGCTGAGCACCACGCTGCCCAGCGAGATCACCAGGCTGGTGGCCAGGTTCCCGCCCTGCTCGCTGATGGCCGTGGCGTAGCCGGTGAAGTCCGGCTTGAGCGGCAGCCACGAGGTTTCCAAGGTGGTGCCGTTGGGCTGCAGCGAAGCGTTCACCATCCAGTAGACCGGGAACAGCATGATGGCCAGGAAGACGATGGCCAGGACGGTGTAGCCCCACCTTTTGCGCTCGGGTCCCGTCCCGGAGCGAACCGGTCCGGCGCCTTTGGAGGCGATCCTATTTCGGGCGCTCGCTTTCCGGGCGCTCGCCGGCGCCGAACGGCGGGTGGTGATTTTCGTCGTCGTCATGGTTTCCTCACTCATCGACGGACCGTCGGCTGGCACGCAAGTACAGGACCGCGAAGACCAGCGAAATGACCACCAGGACGTTGCCCAGCGCGGCGCCCTCGCCGAATTTGAACTCGTGGAAGGACAGATCGTAGGACTGGGTGGCGATGGTCTGGGTCGAATTCGCCGGGCCGCCGTTGGTCAGGCCCAGGATGATGTCCAGCACCTTGAGGGTGTAGACGACGCCGAGCACCAGGACCACGCTCACCACTGGACGCAGCATCGGCCAGGTGATGTGCCGGAACGCCTTCCAACCGGTGGCGCCGTCCAAGGAACCGGCCTCGTAGAGCTCACCTGGTATTTCCTGGAGGCCGCCATAGAGAATGGTCAGATTGAACGGGATGCCGATCCAGATGTTCACCCCCACCACGGCGATCAGCGCCAGCGAGGTACTGGTGAGCCATGGAACGCCCGTATTCACGATGTGCATCTCTCCGAGGAAGCGGTTCAAGGCTCCGCTGTCCTTGTCCAGGATCCATCTCCACACGGCGCTGGACACGATGAGCGGCAGCAACCAGGGGAGCAAGAGCAGCGAACGCAGGATTCCGTTGAGCGGGAACTTGCGCTGGAAGAAGATCGCCAGCGCCAGCCCGATCACGAACTGGCCCAGTATGGATCCCAGCGTGAACAGTGCGGTGTTCACCAAAGATGTTGAAAACAACGACGACGACAGCACCTTCGCGTAGTTCGCCAACCCCACCCAGGGGGCCTCGCCCGTGAAGAACGTGGCCGTGGTGTAGTCCTGGAAGCTCATCACGATGTTCTTGACCACGGGGTAGCCGAAGAACAGCGCCATGTAGGTCACGGCAGGGACCAGGAACAGCCACTGGAAGAGGCGCTCGCGGCGTTTGCGGCTGCGCCGGCGCGGTGACTGGATTGCCTCCTCGGCCCGGGTGTTGTCCGAGCCGGACTTTGCGCGCGCTGTGGCCTGCAGGTTGGCGCGCCACTTGGCCTGCGACTTGGCCTGCGCTCTGGGTTGCGACGAATCAGTTGTGAGGGACATGTCCAGCCGCTTACTGGCCTTGGGCTTGCTTGAGGGCGTCGGCGGGGGAGGCCTTGCCCGTCAGCGCGGTCTGGATTGCGGTGTAGATCTTGGTYGCCTGTGCCGGCCATCCTTCTCCGAGTTCGCCGGTACGGGCCCGGGCTGTCTTGATGAGGTCGGTGAAGGTGGCGAGCTTGGGGTTGTCGGTGGCGAACTTTGCGGCCAGCGAGGTCTTGGACGGGATGGTGTTGCGGACCTTGGCCATGGCCAGCTGGTTTTCGTCGCTGTTCATGCAGGCCACCACTTCCGCGGCCTTGGCCTGATGGGCCTTATTGCCTGTCTGCGGAACGGTCCACACTTCGCCGCCAAGCGGGGCAACGGCTGTCTGGCTGGCGTCACGGACCGGAATCTTCACGACGCCGTATTTCAGCGCGGTGTTCTTGTCGAGCGCCGGGATCTGCCAAGGGCCGTTGACCATCATGGCTGCCTTGCCTGCCATGAACTGGTCCTTGACGTCTGCCTGGGTCCAGTTCAGCGCCGAGGAGGACACGGATCCGTCCTTGACGAGGTCGGTCCAGAGCTGGAGGGCCTGGGCTGTCGCTGGGGTGTCGATGTTCTTCTCGTCGCCTCCGTTGGACCACATGACAGGAAGGAACTGCCATGTGCCCTCGTAGGTCGGGTTGGCGTTGAAGGCCAGGCCATACTGCTCGCCTGAGGTGAGCTTGGTGGCCGCCGTCTTTAGCTCGTCCCACGTGGTGGGCGGGGTGACTCCGGCCTTGGCCAGAATGTCCTTGTTGTAGAAGAGCGCGATCGTGTTCACGGTGGGGGCTAGCCCGTACACCTTGTCTTTGTAGGTGCCTGCACTCAGGACCCCGGGCGCGAAATCGGCGGTGCTGATGTTGAAATCGGACAGTGGAGCCAGCGCTCCGGTAGCGGCAATCTGTTGCAGGTCCGGATTGTCGAGCATGAGTACATCCGGAAGCGTCTTCGAAGAGGACTGCTGGAGCACCTTGGAGATCAAGGACTTGCCCGGCACGGTCTCTCGTTTGATCGTGACGCCTGCCTTGGTGCCGCAGGCGGTCAGGGCGTCGCCGATGAAGGACTTGTCCGGCTCGTTGTTGTAGTAGTCCATCACGGAGATTTCCTTCACGGCATCCGTGGAGGAGGCGGAGGCAGTGGTGCCGCAGCCCGAGATGGCGAGCGGGAGGCCGACGAGAGCGGCCACGGCCAGGGCGAGCGGGCGGCGTGTCCTGATAGCTGACTTCATTGTCTGTTCCTTTGTTGGTGGAGGAAGGGAATGGTGCGTTTGTTGATGGGAAGTGAATTATCGAATCATCGATGCGTATCGACGATGCTGAAACGAACGGAGTAACGGAGTAGCGACCTGCGATGAAAAGCGTTGACGCGGTGGATCAGGGGTGGCGATTCACTGCGGACGGAGGGTGCTTGAACGGTGCGTGATGACCGTGGGTACCAACTCCAGGGATTCGTGTGGTCCGTGGGAGTCGGTTTCGAGGAGTTGGCACATGATTTTGACTGCCCGGCGGGATACTTCAGCCGGGCGCAGATCGATGGTGGAAAGCGGTATGGGTTGGAGCTCGGCGAGGGTGGGGGAGGCGCTTCCGATAACAGAAACGTCCAGCCCCAGGGTCAAACCGCGGCTGCTCAAGTCGCGGCGCAGAATGTCTTGGATGGTGCGGTCGGGAGCGATGAATGCGGGCTTGCCGGTGGTGCCGGCGAGGGCCTTGTCCACCGATTCGGAGATGGTGGCGCGGTCGGTCCCGCCGGGAAGGTGGAGCACGGTCACGCCCAGTGCTTTGGCCGCGACGTCCGTGCCGTGCAAGAACCGGTCGACGTAGTTCACGTGGCGGTCCATCACTGCGGGCTGCCAATCAATAACGGAAATCACGGAGTGGCCTGCGGCCGCAAGATCCCGGACGCAGTGTTCACCGGCCATTTCGAAGTCGGCGTCGATGCAGACCAGCCCGGACGGATCGCGGGGGATGCCGATCAGCACCACCGGGACGTTCAGGCTGCGGGCCACCGGGAGACGCTCGTCCTCGTCCTCAACCTGCATGAGGATCAGGCCGTCGCAAATCTGCTGCCCGACCACGCGGCTCAGTCCGGCGGCGCCTTCGTCGTCGGTGACCAGGAGAATGTCGTGGTCGAATTGCCGGGCCGTGCTGGCAATGACCGAGACGAACTCCATGATCGATCCCATTTCCAGCTCGGGAATGAACGGAATGACCAGGCCGATGACCCGGGTCTTGCGGCTTGCCAAGGCGCGGGCGCCGGCGTTGGGTTGGTAAGTGAGTTGCTCGATGGCGGCCTCGACCTTTTTCCGGGTCTTCTCGGAAATGGGCCGCTTGCCGCTGAGCACGTACGAGACGGTGCTTTGGGCTACGCCGGCAGCCTGGGCGACGTCCTTGCTGGTGGGCACGTTCCAGGCCTCCTTGCCGGGTTCGGTGGGTCTTGGTGATGCGTACTTCGGTGTGCGTCGATACGCATCGTCGATGCGTATCGAGAAAGAGTATGACATGGATCACGTAAGACCCGCAAGACCCAACCCCCGCTCACATATCCCGCCCTTCCTCCCGACCCCCGCTCACATATCCCGCCTTTCCTGCCGACCCTCGCTCACATATAGCGCCTTTCCTCCAAACCCTCGCTCACCTATCCGGCGTGTGGTTAGCTGTCCGGTATGGATGGGATCTCAACCGCAGCCAAGCAGCGGGGCGTCCATTGGGACGGTGCGGTGAACGCCTGGCACATCGCCGGAGGCTTGTACCGGATGGGCCGGCGGGAATGGCTCACCGATCTCGGGTGGCAGCAAATGTACGACGCCGGCATCCGCACCGTGATCGATCTGCGGACCCTTCGCGAGCAGCAGCCCAGGGAGGTTGATCCCGAGGTTTCGGCGGATGCGACTGCTCGCTTCGAGATCGTCCATTGCCCCACCGAAGATCCGGAGGACAAGGAGTTCACCGAGCGCTTTGGCCCGTACCTGAAAGACCCTGCCCACTACGCCGACTATGTGCGGCTCTTCCCGGACAAACTCGCCGCTGTTTTCAAAGCCATCGCCGCGGCACCCGGCGGTGTTGTAGTGCATTGCGCTGCCGGGCGTGACCGTAGCGGGATCATCGCCGTGATGCTGCAGAACCTGTCCGGAGCCGGCGACGAGGAAATCGTGCGGGGTTACCAGCAGGGAATGCGCGGAATCAACGAGCGCCACCGCCACCATCGCGCCCCGCACGCCCATGATCCCTTTCTCGAGGAAGACGCACTCGAGGCCTTGCTGGCATCGCGCAGCGTGAGCCTGTTGGAATTCGCGCATTCCTTGGACACAGCTACCTTCCTGAGAGCGAACGGCGTCTCTAAGGCAGAAATTTCCGCCATCCGAGCGAAACTCAACGCTCCGGCGCGGTAGTACGCGGTAGAAGCAGCGTCCCGGCGGGCATCTAGTGTGCAGATCGGGCCTCTCATGTATTCTGGGTTGTATTACCGAACGGCCGGTCAGTAATTTGCGGCCGTTCAGTCCATTTCGTGCCCGTGCCTTGGAAGGACCCGTCGACGATGACCAGTACCGCAGTCGCTCCGGAAGCCACAACCGTTGAAACCGTGCCCAGTTTCGTCCAGGGCGAGTGGTGGACCCCCAGCGCAGAAGCCTCAGCTGGCGTCCCCGTCCGCGACGCCAGCACAGGCGAGATCCTCGCAACGGTCAACACCGACGGACTGGACCTTGCCGGCGTCGTGAACTACGGGCGCACGGTGGGCCAGCGCGAGCTCGGCAAGCTCACCTTCCACCAGCGCGCCCTCAAGCTCAAGGAACTCGCCCAGTACCTGAACGGCCGCCGCGAAGAGTTCTACACCTCGTCCTTCAAGACCGGCGCCACCAAGATCGACTCGATGGTGGACATCGACGGCGGCATCGGCGTGCTCTTCACCTTTGGTTCCAAGGGCCGCCGCGAACTGCCGAACTCGCAGGTTGTAGTGGACGGCCCCATGGAAGTCCTGTCCAGGGACGGTTCCTTCGCCGGCGAGCACATCTACACCCGCATCCCGGGCGTCGCGGCGCAGATCAACGCCTTCAACTTCCCCGTGTGGGGCATGCTCGAGAAGTTCGCGCCTGCATTCATCGCTGGCGTCCCCACCATCGTCAAGCCAGCCACCCCCACCGGTTACGTTGCCGCCGTCGTGGTCAAGGCGATCGTCGAGTCGGGCATTCTGCCGGAAGGCTCGCTGCAGCTCATCTCGGGATCCGCCCGCAACCTGCTGGACCACCTCGACTACCGCGACATTCTCGCCTTCACCGGTTCCGCCTCCACCGCCAACTCGCTCAAGTCCCACGCCAACGTGGTCCAGGGCGGCGTCCGCTTCACCTCCGAAACCGACTCCCTCAACGCGGCCATCCTCGGACCCGACGCCGTGCCCGGCACCCCCGAGTTCGACGCCTTCATCAAGTCGGTCGTCACCGAAATGACGGTCAAGGCCGGTCAGAAGTGCACCTCGATCCGCCGCACCATCGTGCCCCAGGCGCTGGTGTCCGACGTCGTCTCCGCCATCGGCGCGCGCGTGGACGAGCGCGTCGTCGTCGGCGACCCCAGGGCAGAGGGCGTCACGATGGGCGCCCTCGCGTCGCTCGAGCAGCTCGCCGACGTCCGCGCGGCAGTGCAGTCAATGCTCGACGCCGGTGGCGAGCTCGCGTACGGGACGCTGGATTCGCCGTCGGTCACCTCGCTGGACGGCACCATCGGCGTCGTGGAGGGCGGCGCGTTCATGTCGCCCGTTGTCCTGAGCTGGGCCGACGTGGACTCGGAAGCCGTCCACTCGCTCGAGGCTTTCGGTCCGGTGTCGTCCGTGATCGGCTATTCGGACCTCGACGACGCCGTCCGCCTCGCCGCCCGCGGTGGCGGCTCGCTGGTGGCCTCCGTGTGCACCAACGATCCTGCTGTTGCCCGGGAATTGGTGACGGGAATCGCGGCACACCACGGCCGTGTCCTGATGCTCAACCGCGAGGACGCCCGCTCGTCAACCGGGCATGGTTCGCCTGTGCCGCACCTGGTCCACGGTGGGCCGGGCCGCGCCGGTGGTGGCGAGGAACTCGGTGGTATCCGTTCCGTCATGCACCACATGCAGCGCACCGCGATCCAGGGCTCGCCGAACATGCTCACTGCCGTGACCGGCGTCTGGCACACGGGCGCGGACCGCAACTTCACAGTGGAGACCGAAGGTACGCACCCGTTCCGGAAGTCGCTGGCAACCCTGCGGATCGGCGACGCCGTGCGGTCCGAACTGCGGCAGGTCACCCTGGACGACATCACGGCCTTCGCCAACTCCACCGGCGACACCTTCTACGCCCACACCAACCAGAAAGCAGCCGAAGCCAATCCGTTCTTCCCGGGAATCGTGGCGCACGGGTACCTGCTGCTCAGCTGGGCCGCCGGCCTGTTCGTGGAGCCGGCACCGGGCCCCGTCCTGGCCAACTACGGGCTGGAGAACCTGCGCTTCATCACTCCCGTTGCCGCCGGGGATTCGATCCGGGTCACGCTTACGGCCAAGAAGATCACTCCGCGCGAGACCGACGACTACGGCGAAGTAGCCTGGGACGCCGTCCTGACCAACCAGAACGACGAAATCGTAGCCACCTACGACGTCCTGACCCTCGTGGAGAAGTAGCCTCCCCTACCGACGCTCGCTCACGTATGTGGGTGTTTGGCCGGACGCCCGCTCACTCGTGTGGGTGTTTGGCCGGACGCTCGCTCACGTATGTGGGGGTTTGGCTGGACGCCCGCTCACTTGTGTACTGCATACGGAACGCTCCCCATCACTGGGGAGCGTTCCGGACCGATGTTCGTTTTATTGCCCGGGGGCGCGGTATGTCGGGGTCTTCTTGGCAGCTTCGTCGAGATCCTCCACCGTCATGAGCGGCTTCAAATGCAGGCGCACAGCGCCTGTCGCATTGATCATGAGTGAGAGGGCGGCGGCGCTAGCCGCGTCCGGGATCTCGAAGACTCCGACGACGTCGGTCTCCCCGAAAGCGTAGTAGAAACTCTCGAGCGATCCGTCTACGGATTTGAGTGCATCGACCACAGCATCGCGGCGCTTGGTGCCACCCTCGCGCAACAGCCCCTTGATTCCGTCGCCTACGTAGTTTGCTTCGAATAGATATTTGGTCATTGTCTTCCCGTCCCGTGATGTCCAGGACTCGGGCCTCCTAAGGTGCTCCCATCACCCGTTGAGGGAAGGTCCCGGAGTTGTTCCCCTGCGAGGGGGCTGTGCACATAGTAGGCCGAGGCTGTCGCCCTGACAACGGTCTAGGCGGACGCGCGGCCACAAGGTCTTTCCGATCCCGCTCGGCGTAAGATTTTTTGCGTAGGAGGTGGCGAAATGAACCTAGCACTCAGAACAGCCACAACCGTCTTGCCCGTCGACGACGTGGACCGAGCCCGCAGCTTCTACGCGGAGAAACTCGGCCTCCCTCATCGCGGCATGACCTGGGATGGAAATGATTTGTTCGGCATCGACGGCGGTCCCATGCTGCAGTTGATGCCCATCAAGGACGGCATGCACTCGTCGCACACTGCCCTTTCCTTTGAAGTCAGCGACATCGAGCGGACAGTCGACGAAATGGAGGCGAACGGCGTCGAATTCCGGGATTACGATCTCCCGGATCTCAAGACAGAACACCACATTTGTACCACCGACGCCGACCGTTGCGCCTGGTTCATGGACACGGAAAACAACGTCCTTTGCGTCCATGAAAGCCTGGGTATCCAGGCCGAATACCAGCTCTGAAAAGCATCACAGCACCACGCAGAACGCCCGCTCACTTTTTAGTGAGCGGGCGTTCTGCCAATTGGGGATATATGTGAGCGAGCGTCGGTCGAAAGTGCCGTATATGTGAGCGGGCGTCGGTTGAAAGTGCCGTATATGTGAGCGAGCGTCTGAGGGGGCAGGGGGAAGCCAGGGGCGACCTACGCCGAGGCGTGGAGGCCGTCGAACGCCATGGTGATGACGTCGTCGGCCAGGCGCTGCGGGGAGAGCGAGCCGCCCGGTTTGTACCACTCCACGATCGAGTTGATGGTCCCGAACAGGAGCCGGGTCACGGTGCGGGGGTCGATGTCCTGGCGCAGCGTGCCTTCTTCGCGGGCGGCCGAGATCAACGCGGCCACCTTGTGGTCGAAGGCACGACGCCGTTCCAGGGCATCGCGCTCAATGTCGGTGTTGCCGCGGAGACGCAGGAGCAGCGTGACGAACGGCAGCCGGTCCACCAGCACGGCGATGGTCTGCCGCAGGACGAACTCAAGGCGTGCATCGGCCGCCCCGGTAACAGCCTCGGGCTGTTCCAGGATGGCCTCGAGCCCACCCAGCGCGTGCTCGAGGGCGAGCTTCAGGAGGTCGCCCTTGGACGGCACGTGGTGGTAGATGGCCGATTTTGAGATGCCCAGGTTTTCGGCCAGAATGCCCATGGATGTGGCGTCGTAACCGTGCCGGTTGAAGACGTCGACGGCGATGAGCAGCACTGATTGCTGGTCGTATCCGGGGCGTCCCCGCTTGGTTACTGTTTCACTAGGCATGCTGGCCATTTTCTCATGAACGGTCGGTTGATTCGCGCATGCGCCCGGCCACGTTACCTCTTGGGTCGCATGTCGTAGACGCGGCGCAGCTTGCCGTTGGAGCGCTCAAGCGAACCCGGCTCCACGACGTCCACCACGCACGAAGAACCCACGTGGATCTTGATCTGTTCGCGCAGGGCGTGTGCCGCCGTCGTGCCCGCCTCGACCGAAACGTTCTCGCGGCGCTCAATCTTGACCGTCAGCGAATCCATGCGCTTGCCTTCGGGGCGGGTGAGCTCGAGTTGGAAGTGCGGGCTGAGCTCGGGGATGCGGAGCGCGATTTCCTCGATTTGTGAAGGGAAGAGGTTCACGCCGCGCAGGATGATCATGTCGTCGCTGCGTCCGGTGATGCGGCCCATGCGGCGGTGCGCGGGGCGGGCGGTGCCGGGCAGCAGACGGGTGAGGTCCTTGGTGCGGTACCGGATGATCGGCAGCGCTTCCTTGGTGAGCGAAGTGAAGACGAGTTCGCCCGGCTCGCCGTCGGCCAGCACGGCACTTTCCCCGCGGGAGGGATCGAACGGATCGATGATTTCGGGGCGGAAGTGGTCTTCCCAGATGTGGCAACCGTCCTGGGTCTCCACGGCCTCACCGGCGACGCCCGGGCCCATGACTTCCGAGAGCCCGTAGATGTCGCAGGCCTTGATGTTCATAGTGGTTTCGAGCTCGTGCCGCATTTCCTCGGTCCACGGTTCGGCTCCGAGCACGGCGTACTTGAGCGAGGTCGACGCCGGATCCACACCCATGTGCGCCATCGCGTCGGCGATTGTGAGCAGGTAGGTCGGGGTCGCCAGGATCGCGTCCGGCTTGAAGTCCTGGATCAGCTGGATCTGGCGTTCGGTCTGGCCGCCGGACATCGGGATGACGGTGCAGCCGAGCGCTTCGGCACCGGCGTGGGCGCCCAAACCGCCGGTGAACAGGCCGTAGCCGTAGGCGTTGTGGACCTTCATGCCCGGCCGGACGCCGGAAGCGCGGAGCGAGCGGGCCACCAGCGTGGCCCAGTTGGCGAGGTCGTTCTTGGTGTACCCGACGACGGTTGGCCGGCCAGTGGTTCCGGAGCTCGCGTGGATGCGGGCTACTTCGTCTTGCGGCACGGCGAACATGCCGAAGGGGTATTCCTGGCGGAGGTCTTCCTTGGTGGTGTACGGGAACTTGCCGAGATCGGACAGTTCGCGGAGATCGGAAGGGTGGACGCCGGCGTCGTCGAACTTGCGCTTGTACAGCGGCACGCGATCGTAGGCGTAGGCCACGGTGTGCTGGAGGCGGCTCAGCTGCAAGGCCTCGAGCTCGTCGCGGGAGATGGTTTCTTCGCGATCTAGCTGTGCAGTGTTAAGCGGTGCGTCGGGAGCGGCGACGGTGTTCTGTGTCATGGTCTTCCTACTTCTTGGAGATGGTGCGGCTGCGGCCACGGAACTCGGCGATGAGCTCGCCGTAGCTGCCCGGTTCTTCGGGCGACCCGACGGCGGAAGGTTCGCTTGCGTCGGCCGCGAAGATTTGGATGTCGTACAGGCCGCTGCGGCCGTTGTTGGCGCGACGGTTCGCGACGGCGGTGATCACCTGGCCTTGATAGGCCGGCTTGAGGAAGTTGATGTCGACGCCGGCGGCGACAGTTATGGTGTCGGCTTCCGACGGCGAGGGGTTGGCCGGGTTGCATGCCAGTGCAAAAGCTGAATCGGCGAAGGCGAAGATCATTCCGCCGTGGGCCATTCCGAAGCCGTTGAGCATTTCCTGCCGGAGCTTCATGCGGACGGTGGCGTGGCCGTCGTCGACCTTGAGTACCTCCAGGCCCATCCACTCGGAGGCGTAGTCGTTCTTGAGAATCTGGTGCTGCGCTGCGCCAGAAAGGGTGGTCTCAACCATGCGTCATTGCCTCCAGCTTTATTTACCGAATGTTCATTAGGTAATCCCAGTTTGCTTGAACTGTCAAGAGGAGATCGCTCGGCGGGACGGATCCAGACCCCCAAAAACCCCAACGTAGTAGCCTCGAGTCATGCCGCTCATCGAACTGCCCATCCGGACTCCGAGGCTCGTGCTTCGCAGGTTCGAGGCCACTGACCTGGAGCGATTTCACGCCTACCAGTCTCTGCCCGAGACGGCGCGCTTCCTGCTCCGGCAGGAATTGACCCTCACGCAGTCCATGGAAGCGTTGGGCCGCTACGCCAACTTCTCTTTCGAACAAGAGGGCGACTGGGTGTGCCTCGCCATAGAGCGCGCGGACACGCCGGGCTTGCTTGGCGAAGTGGTGCTCAAGTGGCTGCCGGGCACGGGGCAGGCCGAAATCGGCTGGATCTTGGCGCCGGAAAGCCGAGGCCAGGGCTACGCCGCAGAAGCGGCCGAAGCCGTGCTCCGCCTGGGTTTTGAAACCCTCATGTTCCACCGGATCGAGGCCAAGCTGGATGCCCTGAACACCTCGTCGTCGGGATTGTGCGAACGGCTTGGGATGCGCCGCGAAGCCGAGCTCGTGGACAACTGGCATTACAAGGGCCAATGGTCCACCGAAGTCATCTACGCGATGCTTGACTCGGAGTGGCGCGCGCGGAAATAGCATCCACTGCGAGCTGCTTGGGGGACGGTCATGGTGCGGGCTCCAGTTCTTTCTCGGGTGCGATGGATGCGGTTGCCCGGGAGAGCAAGATGACGCCGGCCAATGCGGCCGCGCCGCCGAGGAGCGAGGCGACACCCGGGACTTCGCCGAGCAAAATCCACCCGAGCAGCAGGGACAGCACCGGCACGACGTACAGGAGAGAACCGCCCTCTGCCACGCTGGTCCGCGAGAGCGAAACGTTCCAGAAACCGTAGCCCACCACGGTGCAAATCACCACGAGCACGGCCAATGCCAGCCAAGCGTTCCACGTGAACTCGGACGGCGTCGCTGCGAACCGGGCGGTCGGCACGGTCGCCACTCCGCCGATGAGGGATCCCCAGAAGACCACTTCGAGCGGAGGGACGCGTGCCAGCAGGGGCTGCTGGACGATGAGGAATGCCGACAGGAGAAGTGCGGCTGCCACGATGTACAAGGCATCGCCGTTGAAGCCGACGGCCGCGGAATCGCCCAGCGTAATGGCTACGACGCCTCCTACGGCAAGCAGCATCCCGCAGTAGCCCAGGCCTGACGTTCTCTCCCGCAACATCAGATGACCGAGGACGAACGCGAAGACGGGCGAGATATTCAGCAGGAGACTCGCTGTTCCGGCCGGAACGGTCGTCTGCCCGAGGTTCAGGAGCAGGCCGAAGCCCGCATACCCCAGTAATCCCGCGACAAGCATCCTCGGAATGTCACCACCCCGCAGCGTAAGCCGCTGCCGCCGGATCAGCAGCACCAAGCCAAGCACGACGGCGGCACCCAAGTAGCGCAGCGGCGTCAGGTCCTGGGGGTCCATCACTTTCAGGGCCTCTCGGGTAGCCACGTATGTGGGCGCGGAAGACAGCACCATCAGCACATCTGGTCTTCGGTACCATCCGGTCACAATTGGGGCCTTCCCGGTGAAATGGCCCTTTGCTACAGGGCGGTTATTCAGGGAACTATTGCTCTCCCGGACGATTTATTCGTACAGTACATGAATTAGATCGTTCGCGGAAGAAATAAAGAGCAACTATTCTTTGAAGAGACCTTTGAGAAGCGCATCAGTCGGACATCGGCCTGAGCAGGGGAAACGGGGACGAGCGACATGACGGCGACCACCAAGGACCACGAAGAGCGGCCCCGCGCCAAGACTGCCGGCGAACGGCAGCGGCACCCTACTGAAGTGCGGCGCCAGCTGGTGGTTGACGCCGCGCGGGACCTGATCGCGGACAAAGGACTGTTCAATGTCCTGATCCGCGACATTTCAAAAGCCTGCGGAGTGTCACCCGGGACCATCACCTACCATTTCAAGAGTCTCGACGAAGTCCTGATGGAAGTAGTCAAGGCGGAGACCGCAGACTTCTACGTTCCCCTGCAGGAGAGCGCCAGAGGGTCCGGCGACCCTACTAGGGAACTGCTGTTTTTCCTCGAGGGGATGTTCGGCTCGGATGCGAGTTCCCGCCGGCACTGGCTGATCTGGTTCGATTTCTGGTCCGCTGCGGCCAGGGACGAAGCCTACGGACGCTGGATGGGCGAACACTACGACGGCTGGCGCAGCGCCTTGCGCGAGATCACCGAGCGCGGCGTCAGCGAGGGATCCTTCGTCTGTGACGATCCCCAAGGTTTCGCCATCGAGACTGCAGCCATGGTGGATGGCCTCGCCGTCCAGTGCTATGCGCGGGGTTCGTCCCTTCCGGTGGAAACATCGCGGAACCTGCTTATCGCGTTCGTGAGGCGAGAGCTCCAGATCAGGTGAGCAGTGCGACCAGGAAGAGTGCCGGAAATAGCCCCGCCGCGACGCCGGCACGGCCGCGGGCGCGCGCGTAAAGCGGACTTACGCCGACATGCGCGAGAATAGCAGGTACCGCTGGTGTTAAGGTGGGCTGAGCATAAGAGAGATGGGGATCTTGAAGTGGGCGCATCGGGCGTGGCTGTAGTAATCGAGGATGACGATGACATCCGTGAGGTAGTCCATGCCGTCCTCGAGGCATCGGGCCTGGAGGTTTACGCGGCCGGAAACGGCGTCGACGGCGTGGATGCGGTCCGCCTTCACAACCCCGACGTGATCACCTTGGACCTTGGCCTGCCCGACATTGACGGGATCGAGGTCACCCGCCGCGTCCGCGAGTTCAGTGACGCCTACATCATCATGCTCACCGCCCGGGCACGTGAAGTGGACACCCTGCAAGGGCTGGCCATCGGCGCCGACGACTTCGTCACCAAGCCCTTCCGGCCGCGCGAACTCCTGGCCCGGGTTGAGACGCTCCTTCGGCGGCCGCGTGGCAGCAAGCTTTTGAGCAGCTCCGGAGGGAGCCCGACGGCGGAGCTGCCGCCGGCCCCGGCGTCGAACTCGCCAACCGGACCCACACCTGCGCTGCCGGCGGCTGAGCCATCGGGACTGGAACACAATGGCCTTTTCCTGGACGTAGCCACGCGGACCACCCGGGTGGGAACCGAAGAGGTGCAATTGACCCGCACCGAGTTCGACCTTCTTCAGGCCCTCATGGAGGCCGGGCGCGTTGTGCGAAGCACCACGGGGCTTGCCCGCTGGCTCCATGCCAGGGAGTACGAAACCGGAGGCTTTGTCAGCGAATCCGAAGAGCGCGCGATCCAGGTGCACATCGCCAATCTGCGGCGGAAGCTCGGCGACTCGGCGCAGTCGCCGCGGTGGGTGGAAACCGTGCGTGGCGTTGGTTACCGCCTAGCCGCAAAGACATCGGAAAACTGACCCAATCTTAAGCGAACCTTTAACAACGCTCTTTACGCTGGGAAAGTCAACTTCGGATTTTCACGGCTCAAAGGAGCATCGCATGAAAAAATTCGCCGCAACACTGCTCATGACGGGCCTGCTGGCTATTGGCGGATTTGTCACCCCTGCCAATGCCGCACCGAAGACCACGCACGACACCACCGGCACAACAGTAACGACGGTTACCACCGGCACTGTTGTGAACTACGCTCAGATCGGTTGGTGGCCCAACTGACTCGCACTAGCTGCCGTTTTGGCGCCTCATAACGGCATCTACTGCTAGCTACTTGGGTAGACGGGCAAGAAGAAGCTCCACGCACCGCCCCGGGCCACCGCCCAGGGGCGGTGTTTTATTTGTCCGACGCCGGGAGCTGCCGTTCCTGACCCTGTTTGACGCGGTTGAGCCCTGGAATGACGCGACTTGCCGTGTCGTAAGCGCTTTCCCAATTCAAAGAAGGTCAGGACGGTACAAGCCCCGCCCAGAGACGCCGCCCCTTAGCTCTCCGTATCCAGCGGGAGCCGGACTGAAACCGTGGTTCCTACGCCCAGGGCGGACTCGACGTCGAGCCGGCCGGAATGGCGTTCCACAATGTCGTGGGCAATCGCCAGGCCAAGCCCGCTCCCGGGGATGGCCGCAGTGGAGGCGTTTGAAGCGCGGAAGAACCGTGTGAACACCTGCTCGATCTCGGTTTCGGGGATCCCGACGCCGGTGTCCTCCACGCGCACCACCACGCTGGGTACCGTCCCCGGGTCCGAGGTGACCCCGCTGCTGACCGCGACGTGGCCGCCGTTGGGCGTGAACTTGATCGCGTTGCTGATGATGTTGGCGAAGACTTGCTCGAGCTTGGCCTCGTCGGCCTGGACGGTCATGGTTCCGGGCGCATGCATCACAGTGAGGGACAGCGAACGGGAGTCGGCGAGCGGCTGCAACGTCGAGACAACAAGCCTGAGCAGGGTGCCCACATTCACGCGGCTCAGTTCGAGGTCGCCGGAAGTGTCCTGGTGCGAGACTGTGAGCATGTCTTCGATCAGCCGTCGGAGCCGCTCGGCATTTCGCGAAATGACATCGACCATCCGCTCGACGCCCGCGGGAAGAGGTCCACCGGCGCCAGCGCGGATCATGTCCAGGTATGCCGTGATGGACGTCAGGGGGGTTCGGAGTTCGTGGTTCACGGTGGTGAGGAAGTCGGTCTTGGCCTGGTCGAGTTCCTGGAGCTTGTACATGACCTGCTGTTGCGCGCCGATCAGGTGGCTCTGCATCAGGCCATACGCCAAGTTCCCCGAGACGTGCTGAATCAGGCCTATTTCGGCCCGGGTCCATTCCTGCGCCGTGTCCGGGCGGGCGATCCAGATGACCCCGAGAACGAGGTCTCCCTCGCCTACCGGCACCACAACAGAGGCCGACGGCGCCCCCGCACCACCGGTATCACCCGCACCACCGGATTCACCCGAGGGAGCCCGTTTGGGCAGCGGCTGCACTTCCGCTTCTGCCCACAACCGTTCCGCCAGTTCGAACGTGGCGATTTCGTCAGTGAGTTCTCCCGGCAGGACTCCCGGCACCAGTCCGGGAGCGTTCCATTCGGCGCTCACCTGCGGCACCCGGGTATCCGGGAACGTCGTGAACCAGACGTGTTCCGCGCCCAAGGCCTCGCCGATTCCGTCGACCAGGTGCCGGGCAATCAGGCCTGGATCAATGGTTGACCGGATCGCCGCGGATACCTTCCGCAGGCTCTCCCTCAGCGACTCGGCTTCCGAACGGCGGCGCGTCCGTTCGGCGGCGCGGGCTATCAGTACCAAGGCCCTGTGTGCACGAATGACGGGAGGCTGGCTCCTGTAGGCAAAATCGGCAATCGTCCAGGCTTCCAGGGCAGCGACATCCAGCTCATCCTCCGGGTCCAACAAGAGCAAAACCGGAACGCTGTTTCGGGGAAGGAACTCCCGGAGGTCGTTGTCCACCACCAGCACGTCCCACGGTTCGCTTTCCAGCGCGGCCGCAAGTGAACCGGCGTCGGGCACTGAACGAACCATGAACCCTGCCGCGGCGAGCGCTGCAACCGTCTCGGCGAGACGGGCCGGGTCAGGGTCGGCCACCAAGGCCCGGTTTGGCAACGATGCATTGTCAGTCAAGCTACGCTCCTACTGTCCGGTCCGTCCCCCAACGGGAAGCCTACTATCGAGAACGTTACTTGAGTCCGGCTCCAGGTAGCAGTTCGACGGCGCCAAGGGAGTCCGCGACGAAGGCATAGTCCCACGCGCGCTCGCGCCACTGCACGTACCGTCCCGATGCTCCGCCGTGTCCACCGTCCATCTCGATCTTCATGACGATGGGCGCCGTGCCCGTGGTCTCGGAACGCAGCACCTGGACCCATTTGGCCGGTTCAACGTAGAGCACGCGGGTGTCGTTGAAGGACGTGACCGCCGCGATCTGCGGGTACGAAACGGCCCGGATGTTCTCGTACGGGGTGTAGGACTTCATGTACTCGTACACCTCGGGATCCGTGATGGGGTTGCCCCATTCTTCCCACTCGAGCGCGGAGAGCGGCAGCTCGGGGTCCAGGATGGTGTTGAGCGCGTCCACGAACGGCACGGCCGCCACGATCGCCGCGTACTTTTCCGGCGCGAGGTTGGCCACGGCGCCCATCAGCAGGCCGCCCGCGGAGCCGCCCATGGCCGCGATCCGCTCCGGCGCCACCCAACCGGAGGACGCGAGCCAGTCCGTTGCCGCGATGAAGTCGGTGAAGGTGTTTTTCTTGTTGAGCTTCTTGCCGTCGTCGTACCAGCGCCTGCCGAGCTCGCCGCCGCCGCGGATGTGGGCGATCACCATGACGATTCCGCGATCGAGGAGGGACAGCCTGGCCACGCCGAAGCCGGGATCCATGCTGACCTCGTACGAGCCATAGCCGTACACCAGGCCGGCGGCGCTTGAGTCCCGCGCAAGGGAGGCGTGCCGCAACACGGACAGCGGGACGCGCGTGCCGTCCGCCGCCGTCGCCCATTCCCGGGTGGCCACGTAGTCGGACGCGGTGTACCCGCCCAGCACCGGGCTTTCCTTCCGCAGCAGCAGTTCGCCGTGCGGCAGCGCGGCGGTGGGCAGCACGAAGTCGTACACGCGCGACGGCGTGAAGTAGGACGTGTACCCGATGCGGATCACCGGCGCTTCATAGTCGGTTCCACCCACGCCGGCCGTGTACAGCTCCTCGTCGAAGGCGGGCTCCACGGCGGCGCCTTGCGCGGCGGTTCCCAGCCCGGCGAGCGGAAGCACCTGCACGCGTTCGATCGTGTCCTGCCGTACCGACACCACCAGATGCGTCGAGGTGACGCCCGCTCCGTTGACGCGAACGGCGTCGGAATGCCCGACGACGGTGCGCCAGTTCTGCTCGGACAGCGGCTTGGCGAACTCGGCCGGGTCCGCGATGGACACCATCGAGTTGATGGCGCCCTTGTTGTGGGTCAGGAGGATGGTCTCAGCTTTTTGTCCATCAACACCATCGAGGAGGAACGGCTCGGCCTCGTAGAGGATGTGTTCGTCGCGGGAAATCACGGTGGACAGGCCGGCGTCGAAATCGTCGAAGCGCAGCAGGCGCGTCTCGCTGAATTCCGAGCAGCCGATGCTCAGCACGAGGTACCTCCGGTCGGAGGAGAGCTCGAATCCGAGCCACATTGCGACGTCGTCCTCCTGGTAGATGACCTCGTCTTCACTGACGGGCGTGCCCAGGACGTGCGACTTTACTTGGTACGGGCGCCAGGAATCGTCAACCACGGTGTAGAAGATCCGGGTGCCGTCGGGGGAGAAGGCCACGCCGTAGAAGATGTTCTCGATGACGTCGGGCAGAAGTTCACCCGTGCGCAGGTCCTTGATGCGGAGCGTGAAGCGTTCCTCGCCGGAGTTGTCCACGGCGTAGGCATAGAGGTGGCCATCCAACGTCACGGCAGTACCGCCAATGGAGAAGAACGGCTTGCCTTCCGCCTCGGCGTTCCCGTCCAGCAGGACTTCTTCGCCTTGGAGTTCGACGCCGGGTTCCACCGCTGGCGGGGTCCAGTCCGCCACCGGGTTGCCCGAGTTCGCGGCCTGGACGCGGCACTGGATGCCATACTCCTTGCCCTCGACAGAGCGGGTGTAGTACCACCAGCCATCCCTGCGGCTGGGGACCGAGAGGTCCGTCTCCTGGGTGCGTCCCTTGATTTCCTGGAAGATCGCCTCCCGCAGCGGTTCCTGGTGTGCGGTGACGGCTTCCTGGTAGGCATTTTCAGCCTTCAAGTGCTCAATGACCTCGGAGGATTCCTTGTCCCGGAGCCATTCGTAGTTGTCCACGAAAACATCGCCGTGGTGCTCGCGGGTGTGCGGCACCTTCTTGGCGACGGGGGGAACTGGAGGCGTGGCAGGCTGGCTCATGGGGCAACTCTATAGAGGCCACCGACACGCGACCACCGATTTCGCTCAGAGCGGCCGTTCCGTCAGCACACCACCGTTCCTTGGAAATATTGACCCGTCCACACGTTGCCGGGAGATACCTGATACAGCCCCCGGATCTGGTAGGTCCACGTGCCCTTGGCTGCTGGGGACTTGGTGTAAGTTCCACTAGGCGCTGAGAAAGTGGATCCGCCGGGGTTTACAACCGAAAACTCGTATGACGTCGCGCGCGGGACTGTTCCATAGTTGTCGACAATGACGATCAGGCTACGGGCTACACAAGTGGCGGTAACACTGGCACCGGTTGGGGCAGGCATTGACATGGTACCTACGCTGGTTGACGCCGAGTCCATTCCAGAGAACGCGGCCTGCGCGATGCCGGGAGCGAAGACCAACACCGCAGCCGCTGCCAGGACCGCGGCGACGCGCCCCAACGCAGGCGTCTGCGCTGCGTCGGCGGTGCTCCGGCTTCTACGCAAGGTCAGCGGCTTTCTGTCAGGCCCGGTGGTCCATTCCATTCTCACCGCTTTCATGCGGTAAGGGCAGGGCATCCGGTTCGGTTCTGTGAAGAGGATTTTACGCGGCGCGCCGGGTGGTGTGACCGCCCAGGGCTTTTTCCAGCTGGGGTTGGTGCTGGCGGACGAGTTCCCCGGCGTGGGCTGCCGCGGTGTGATCGGTTGTGACCAAGGCGTGTTCGAGGCGGACGCAGTGCTGTTCCATCCGGAGCGCACCCACCATCGAGGAGCTGGTTTTCAGGCTGAGCACCGCATCCATCGCGAGGTCGCTGTCGCCGGTACTCAGTGCGTGGCTGATCTTGTCCACACGCTGGGGAAGCATCTTGGCGTAGGCGGCCGCGAACTTCTCGGCGGCCTCCTTGCTTTTCATTTCCCGTGCCAGGCGCTTGAGCGGGCGACGGTCAAAGGCCGGCAGGGCGGCGCTGGTGTCCACCTCGCCGTCGCCTTCGGGCTTTTTCCGCCAGATGGAGACGAGAACCATGACCACCAGGGCGGCCGGAGCGCCATACATCAGGACCTTCAGGACCACGGGATCACGAAGAGCGCGGATCGCGTTGCCCAGGTACGGGACGGTGAACACCTGGCGGTCTACCTGGCCTCCGGCCAACGTTGCTGTCCAGGGGTCGGCGCCGTTGTTCGCGTCGCCCTTGGTGCGGACGGTGGCAGTGCCTTGGTTGTTCACCGTCAGGTCGATGATCCGGTGGGTCTCCACCCGCTGGTCCTCCACCGGAATGTGGTAGGTGATGATGTCCCCGACCTTCAGGTTCTGGACCGCCACGGGAACGGTGACAACCACGTCTCCCGGGTTGATCAGCGGCGACATCGAGCCGGTGAGCATGGTGCTGGTCTGGTAGCCGAGGACGCGGGGCCCGACCGCGAGGAAAAGGAACGCAGCCACTGCCGCGACCATGATCGTGGTGGTGATGACGCTGACCAGCGCCCGGGCAATCTTCGACGCAACACCCGGGTTCTTGCCCGAGCCGGGCGTCGCCGTCGTGGTGGCCGTTCGGGAGACCCGCCGGGGGCGGACCAGTGATGCGGTCATGGCTGGGTCTCCGTTCTTGTGGAAGGCCCTCCGCCGTCGTTTGCATGGGGGGCTCGACGGCGGAGGGCTGGCTGGGTGGGGGTGTTACTGGTTGGTGGCGGTGCGCTGGGTGCCGGTGAAGCTGAAGGCGATGGTGCTGCTCTGGTTCTGCAGGGTGTTGTCTGCGGTGGAGGGCAGGGTGAGGGTGACGCGGAGGTTGTCGGTGTGTCCGGCGGTGACCGAGGTGAGGTTGGCCAGGGTGAGGTTGGCGCCGATGACGGGGCGGGAGGCGAGCACGCTGGTGGTGGTGCCGGAGCAGGTGTAGGTGTAGGCGGGGGCGGTGCCGGCTTCGGTCCAGGCGGTGGAGCAGTTATCGACGGTGACCTGCAGGCCCATGGTGGTGTTGGTGTCCAGCAGGGAGGTCGGGGAGGCCGCGGTGGTGAG
>NZ_JBFTPW010000014.1:0-122460 GCF_056398685.1 Arthrobacter sp. 01T428 | reverse complement strand
GTTTTAAGTGGGTCAGGCCCCGACACGGTGTGTCGGGGCCTGGCCGGTGAATGGTTGTCCGGCGGTGTCCTACTCTCCCACACCCTCCCGGGTGCAGTACCATCGGCGCTGTGGGTCTTAGCTTCCGGGTTCGGAATGGGACCGGGCGTTTCCCCCACGCTATGACCGCCGTAACCCTGTTACCCGTCCCCGCACACACGTGGGTGCGGGGTGGGAAGATACGTGGTTACAACTTGTCCGGACCCGGTGAAGGGTTCGGTGGTGTTGTTATTCAGTTGTTGGTTCCATGGAACACACCCGGTGGCGGGTTGTTGTTCGGGAACCACATAGTGGACGCAAGCAGTGATCGTGTTTGTGTGGTGTAAGTTGTCGGCCTATTAGTACCGGTCAGCTTCAACAGTCTTTAGTCCTGTCTTCCACATCCGGCCTATCAACCCAGTGGTCTGGCTGGGGGCCTCTCACACACGAGGTGTATGGAAATCTCATCTTGAAGCGAGCTTCCCGCTTAGATGCTTTCAGCGGTTATCCCATCCGAACGTAGCTAATCAGCGGTGCACTTGGCAGTACAACTGACACACCAGAGGTTCGTCCGTCCCGGTCCTCTCGTACTAAGGACAGCCCTTCTCAAATTTCCTGCGCGCGCAGCGGATAGGGACCGAACTGTCTCACGACGTTCTAAACCCAGCTCGCGTACCGCTTTAATGGGCGAACAGCCCAACCCTTGGGACCTACTCCAGCCCCAGGATGCGACGAGCCGACATCGAGGTGCCAAACCATGCCGTCGATATGGACTCTTGGGCAAGATCAGCCTGTTATCCCCGAGGTACCTTTTATCCGTTGAGCGACGGCCATTCCACAATGTACCGCCGGATCACTAGTCCCGACTTTCGTCCCTGCTTGAGATGTCTCTCTCACAGTCAAGCTCCCTTGTGCACTTACACTCGACACCTGATTGCCAACCAGGCTGAGGGAACCTTTGGGCGCCTCCGTTACTTTTTAGGAGGCAACCGCCCCAGTTAAACTACCCATCAGGCACTGTCCCTGACCCGGATCACGGGCCGAAGTTAGATGTCCAAAGTGACCAGAGTGGTATTTCAACGATGACTCCACCCCCACTGGCGTGAGGGCTTCAACGTCTCCCACCTATCCTACACAAGCCACTCCGAACACCAATACCAAACTATAGTAAAGGTCTCGGGGTCTTTCCGTCCTGCTGCGCGTAACGAGCATCTTTACTCGTACTGCAATTTCGCCGAGTTTATGGTTGAGACAGCGGGGAAGTCGTTACTCCATTCGTGCAGGTCGGAACTTACCCGACAAGGAATTTCGCTACCTTAGGATGGTTATAGTTACCACCGCCGTTTACTGGGGCTTAAATTCTCAGCTTCGCCTTGCGGCTAACCGGTCCTCTTAACCTTCCAGCACCGGGCAGGAGTCAGTCCGTATACATCGTCTTGCGACTTCGCACGGACCTGTGTTTTTAGTAAACAGTCGCTTCCCCCTGGTCTCTGCGGCCCCGATCCCCTCCCACCAGCAAGTGGTGTTCAAGGTTGGGGCCCCCCTTCTCCCGAAGTTACGGGGGCATTTTGCCGAGTTCCTTAACCATAATTCTCTCGATCGCCTTGGTATTCTCTACCTGATCACCTGTGTCGGTTTGGGGTACGGGCGGCTTGAACCTCGCGCCGATGCTTTTCTAGGCAGCATAGGATCACCGGATCCCCCCATGACGGGGGTCCCATCAGATCTCAGGAACGTCATCAAAGACACAGCGACGGATTTGCCTATCGCTGACCCTACATCCTTAGACCGGGGCAACCATCGCCCGGCCCGGCTACCTTCCTGCGTCACACCTGTTAATACGCTTACCTCCCGGGATCAGGTCCCGCGCTCGGCCAAAACCCGCACACCACAAGGGTGATTGGGCAGGCTCCGGGCGGTTAGTATCCCCCGCTTGGCATGGGCGGTCCTTCGCCGGTACGGGAATATCAACCCGTTGTCCATCGACTACGCCTGTCGGCCTCGCCTTAGGTCCCGACTTACCCAGGGCAGATTAGCTTGACCCTGGAACCCTTGATCATTCGGCGGACGGGTTTCTCACCCGTCTTTCGCTACTCATGCCTGCATTCTCACTCGTGTAGGCTCCACCGCTGGTTTACACCGCGACTTCACCGCCCACACGACGCTCCCCTACCACTCCAGACGACTGAACCACGAAGGCTTGTCTACTATCTGAAATCCACAACTTCGGCGGTGTACTTGAGCCCCGCTACATTGTCGGCGCGGAATCACTTGACCAGTGAGCTATTACGCACTCTTTCAAGGATGGCTGCTTCTAAGCCAACCTCCTGGTTGTCTTCGCAACTCCACATCCTTTCCCACTTAGCACACGCTTAGGGGCCTTAGTTGGTGGTCTGGGCTGTTTCCCTCTCGACTATGAAGCTTATCCCCCACAGTCTCACTGCTGCGCTCTCACTTACCGGCATTCGGAGTTTGGCTGACGTCAGTAACCTTGTAGGGCCCATCGGCCATCCAGTAGCTCTACCTCCGGCAAGAAACACGCAACGCTGCACCTAAATGCATTTCGGGGAGAACCAGCTATCACGGAGTTTGATTGGCCTTTCACCCCTACCCACAGCTCATCCCCTCCATTTTCAACTGAAGTGGGTTCGGTCCTCCACGACGTCTTACCGTCGCTTCAACCTGGCCATGGGTAGATCACTCCGCTTCGGGTCTAGATCACGCCACTACACTCGCCCTGTTCAGACTCGCTTTCGCTACGGCTACCCCACACGGGTTAACCTCGCGACGTAACACTAACTCGCAGGCTCATTCTTCAAAAGGCACGCCGTCACCAGAATCAGACTGGCTCCGACGGATTGTAAGCACACGGTTTCAGGTACTGTTTCACTCCCCTCCCGGGGTACTTTTCACCTTTCCCTCACGGTACTGGTCCGCTATCGGTCATTAGGAAGTATTTAGGCTTATCAGGTGGTCCTGACAGATTCACACGGGATTTCTCGGGCCCCGTGCTACTTGGGATCCTCTCCAGGCGGCACACAACATTACGGTTACGGGGCTAACACCCTCTCCGGCCGGCCTTTCAAGACCGTTCACCTATGCCTGCACTCTCACCCCACCGGTCCGGCAGAACCAGTACGGAAAGTCCCACAACCCCGCCCATGCAACGCCCGCCGGCTATCACACATGGAACGGTTTAGCCTCATCCGCGTTCGCTCGCCACTACTAACGGAATCACTCTTGTTTTCTCTTCCTGCGGGTACTGAGATGTTTCACTTCCCCGCGTTCCCCCCACGCACCCTATGTGTTCAGATGCGGGTCACCAGATCACGCAAAACGCGTCTGGCGGGGTTTCCCCATTCGGACATCCTGGGATCACCGTTCGGTTATCAACTCCCCCAGGCTTATCGCAGATTCCTACGTCCTTCTTCGGCTCCTAATGCCAAGGCATCCACCGTGTGCCCTTAAAAACTTGACCACACAAGATCAAAAAACTTCTCGAGAGAACCAAACCCCCGAAAGGGCCGGGTTCATAAAAAGAAATTGCTGTAAGACACACACACCCCACCACCCCACAAGAGGCAATGACCATGCGCGTGCCTAGATGCTCGCGTCCACTATGTAGTTCTCAAACAACAACCCCGTACCACACACCCCCCGCACCCCCGCCACCCCCAAAGGGACGACCGGGAACACACGAAGMAATGCAGCCAGGAAACCAGAAACACACAAACCCGCCCGGAACCACGCAACCCACACAGGCCACGCACCCCCCGACGGCCCTGTTGCCTCAGGACCCAACAGTGTGCCAAACACGAAAACCGGACAACCCCCCACCCGCACCGTTCCACAACACCCCACCACAAAAATGACAGGACATCCGTACTGAACGCGGGAAAGAAACCACCCGGCCGCTATCTGCTGATATTCCACCCATGAGCACCCACCGCAGAACAGACGCCTGCGCAATGGGCTTTGCTTCCACACACCCCCAACCAACCATGCGGAAGGAAGAAGGGCGATAATGGTGCTCCTTAGAAAGGAGGTGATCCAGCCGCACCTTCCGGTACGGCTACCTTGTTACGACTTAGTCCCAATCGCCGGTCCCACCTTCGACGGCTCCCCCCACAAGGGTTAGGCCACCGGCTTCGGGTGTTACCAACTTTCGTGACTTGACGGGCGGTGTGTACAAGGCCCGGGAACGTATTCACCGCAGCGTTGCTGATCTGCGATTACTAGCGACTCCGACTTCATGGGGTCGAGTTGCAGACCCCAATCCGAACTGAGACCGGCTTTTTGGGATTAGCTCCACCTCACAGTATCGCAACCCTTTGTACCGGCCATTGTAGCATGCGTGAAGCCCAAGACATAAGGGGCATGATGATTTGACGTCGTCCCCACCTTCCTCCGAGTTGACCCCGGCAGTCTCCCATGAGTCCCCACCACTACGTGCTGGCAACATGGAACGAGGGTTGCGCTCGTTGCGGGACTTAACCCAACATCTCACGACACGAGCTGACGACAACCATGCACCACCTGTAAACCGACCGCAAGCGGGGCACCTGTTTCCAGGCGTTACCGGTTCATGTCAAGCCTTGGTAAGGTTCTTCGCGTTGCATCGAATTAATCCGCATGCTCCGCCGCTTGTGCGGGCCCCCGTCAATTCCTTTGAGTTTTAGCCTTGCGGCCGTACTCCCCAGGCGGGGCACTTAATGCGTTAGCTACGGCGCGGAAAACGTGGAATGTCCCCCACACCTAGTGCCCAACGTTTACGGCATGGACTACCAGGGTATCTAATCCTGTTCGCTCCCCATGCTTTCGCTCCTCAGCGTCAGTTAATGCCCAGAGACCTGCCTTCGCCATCGGTGTTCCTCCTGATATCTGCGCATTTCACCGCTACACCAGGAATTCCAGTCTCCCCTACATCACTCTAGTCTGCCCGTACCCACTGCAGAACCGGAGTTGAGCCCCGGTCTTTCACAGCAGACGCGACAAACCGCCTACGAGCTCTTTACGCCCAATAATTCCGGATAACGCTTGCGCCCTACGTATTACCGCGGCTGCTGGCACGTAGTTAGCCGGCGCTTCTTCTGCAGGTACCGTCACTTACGCTTCTTCCCTACTGAAAGAGGTTTACAACCCGAAGGCCGTCATCCCTCACGCGGCGTCGCTGCATCAGGCTTCCGCCCATTGTGCAATATTCCGTTCGCCACTAATCCCCCCAGCAAGCTGGAGATCATCGTTCGACTTGCATGTGTTAAGCACGCCGCCAGCGTTCATCCTGAGCCAGGATCAAACTCTCCGTTGAAGTAAAACAAAAACAGACACAACCACAACCACCGGAAATAACGGCAGAAACAGCTGCACAAAATTTGAAACCAGCTGAAAACCAGACCCCACCCACAAGAGCGGACAAGGCCCGGCAAAATCAACCAATCCATAAAAACAAATCGGTATCAACAAACTTGGCACACTATTGAGTTCTCAAACAACAGACACAATCCGAATACTTCTCGGAACAAATTCAATGTTCCGCATTTCCTCGCTGCGATGTTTCTACATTATTTCATTCATTTCAACTTTGCAAATCCAGGATTTCTCGTGAAATTTACCCAAGTGAATCGAATTTCTCCACAGAGTCGATAAATTATCCGATTTCCAGACTTTTGGTCTAAACCGAATTATTCACATTCAATGGGATTTTGTTCGCAATTTATCCGCTTCAGCGGCAGCGACTCAGAAAACGATACACGCTCCCCCGGAGCCGCGCAAGTCGGCTTGGAGGAGCGTGCAATAGAACATGGAACAGCCCGTCTGGCGCGCCCACACAAGAACACACCGTGGAGCTAAGTAGGCGTCAGACGGTCACTTCGACGGTGGCCAGATTCTTCTTGCCGCGGCGC
The DNA here is from genome assembly GCF_056398685.1 of Arthrobacter sp. 01T428. Classification (NCBI taxonomy): domain Bacteria; kingdom Bacillati; phylum Actinomycetota; class Actinomycetes; order Micrococcales; family Micrococcaceae; genus Arthrobacter; species Arthrobacter sp. 01T428. Next base: position 116,539 of record NZ_JBFTPW010000014.1, on the reverse strand, counting down.
AGCAAAAGGTACCGGCCGTGTAGCAGTTCCGCCTGGTCGATGACGGCGTCGGGGTCGGTCACCTTGCTGTTGTTCACGTAGGCGCCGCCCTCCCCCACCGTGCGGCGGGCAGCGGACTTGCTCTCGGACAATCCAGACGCAACCAAGAGGTCGATGATCCCGAGGCCATCCGCGCCGATCGAGGCAGACGGCAGCTCTGCAGTTGCCGACGCCAAGGTCACTTCGTCCAGAACCGAGAGATCGCCATTTCCGAACAGTGCAGCCGAAGCAGCGATCACTTTCTCCGTCGCGTCCACTCCGTGCACCAGTGAAGTGRCCTCGAAAGCGAGCCTGCGCTGGCCTTCGCGGGCGAACGGGCGCTCGGCAACAGCGGCTGCGAGTTCCTCAATCTCGGCGCGGCTAAGGAACGTGAAGACCTTGAGGCGGTCAACGACGTCGGCATCCGCAGTGTTGAGCCAGAACTGGTAGAAGGCGTACGGGCTGCACATGTGGGCGTCGAGCCAAATGGCGTTGCCTTCGCTCTTACCGAACTTGGTGCCGTCAGAGTTGGTGATGAGGGGCGTCCCCAGGGCGTGGACAACCTTGCCGGCGACCTTGCGGATCAGCTCCGTACCGCTCGTGAGGTTGCCCCACTGGTCCGAGCCGCCGGTCTGCAGCACGCAACCGTAGTCGCGGTTGAGCTGGAGGTAATCCATGCCCTGCAGGATCTGGTAGCTGAACTCGGTGTAGCTGATGCCCTCATCGGAGCTGAGACGGGAGGCCACGGCATCCTTGCGGAGCATGGTGCCCACACGGAAGTGCTTGCCGATTTCGCGCAGGAAATCGATGGCGCTCAGGGGCGCGGTCCAGTCAAGGTTGTTCACCATGCGTGCGGCATTGTCTCCCTCGAAACTGAGAAAGCGACGCACCTGGGCCTGAAGGTAGCCGACCCACTCCGACACGGTGTCCTTGGTGTTCAAGGTGCGTTCCGCCGTCGGGCGCGGATCCCCGATCAGGCCGGTGGAACCGCCCACCAGGCCGAGCGGCTTGTGGCCGGCCAATTGCAGGCGGCGCATGAGCAGGAGCTGGACAAGGTTGCCAAGGTGCAGGGACGGAGCCGTGGGGTCGAAGCCACAGTAATACGTGATCGGGTCCCCGGCGAGGAGCTTTTCCAATTCCGTTTCATCCGTGGAAACGTGGATCAGGCCGCGCCATTTGAGCTCTTGCCAAATGTTGGCAAAGCCCGGGTCGTTGTGTTGGGACTCGAGGTTGTTTACGTGTGACACGAGTTCTAAGTTAGCAGGATTGCCGTTCGGCTTGCTCGCATGGCTCAGCGCTCGATACCCGCCGGCAGTGGCGCGGCGGTGATGAGGCGCAGCCGCTGCGTCGGACGCGTCATGGCGACGTAGAGATCGCCCACCTTGCCATGCTCGTGATTGAGCATCGCGGCTGGCTCAAGAACAACCACGCCGTCGAACTCCAGGCCTTTGGCTTCCTTGGGGCTGATGACCACGATGTCCTGGGAGTAGCTGCCCGCTCCGGTGCCCACACGGTGACCGTAGACCCCACGGAGGGCGGCTGCAGCCCGAGGCAGGAGGGCGCCGTCGGCAATCACGGCCAGGAGGCCGCCGTCGATCGCTTCCAGTTCCTCCGGAAGGATTTCGACGAGCCGGTCTACCATCCCCGCTTCGTCGACGCGGTCCACGATCGGTGACCATTTGCCTTCGCGAACGGCCTTGGGAGCAGAAACAACCAGCCCAGCGCGGTTCGCCATGCGGACTGCCGCTTCGGCGATCTGCGAGGGTGTCCGGTAGTTGACGGTGAGTTCTTCGAGCTGCCAGCGGTCCCCGAACGACGGCGCGAGGGCACTTTGCCAGGAATTCGCACCGGCGGAGGAACTCGTCTGGGCGATGTCGCCGACGATCGTGAAGGACTTCAGCGGGCAGCGGCGGACCAGAAGCCGCCACTGCATGGGCGAGAGTTCCTGGGCTTCGTCAACCACGATATGTCCGAACGCCCACGAACGGTCGCTCGTGGCACGTTCTGCGGCGGTCAGCCGTGTTTCGCGTTCCTGGTTCTGGTCTGCCAGTTCTTCGGCCGTCATCAACACGTCGACGCCCATGGCCTCCATGTTGACCAGTGTCTGCTTGGCGTTGGCGATGTCGCGGGCACGGTCGTGTTCTTGCTGGGCCAGTCCCCTGCCCGCGGCAGGATCGAGCTCGCCGAGGAGTTCAGCGGCCTCGTCGAGCAGCGGAACATCGGCTTCCGTCCACGGTGCATCCGCGGGGCGAAGCAGGAGCGCACGCTGCGCCGGCGTGAGGTGCGGAGTGCAGGCCTCCAGGATGGCCGGTTTGCTGAAGAGCTCGGAAACGAGCTTCTCGGGAGTCATGGGCATCCAGCACAAGTTCAGAACGATCCTGACGTCGCGTGCCGAGCGGACGTCCTCAGCGAGGTAGGAACGGTCGGCATTGTTGCCGATGTTCGATTCCTCGACGATCTCCGTCAGCTGCTCCGTCAGCTCGCGCAGCAAAATCTTCACGAACGTCACTCGAGCTTCGTTGTGCGGTTTGCCGGTGGCGCGTGCCCTGTCCCGGGCGCGGCGGACTTGCCGTACGGACAGCGTGAGCTTGCGGGAATCGACCTCGAGGATGCGGTCCTCGGCGGGAGTCCGCTGGCGGTTGGCCACGGCATTCGCAATCACGTCGGCCATGTTCAGCTTGCCCTTGAGGGCTGCGACGTCGGGATCCTGTTCCGGGACGGCGTGGATACCGGGCATGAGGCGGCCCAGGCTCGCCATGACGACTCCGGTCTCGCCGAGGGACGGCAGGACCCGCTCGATGTAGTGCATGAACGACGACGAAGGTCCAACAAGCAGCACACCTGCCGACTTCAGGCGGTCACGGTGGGTGTACAACAGGTAGGCGGCGCGGTGGAGCGCGACCGCCGTCTTGCCGGTACCGGGGCCGCCTTGGACAACCAAGGCACCCGACATGGACGAACGGATAATCCGGTCCTGCTCGGACTGGATGGTGCCGACGATGTCCGACATGCGGCCGGTGCGCTTGGAATTCAGGGCGGCAAGGAGTGCGCCCTCGCCCTGGAGCGAGGCGTTGTCCGCCAGCATGCTGGCATCCAGGACATCGTCCTCGATCGCTTTGACCTCCCGGCCCTGCAGGATCAGGTGACGACGACGGCGGACGCCCTGCCGGTCAAAAGCGGTCGCCTGGTAGAAGTGGCCGGCTTCGGGGGCGCGCCAGTCGACCATAAGCCGCTGGAGATCCGCCGTGGACAGTCCGATGCGGCCGATGTACTGCGCCTCGCCGCTGTCCAGGTCAAGGCGTCCGAACACGAGACGGTCGTCGACGGCGTCCAGCTGGGCGAGGCGGTCCTCGTACAGTGCCGCGAACGCGTCCCTTTCGGAAACGTTCTGCATGGTGCCCACCGCTCCGGCGCGCCGGACCTGCGCCAGCTGTTGGCGCTTTTCCTCCCGCAGCTCATCCAGACGCGAGTAGAGACCGGCCACGTACTCCCGTTCGTGGATCAAATCAGCGTCGTGCATCGAAACGTTCCCCTATCGAAAAAGACGGACCGTCCATTCTACAGCGGTTTTGCTTGACGTGTGTGAAACTGCCCGCACGCCGGTGCGTCACGCAATGTTCACCCTGCGCTAACCTCCTGGGCTTTTCAGTCCGGCCCCGGTGGTGCTTCAATGCTGCAATGCAGCACGACGTTGCCCTGACCCGACACGGCATCAGCCTGGTCCCGCTCTCCCCCGCACATGCCGGTCCGCTCTTCGATTTTGTGGACTCCGGGATGTGGTCCGGCATGGCCGCTGAGCAGCCCTTGAGCGCCGCGGAACTGGCCGAACTCTTCGCAGCCCGCCTCGAAGATCCGGCGACCATGCCGTTCGCCGTCGTCGAACAGCGGACGGGAGCGCTGCTCGGAACCACATCCCTGTGCGAGTACAGTCCGCGCCAGCAGCGCTTGGAAATCGGCGGCACTTTTTACGGGCGCCCATTCTGGGGCAGCCACGTCAATCCGGCCGCGAAGCAACTGCTGTTGGCGTACTCCTTCGATGTTTTGGACGTCCACCGGGTGGCCTTCCGCTGCGATGCCCGCAATACGCGCAGCGCCTCGGCCATCCAGCGGCTTGGTGCCAGCTACGAGGGCACGCTGCGGGGGCACCGCTTCGCTCCCGACGGGAGCCGTTGCGACACCGCCGTGTTCTCGATCCTGCGCGAAGAATGGCCCCAGGTGCGCGAGTCCCTGCTTGGCCGCCTCGCGCCGTTCGAGCTGGCCGACAACCAGTGTGCATATGTCGCGGAGCCTGCCCGGACCGAACACGCCGCTTGAAGGATTCCTCCGTGGGCCCCTACAAACGCTTCCCGACGGTGCGGCTGCGGCCCGGCTTGTAGCGGGACACCGTGGGATCCCCGGAGAGCCAAAAGCGCCACGGGTAGTCGGCGGAACCGCCGTCGCCCGATACTCCGACCCGGAGCCCGCTCGCGACTGCCGATGGCGCCGCCGGAGTGACCGGAAGTTCGAGGCCGAAGGGCTCGGCCAAGGCATCCCGGCCGCTGTCCGCCGTCGTCAGCCCCATGGCGGACGCCAGCCGGGCGGGCCCGCTGGCAAGATCGGTCGGCGATTTCGACGCCGGACGGCGGGACTGTGCCAAGGCTTGGCCGGCCACCACCTCCCCTGCCCGCAACAGCAGCGCGGACGCAACGCCGTCGGGACCGCAGACAATGTTGGCGCAATAGTGCATGCCATACGTGAAGTAGACATAGAGGTGGCCTGCCGGACCGAACATGGGAGCGTTCCGGGCGGTGGGGCCGCCGAAGGTATGGGATCCAGGGTCGGGTTGGGCCGATCCCCGCGGGCCCAGATACGCTTCCACTTCGCTGAGCCGGACGGACACCGTGCCCTCGGGAGTCCGGTGGCTCAGCACGGCGCCGAGGAGCAAGGGGGCAACGTGCCGCGGATCACCGGAAAGAATGACCCTGATGGCCTCCGGAGACGCACCCTGCGTTGTCATGCCCAGACCCTAGCAAAAATCCGCCAACCGGGCCGTGGCCGGCTATGTCCGATTTCCGCTAGGACGCGCCTGCCGATGCTGAAAGGATGAAGTCATGGACTTTTGGCAACGCTACCGTGCGATCGATGCGCGGGATCCCCGGTTCGACGGCCAGTTCTTCACCGCCGTCCGCTCGACGGGCATCTATTGCCGGCCGTCGTGCCCGGCACGGACACCCAAGGCAGGAAACGTGACGTTCTACGAAACCTCGGCCGCCGCCCACGAGGCCGGGTACAGGGCCTGCAAACGCTGCCTGCCGGAGGCGGTTCCGGGCACGCCTGCGTGGAACCTGCGCTCGGACGTCGCCGGCAGGGCGATGCGGCTCATCAACGACGGCGCGATCTCCCGGGTGGGCGTCGAAGGACTCGCCGCCAGGCTGGGCTACTCCTCCCGCCAGCTCAACAGGATCCTCAGCCACGAACTCGGGGCCGGGCCGCTGTCCTTGGCGCGGGCCAGCCGGGCGCAGACGGCCAGGACGCTCCTGGTCTCCACCTCGATGAAACTTTCGGACGTGGCGTTCGCCGCCGGGTTCAACAGTGTCCGCCAGTTCAACGACACCATCAACGAAGTCTTCGCCCTGACTCCCACGGCACTCCGGGCCACCGCCAAGCCCCTAGGCCATCACGGCAAGCAGGGTGAGGCCACTTCCTTGACCCTCAACCTCCCGTACCGGGAGCCTTTCGACACGGGGATTTTCGATTTCCTCGCGGCCCGTGCGATTCCCGGCGTCGAACTGGCGGGTCCCACCAGCTATACGCGGACCCTCCGCTTGCCCCGCGGCAACGCAGTGTTCGCAGTGGAGTACGACGCCGGGGCGCGCGGCGGCGCGCTGACCCTCGCCGTCAGCACCTTGGATCTCCACGATCTTCCCGTGCTCCTTAGCCGGGTGCGGCGATTGTTCGATCTCGACGCCGATCCCGTGGCCGTCGACGAGGCGTTGGCCTCCGATGCCAGGCTCTGCCCGTCAGTTCGCGATACGCCCGGGATCAGGGTTCCGGGCGCCGTGGATCCCCAGGAACTGCTGATCCGGGCGATGATCGGCCAGCAAATCACCGTAGCCGCCGCACGCACCGCTTTGAGCCAACTGTCCGACGCCGGGACCCGCTTGCCGGAAGGGCACCCGGGACACGCGCTGGGCCTGGACCGTCTCTTCCCCACGGCCGGGGAAATCGCACGCTCGGGCCGGGAACTACTGAAAGGCCCCCAGCGCCGCATAGATTCCGTGCTTGCCGCGGCAGCAGCCATGGCCAGCGGGGAACTCGACTTCGACTACGGCGACGACCCCCAAACGCTCGCGGACAAACTCTTGCCGTTGCCCGGCGTAGGACCATGGACCGTGGGCTACGTGGCGATGAGGGTCATCGGCGACCCGGATGTCTTCCTCGCCAACGACGCAGCCGTCCGGAACGGCCTCAAGAACCTGGCCGCCTCGGAGGGCCTGCCTACAGACTTCCGCAACGTGAGCCCGTGGCGTTCCTACGCCACGATGCATCTGTGGAGGGCAGCGGCAAGCAAACGCGGCAGCGCTATCGTGTCGCGGGAACGCTCGATGGCCACGGGAGAAGCTCCGGCAAGTCAACACCGTCCGCGTCGGCAGAGGCCCGCAGGCTCCCCAGGGTAGGCGTGCGGCCGGCGAGCCAGGCGGCAATATCCGTGATCATGCCGTTGATGGCAACGGACTGCCGCCCCGAGCCGATGACCACCTGCGGCAGGCCCAGGGGCTGAAGCACGAATTTCCGGTCTGCGGGCACGCGGGCCGAGAGGAAATCGAAAAGGTGCTCGCAGAATTGCCGGCTCCAGGCTTCCGGTCCGCGACCGATTCCCAGGTCCGTGACGTGGATGACCAGTTCGCGCCAGAGCGCCAGGCCGCCGTCGAGCACTGTTCCGTTCCGGAAGCTGATCCGGGTGTTCCAGCCGGACTCCACAAGCCCATCGAAGGCCCGCAGGGCCCGCGAGAGGGCCGCTTCGGTGGCGTCACGGTGTTCGGCAAGGCTATGGCTAGCCGCCAGCTCAATCGCCTTCGTACGGCCCTCGTAGCCGCCGTCGTAGATGTCGATGGTCTCGCCGCGTGCGGCGTATTCCAGTTGCCTGGCCATGGCGTTCGAGATACCGGCAATGTGAGCCAGTACGTGGCCGCGGGTCCACCCGGGCAGCTCGGAGGGAGCTGCAACATCGGCGTCGTCGAGTTTGGCGACAACGTCGGTGACAGTGCCGGCTGCTTTGTGGAGCTCGGCAAGAAGCGCTGAGGTAGTGATCTCGGTCATAGCGCCATAGTATCCGACAGGGTTAATGACTGTTAACGAGGATTAACTGGCAGCGGCGGGCATTTCGCTGCAGGCTTTGCGAAAAAGACTGCCTCGAAATACCCGCCGGCGTTGGCCTTCTTTTCGTTACTCCGCGTACTTCCGCACCGCCGCGAGCTCCGCTTCGAGGGCAAGCAGTTGGCGCTCGACGGCGGCCGGGGCCGTTCCGCCTTGGGAGTTGCGGCTGTTGAGTGAACCTTCGGTACTGAGCACGGTGCGGACCTCGGGAGTCAAGTGCTCCGAAATGCCCGCGTACTCTTCGTCCGTCAGGTCCCACAGCTCGACGCTGCGCCCTTCAGCCAGCTTCACCGCCGCACCGGAGAGCTCGTGCGCCTCGCGGAACGGCACTCCCTGGCGGACAAGCCACTCGGCGATGTCCGTGGCAAGCGCGAAGCCCTGCGGTGCCAGCGATGCCATGCGCTCGGTGTTGAAAGTGAGCGTGGCGATCATGCCGGAGACGGCCGGGAGCAGCACCTCCAAGGTGTCCGCGGCGTCGAATACCGGTTCCTTGTCTTCCTGCAGATCGCGGTTGTACGCGAGCGGCAGGCCCTTGAGCGTTGCCAACAGCCCGGTCAGGTTGCCGATGAGGCGCCCTGCCTTGCCGCGGGCGAGCTCGGCGACATCCGGGTTCTTCTTCTGCGGCATGATCGACGACCCCGTGGAGTAAGAATCATGGAGCGTGACGAAGGAGAACTCCTTGGTGGCCCACAGGATGACTTCCTCGGAGACCCGCGACAGGTCCACGCCGATCATCGAGCAGATCCACGCGAACTCGGCGAAGACATCGCGCGAGGCAGTGCCGTCGATCGAGTTGTGGACCGCCGAGAAGAAGCCGAGGTCCGCGGCGACGGCCTCGGGATCCAGGCCGAGCGAGGAACCTGCCAGGGCACCGGAACCGTAGGGCGAGACACCGGCGCGCTTGTCCCAGTCCTGGAACCGCTGCACGTCGCGCAACAGTGCCCAGGCATGGGCCAGCAGGTGGTGGCTCAGCAGGACAGGCTGGGCATGCTGCAGGTGCGTCCGGCCGGGCATGGCAACGCCCTGGTGGGCCTTGGCCTGACCAACGAGGGCGTCGATCGCGGCGAGCACGCCGCGGGCGATGATGCGGGCGTGGTCGCGCAGGAACATGCGGCCCAACGTGGCCACCTGGTCGTTGCGCGAACGGCCTGCCCGGAGCTTGCCGCCCAGGTGGGTTCCCGCGCGCTCAATGAGCCCGCGTTCGAGGGAACCGTGGACGTCCTCATCGCTCTCGGCCGGCTGGTAGGCGCCGCTCGCGACGTCGTCATCCAGCTGGGTGAGCGCCGCGAGCATGCCTTCTAGTTCGGCGTCGTCCAGCAGCCCGGCCTTGTGCAGCACGCGGGCATGGGCCTTGGAGCCGGCGATGTCGTAGCGGGCCAGCCGCCAGTCGAAATGCGTGGACTTGCTCAGCGCCGCAAGCGCGTCCGCGGGACCGCCGGCGAACCGGCCGCCCCACAGCGCGCCTTCATTCGTCCCCGAACGCTCCCCAACCTCGCTGCGCTCGGCCGGGGACCCCGGCGTCCGTGGGCCCACCGACGTCATTTGCCCGACACCCGCAGGTCGCGGCCTGCGGCGACCTTGGAGGACATTCCCCACAGCTCGATGAAGCCCTTGGCCTGCGACTGGTCGAAGGTATCGCCGGTGTCGTAGGTGGCGAGGTCGAAGTCGTAGAGCGAGGTGTCGGAGCGGCGGCCGTTGACGATGGCCTGGCCGCCGTGCAGGACCATGCGGATGTCGCCGGAGACGTACTTCTGGGTGTCCTCGATGAAGGCGTCCAGGGAGCGCTTGAGCGGGGAGAACCACTGGCCGTCGTAGACCAGCTCGGACCAGCGCTGGCCGACGGTGGCCTTGAAGCGGGCCTGCTCGCGCTCGATGGTGACGTCCTCGAGGTGCTTGTGGGCGGTGATGAGGGCCATCGCGCCCGGAGCTTCGTAGATTTCGCGGGACTTGATGCCCACCAGGCGGTCCTCGACGACGTCGATCCGGCCAACGCCCTGGGCACCGGCGCGGCGGTTCAGTTCCTGGATGACCTGGAGCGGAGTGTGCTTGACGCCATCGATGGCCACCGGGACGCCGGCTTCGAAGGTGATGGTGACTTCGTCCGGTGCCGGCGGGAATTCCGGGGTGGCCGTGTAGTCGTAGATGTCCTTGGTGGGAGCGTTCCAGATGTCCTCGAGGTAGCCGGTTTCGACGGCGCGTCCCCAGACGTTCTGGTCGATCGAGTACGGGTTCTTCTTGGTGGTCTCGATCGGCAGTCCCTTTTCCTCGGCGAAGGCGATGGCCTTGTCGCGGGTCAGGGCGAGGTCGCGGACGGGTGCGATGCATTTCAAGTCCGGGCCCAGCGTCTGGATGCCGACCTCGAAGCGGACCTGGTCGTTGCCCTTGCCCGTGCAACCGTGCGCAACGGTGGTGGCACCGAATTCGCGGGCGGCCTTGACGAGGTGCTTGACGATCACGGGGCGTGAGATCGCCGAAACCAGCGGGTAGTGGCCCTGGTAGAGGGCGTTGGCCTTCAGCGTGGGCATGGCGTATTCGTTGGCGAATTCGTCGCGGGCGTCGGCCACGTAGGCCTCGACGGCGCCGCAGCCGAGGGCGCGCTGGCGGATGGTCTCCAGCGACTCGCCGCCCTGTCCGACGTCGACGGCCACAGCGATGACCTCGGCCCCGGTGGCTTCACCGATCCAGCCGATGGCTACGGAAGTATCAAGGCCACCGGAGTAGGCCAGAACAATGCGCTCAGTCACGAGAGTGCTCCTTTGTTGTTGCTTGGTTCTTTTGAGTCAAAGCTTGGTTCGGGCCGAAGGCCCGGGTGGAACAGCGCCGGAATGGTTCACTTGCCGGGCTGGACTAGTTCCCCGGTCCGGCTTCCTGGGCCAGCTGGAGGAAACGGGCTGCCAGCTCGGCGCCGCCGTCGGGATCCCTGGCAACCAAAAGCAAGGTGTCGTCGCCTGCGATCGTACCCAATACCGACGGCATCACCGAGTGGTCGATGGCCAAGGCGAGGAAGTTCGCGGCACCCGGTGGCGTCCGCAGCACCACGATATTGCCCGACGCCTCGGCGGTCACCAACAGCTCACCGCAAAGGCGCGACAGGCGAGCGTCCAGGATTTCCTGGGTGACACCGCTTTTCGCATTGCGGTCGCCACCCTCGCCGGGCACTGCGTAGACCAGCGCGCCGTCCTTGCCGCGCACGCGGACCGCCCCAAGTTCCACGAGGTCCCGGGAGAGTGTCGCCTGCGTGACCTGCACGCCGTCGTCCGCCAGCAGTGCCGCGAGCTCGGCCTGCGAGCGCACGGACTCGCCCGTCAGGATCGCGGTGATCCGCGCTTGCCGGGCAGTCTTGGTGGCAGGGCTGGCACCTTGCGACGCAGGATGGGTGGACACTAGAACGTGCTCTCCCCGGTGCCCTCAACGGGGGAAAGGCCGTCGACGAATGCGAGTCCCGACTTGTGCATCAGCCACGCCATGAGCGCTTTCTGGGCGTGCAAGCGGTTCTCGGCTTCGTCCCAGACGATGGACTGGGGCCCGTCGATGACGCCGGCGGAAATTTCATAGCCTCGGTACGCAGGCAGGCAGTGGAGCACGACGGCGTCCGGTGCGGCGTGTTCCATGGCCGCCTCGTCCACGGAGTACTCGCGGAAGAGCTGCATCCGGGCTTCTTTTTCGGCTTCCTGGCCCATGGACACCCACGTGTCGGTGGCGACGACGTCGGCGTCGTTCAGGGCTTCCTTGGCGTCGGTGGTGATGAGCACGGAACCGCCGGTCTCGGCAGCGCGCTCCTCCGCTGCCGCCACGATCTCGGCCGCGGGCAGGTAGCCTTCCGGGCCCGAGATCCTGACGTGCATGCCCGCCGTGACGCCTGCCAAGAGATACGAGTTGGCCATGTTGTTCGCAGCGTCGCCCAGGTAGGCCATGGTGAGGCCCTTGAGTTCGCCCTTGTGCTCCTTGACTGCCAGGAGGTCCGCGAGCAACTGGCAGGGGTGGTAGTCATCGCACAGGGCATTGATGACGGGAACCTTGGAGTTTTCGGCCATTGCTACGAGGCCGGAGTGCGCGGACGTACGCCAGACGATGGTGGAGACCATGCGTTCGAGGACCTTTGCGGTGTCCTCCACGGATTCCTTGTGGCCGATCTGCGCCTCGCCCGGATTGATGATGAGCGCGTTCCCGCCCATGTCCGCGATTCCGGTAGCGAAGGACACACGGGTCCGGGTGGAGGTCTTGTCGAAGATGACAGCGACGGTCTTGCGCCCATTGCCGGCAGCTGCGAACGGCTGGACGCTGTACGGAGCGGCCTTCATTCGAACGGCGAGCTCAAGCACTTCGGCTTGCTCGGCCGGTGTGAGGTCCGTGTCCTTGAGGAAATGACGTGTGGTGTTCACTGTGCGTCCTTAGCGGTCAGGGGTGCAGCGTTCTGGGCTGCCGCCGCCTGGATAATGCCGGGCAGCGCGTCGAGGAAACGGTCGGCCTGCTCGGTGGTCAGGATGAGCGGCGGAGCCAGCCGGATGGTGCGCGGGCCCGGGCTGTTGATGATGAAGCCCGCGTCGAGGGCGGCAGTCACCATGGCAGGCGCAATGTCGGCGTCAAGGTCGAAACCGATCAGGAGGCCTTCGCCCCGCACTTCGGTGACTGCGTCGACGTCGGACAGTCCGGCCCGCAAGCGGGCGCCGACGCTAAGAACGTTCGCCAGCACGCCCTGGCTTTCGATGGCATGCAAGGTGGCGAGGGCGGCGGCAGTTGCCACCGGGTTCCCGCCGAAGGTGGTGCCGTGCTGGCCGGCGGTCAGGAGCGACGACGTCGGCTCCCCGAAGGTGATGAGCGCGCCGACCGGGAAGCCGCCGCCCAGGCCCTTGGCGAGGGTCACGGCGTCGGGCACGATTCCGGCGTCTTCGCTGGCCAGCCACTTGCCGGTGCGCCCGATGCCGGTCTGGACCTCGTCCAGGATCAGCAGCGCGCCGGCGGCGGTGGTGGCTTCGCGGGCAGCCCGCAGGTACTCGACGCTGAGCGGGCGGACGCCCGCTTCGCCCTGGATGGGCTCAAGGAACACGGCCGCTGTGCTTTCGTCGACGGCGGCACGGAGCGCCTCGATGTCGCCGAACGGGATGTGGACCACGCCTCCGGGCAACGGCTCGAACGGCGCCCGGTAGGCTTCCTTGGCGGTCAGGGCCAGGGCGCCCATGGTGCGGCCATGGAAGGCACCTTCCAGGGCGATGATCTTGGTGCGCGTGGCAGAACTGTTGCGCCGAGCCAGCTTGAACGCGGCCTCGTTGGCCTCGGTGCCGGAGTTGGCGAAGAACACCTTGGAGCCGGCAGGAGCCTTGGTGATGGCCAGGAGCTTCTCGGCGAGCGCGATCTGCGTGGGGCTCGTGAAGAAATTGGAGACGTGCCCCAGCGTGGCCAGCTGGCTGGAGATGACAGAGGTGACGAACGGGTGGGCATGGCCCAGCGCGTTCACGGCAATCCCGCCGAGGAGGTCCAGGTATTCCTTGCCGTCGGCGTCCCACACGAGGGCTCCCGCGCCACGGACCAGGACCCGCTGCGGGGTGCCGAAGACGCCCATGAGCGAAGAAGAGTAACGGGCAAGCCAGTCGCTTCCCGTGCTCTGGGAAACGAGCGTGGTTGCGGCGGCCTCCGCAGCGCCGGTCGGGCTCAAACCAACAGTTTCGTTCATGCGTTCACTTCCTCGTCGGGGACAACTTGGGTTCCGATGCCCGCGGTCGTAAAGGTTTCCAGGAGCATGGAGTGCGGCAGGCGGCCATCCACGATGTGCGCCCGCTCGACTCCTTCATCGATGGCCTTCAGGCAGGCCGTCATTTTCGGGATCATGCCGGACTCCAGGCGCGGCAGCATCTCCCGCAATTCCGTGGCCGTCAGCGAGGAAATGAGCGAGGACTTGTCCGGCCAGTTGGCGTAGAGGCCCTCGACGTCGGTCAGGATGACGAGCTTGGATGCGCCCAGTGCCGAGGCAACCGCCGCTGCTGCCGTGTCCGCGTTGACGTTAAGCACTTGTCCGGTAGTGGAGCCGGTGCCATCCCCTTCGTCAAGGATCTCGGGGGCGACCGTCGAAATCACCGGGATGCGGCCGGCGTCGAGGATGTCCTCGATACCCCTGGGATCAACGCCCACCACTTCGCCCACCAAGCCGAGGTCCACTTCCTCGCCGTCCACCACGGTGCCGGTGCGCACGGCACGCAGGAGTCCGCCGTCTTCACCGGACATCCCGACCGCATAGGGTCCGTGGGAGTTGATGAGGCCCACGAGCTCGCGGCCCACTTGTCCGGTAAGCACCATACGGACCACGTCCATGGCCTCGGGAGTGGTGACGCGCAGGCCGCCCTTGAATTCGGATTCGATACCCAGGCGGCCAAGCATCGAGTTGATCTGCGGGCCTCCCCCGTGCACGACGACCGGGTGGATACCCACGTGGTGCAGGAAGACGATATCCTCGGCGAAGGCGCGTCGGAGTTCCTCGTTGACCATGGCGTTGCCGCCGTACTTGATCACCATGGTGGTACCGGCGAAGCGTTGGATCCACGGCAGTGCCTCGATCAGCGTCGCGGCCTTGTCCTGGGCATCGCTCATGGAGGTATTTTCGCGGGTGTGCGCAGTCATGGTCATCCCGTCTAGCTCGAGTAGGCGCTGTTCTCGTGCACGTACTCGTGCGTGAGGTCGTTGGTCCAGATGGTGGCCTCGGCGTCGCCGGCCTGCAGGTCGATTTCCACGAGCACCTCGCGGGGCTCGAGATCCACCAGGTTTCGGTCGTCGCCGATGCTGCCGTTGCGGCAGATCTGGATGCCGTTCATGGAGACGTTGAGCTGGTCCGGTTCGAAGACGGCGTCCGTGGTGCCCACCGAGGACAGGACGCGGCCCCAGTTGGGGTCCTTGCCGAAGATGGCGGTCTTGAAGAGGTTGGAGCGGGCCACTGAACGGCTGACGATTTCGGCGTCGCGCTCGCTCGCCGCGTTGAATGTGCGGATGGCGATGTCGTGGCTGGCACCTTCTGCGTCGCCGATCAACTTGCGGGCAAGCTCGGCACACACCTGGGTGATTCCTGCGCCAAGCTGCTCGGCGGACGGGATGGCCTCGGAGGCCCCGGAGGCCAACAGGACGACCGTGTCGTTGGTGGACATGCAGCCGTCCGAGTCGGTGCGGTCGAAGGTGACGCGCGTGGCGTCGCGGAGGACGACGTCGAGCTCTTCCGCCGGGACCTGGGCATCAGTGGTGAGCACCACGAGCATGGTTGCGAGGCCTGGCGCCAGCATGCCGGCGCCCTTCGCGATGCCCCCGACGGTGAACGAGTTGCCTTCGGAGTCGGTGCCGCTGAAGACTGCTTCCTTCGCCACGCTGTCCGTGGTCATGATCGCCGTAGCGGCGGCAGGACCGCCGTTCTCGGAGAGTTCCGCGAACGCCGCTTCGATGCCCGGGATGATCTTGTCCATAGGCAGCTGCTCACCGATCAGTCCGGTGGAGCAGACCACGACGTCGGAGGCGGAGATCCCGAGCACGGCCGCCACTTTCTCTGCGGTTGCGTGCGTATTTTGGAATCCCAGTGGACCCGTGCAGGCGTTGGCGCCGCCGGAATTCAGCACCACTGCGTCAACGCGCCCGTCGGAGAGGACCTGGCGTGACCAGTGCACGGGCGCCGCGGCCACGCGATTCGAGGTGAAAACGGCTGCCGCGGCTTTCAGGGGGCCGTCGTTGACAACCAGGGCAAGGTCCGGATTCCCGGACGCCTTGATGCCGGCTTTGACACCTGCGGCCCGGAATCCCTGGGGGGCGGTGATGGTCACGGGGCAACTCCTTGGACGTTGAGGCCGGCGGATTCGTCCAGGCCGAGGGCAATATTCATGGACTGCACGGCGCCGCCGGCGGTCCCTTTGGTCAGGTTATCGATGGCGCACGTGACAACCACGCGGCCGGAATGCTCGTCGAAGGCCAACTGCATGACTGCGTGGTTGGAACCCTGCACCGATTTAGTGGTGGGCCACTGCCCTTCGGGCAACAGGTGGACGAACGGTTCGTCGTCGTAGGCTTCGGCCCAGGCACTGCGCAGTTCGGCGGCCGTGACCCCGGCCTTGACCTTTGCTGTCGCCGTGCTCAGGATGCCGCGGCTCATGGGCGCGAGGGTGGGAGTGAAGGACACGGTGACTGGTTCACCGGCCGCGTTGGAAAGTCCTTGTTCGATCTCGGGGGTGTGGCGGTGTCCGCCGCCCACGCCATAAGGACTCATGGACCCCATGACCTCGGAACCGATGAGGTTCACCTTGGCTGCCTTGCCGGCACCCGAGGTGCCGGAAGCAGACACAATCACGACGTCGTCCGGCTGGAGAAGCTTGTTGGCGAAGCCGGGCGTGAGGGCGAGAAGGGCCGACGTCGGGTAGCAACCGGGCACCGCAATCCGCTTCGCCCCCTTGAGTGCGTCGCGCTGGCCGGGAAGCTCCGGAAGCCCGTAGGGCCAGGTCCCTGCGTGGGCGGAGCCGTAGAACTTTTCCCACGCCGCGGGGTCTTCGAGCCGGTGGTCAGCGCCGGCGTCGATCACCAGTGTGCCTTCGGGCAGCTGCGCCGCGATCTCAGCCGAGGCTCCGTGCGGGAGGGCCAGGAACACGACGTCGTGGCCAGCGAGGTTTTCCACGCTGGTGTCCTCGAGAATCCGGCTGGCCAAACCGTGGAGATGCGGCTGCAACTCCCCTAGTCTGGAACCGGCATTGCTGTGCGCGGTGATGGCGCCGATGGTGACGTCCGGATGGCCCGCCAGGAGGCGCAGCACCTCTCCCCCGGCATAGCCGCTGGCACCGGAGACGGCAACAGAAATAGTCATGGCACGACTATACAGCAAAACTATTCATGGTTGCCGATATTTATGCACGACCTTTTTAGGGCTTTCTGTAGCAGCCCGGCTCGGGGCGCCGATTTGGGAGCGTATGCTGAATAGAGGGTGATCTAGACCGTGCAGCCGATCGTCGGTTGCAGCGTTGCCCGTTATGTATTACGGGGCAACTGCATATGTCACAGACCTCCACCACTGAACGTCCTAGCAAGGTCGTCCGGCCACCCAACGCCGTCGTGCTCAGCTATTCCGAGCTTCTCAAGACGGTCCGCGCGGAGGGGCTTTTGAAGCGCCGCGTCGGCTTTTATATCAGCGTTTTCGCTTCCCTGGTCCTCCTGCTGACCGGCACCTGGTTCGGCTTCGCGCTGATCGGCCCCAGCTGGTACCAGCTACTCATCGCCGCAGCCCTGGGCATCCTTTGTACCCAGTTGAGCTTCCTGGCACATGAGGCCGGCCACCGCCAGATTTTTGCCTCCCGCAGGGCCAACGACTGGTCCGCGCGTATCCTGGCCACGTCGGTTGCCGGCATCAGTTACTCCTGGTGGGAACAGAAGCACGGCGCGCACCACAACAGCCCGAACGTTATTTCCAAGGACCCGGACATCAAGACCGGCGCCCTGGCCTTCCACGTTGAAGCCGCTGCCGGCAGGCAGGGACGCTTCGCGTTCCTCACGCGCAGGCAGGGCTGGTTCTTCTTCCCGCTCCTCCTCCTGCTGGGCATCAGCCTGCAGTGGGAGTCCTTGATGTACATCTGCCGGCCCGGAGCCATCAAGCACCGCTGGGTGGAGACGCCCATCCTCCTGGCACGGCTTCTCGCCCTGCCGGTCCTCGCCTTTACCTTCCTGCCGCTTGGCATGGCATTTGCCTTCCTGGGCGTCCAGATCATGGTGTTCGGCTTCTACATGGGTGCTTCCTTCGCCCCGAACCATAAGGGCATGCCGGTTCTGCCGGAAGACTCCCGCGTCGATTTCCTGCGTCGCCAGATCCTGACTGCCAGGAACATCTCCGGCGGCCCCTTCATGAACATCCTCCTAGGCGGCCTCAACCACCAGGCCGAACACCACCTGTTCCCGGACATGGCCCGCCCCCACTTGCGCCGTGCCTCGGAGATCGTCCGAAGCTACTGCGAAAAGCACTCGATTGCCTACACCGAAACCACGTTGATGCAGTCATACGCCATCGTCGTGCGCTACCTCAATGAGGTCGGACTCGCCGCGGGCCGCGGCTTTGACTGCCCCGTCGCTTCCGCGCACGGCAGGGGCTGACACGCCCGGAAGTCATCCGGACACATTACGGCGAACCACCGCCCCGAGCCGCTGACTGGACACTCGACGGACTCCGCTCCCTAGGATGGTTGTGTGAATGCGGGCACGAAAGTGCCTCGACGGAGAAGGAGACCCATGACGCACGCAATCATTGCCCGGAAAGCCGGAGGACCCGAAGTCCTCGAACTCACCGAGGCAGAGGTCCCGGTTCCGGGTCCGCGCCAACTCCTTGTCAAAGTTGCAGCCGCCGGAGTGAACTTCATCGACACATATCAGCGCAGCGGCATCTACAAGGTTGAGTATCCATTCACCCCCGGCTCCGAGTCGGCAGGCACCGTAGTTGCCATCGGCGCGGACGTGGTGGATTTCACCGTCGGCGACAGGATCGCTACCGCTGAAGGATCCCGCAGCTACGCGGAGTACACCCTGGTGGACGCCGACAAAGCGCTTCCGGTACCGGACGGCGTCGACGACCACACCGCGGCAGCCCTGCCGCTGCAAGGAATGACCGCGCATTACCTGATCAACTCGTCTTTCCGCGTAGAGCCGGGCCACACCGTCCTGACCCATGCCGGCGCCGGCGGCGTGGGACTCATCCTGACGCAGTTGCTCAAGGCCCGGGGTGCCCGCGTCATCACCACAGTCTCGTCGGACGAGAAGGAAGCCCTGGCCCGGGAAGCCGGCGCGGACGAGGTCCTGCGCTACAGCGGATTTGCGGACAAGGTCCGCGAGCTCACCGACGGCGAAGGCGTCAACGTGGTGTACGACGGCGTCGGCAAGGAGACTTTCGACGGATCCCTCGCGAGCCTTCGCATCCGCGGCGCACTCGTCTTGTTCGGGGCAGCGTCCGGACCCGTGCCCCCGTTCGACCCGCAGCGACTGAACGCAGGCGGATCGTTGTCCCTGACACGCCCGACGCTTGGCCATTTCCTCCAAAACCCGCAGGAACGGCACTGGCGTTCGGCCGAAGTCTTCCGCGCTGCCGCCAGCGGCGCCCTCAAAGTCCGGGTTGGCGGAACCTACCCGCTCGCCGAGGCCGCCCAGGCCCATCGCGACCTGGAAGCGCGCAACACCACAGGCAAACTACTGTTGGTCCCATAAATCGAGGCAAATGCCACGCGGCCGCTGACACTTTTTGTTCACCTCAATCCGAGAAACTTGGGAACGTGACCCAGGAACATGAAATCCCGGCGGACAGCCTGGAACTCAAAGTCGTGCATCTCCCCCAGCTGCAAGGCTCGGCAGCCGCCCCTCCAGCGCGCACACTCGTCGAGATCCTCCAGGACACGGCCCGGACATTCCCGGAAGCGTCTGCCCTCGATGACGGGCACAAGTCGCTGAGTTACTCCGAACTCATGGCTCAGGTGCGCGGTTTTGCGGCGACGCTCAACGCAGCCGGACTGGGGCCGGGAGACAAGATCGGCGTGCGGGTCCCTTCCGGATCCAACGATCTGTACATTGCCATCCTGGCGATCCTCTCGATTGCGGCCGCCTACGTGCCCGTGGACGCGGACGATCCCGAGGAACGGGCACGGCTGGTTTTCGGAGAAGCCAAGGTATCTGCCGTTGTCACCAAGGGCCGCAAGATCGAAGTGTCCGGGGAGCGCCCGGCACCGCACCCGGCTCCGCGCACCCCAGGGCTGGACGACGATTCGTGGGTCATCTTCACCTCAGGTTCCACCGGCACGCCCAAGGGCGTGGCGGTGCAGCACCGTTCCTCCGCTGCCTTTGTTGACGCCGAAGCCCGGATCTTCCTCCAGGAGGATCCGATCGGTCCGCAGGACCGGGTCCTCGCCGGCCTTTCAGTGGCCTTCGACGCGTCCTGCGAAGAGATGTGGCTTGCATGGCGGCACGGTGCCTGCCTGGTCCCGGCACCGCGCGCCCTCGTGCGTTCCGGCATGGACCTCGGCCCATGGCTCATCAACCACGGCATCACAGTGGTGTCCACCGTTCCGACGCTCGCGGCCCTGTGGCCGGCCGAAGCCCTTGAGAACGTGCGCCTGCTTATTTTCGGCGGCGAGGCCTGCCCGCCCGAACTCGCCGAGCGCCTCGCGGTGGAAGGCCGCGAAGTGTGGAACACCTACGGCCCCACCGAAGCGACCGTCGTGGCGTGCGCGGCTCCCCTCGGCGGGGACGGCCCCGTCCGTATCGGACTGCCGCTGGACGGCTGGGACCTCGCCGTCGTCGACGCCGCAGGGGTTCCGGTGGCGGAAGGCGGGACGGGCGAACTGATCATCGGCGGCGTCGGACTGGCCCGCTACCTGGATCCGGCCAAGGACGCCGAAAAGTACGCCCCCATGCCATCCCTTGGATGGGAACGGGCGTATCGCTCGGGCGACCTCGTCCGCTACGAGGAAGCCGGCCTCATCTTCCAAGGCCGCGCGGACGAACAGGTCAAGCTTGGCGGCAGGCGCATCGAACTCGGCGAGATCGACGCCGCCCTGCAGGCCCTCCCGGGAGTCGCCGGTGCCGCGGCCGCAGTCCGCACGACGGCGGCGGGGAACCAGATACTGGTCGGCTACCTGGCTCCAGCCGGACCTGAGGACATCGACCTCGCAGCTTCCCGCGAGCTCCTGACGGAAAGCCTGCCCGCCGCGCTGATCCCCCTGCTGACGGTCGTGGATTCGCTTCCAACGAAGACCAGCGGCAAAGTAGACCGGCATTCCCTTCCGTGGCCGTTGGCGGGCGCAGGCGCCGCGGATGCCGACAAGGCACCACTCAACCTTTCCGAAGACGCCCAATGGGTGGTTGAGCAATGGGAAAGCGTCCTCGGCTCGAGCGTCACCTCGCTCGACGCCGACTTCTTCGCCTACGGTGGCGGCTCCCTCGCCGCCGCCCAACTGGTCTCGGCGCTGCGCGTGCGCTATCCCACCATCACGGTGGCCGAAATCTACGCGACACCCCGCGTCGGCGCCCTGGTCGACGCCGCGCGGCAGTCTTTGCCCGAAGGCGGCATACAGGGGCCGGCGGCGAAACGCACGGTTCGCCCCACCTCCCGGAAATCGCAGGTCTTCCAGACCCTGATGGGGATCTTCCTCAACATCCTGGTTGGCATGCGCTGGCTCACGTATCTCATGGCCGCGAACCATTTGCTGGCCGACCTCGCCGGTTTCACAGCCGCTCCCGTGGTGTCCTGGTGGTGGATCCTGGCGTCTTGGCTGGTGTTCGTGAGCCCGCCCGGACGCATGGGCATCTCGATCCTGGCCGCGCGAACCCTCTTGCGTGGGGTCCAACCCGGAACCTACCCGCGATCGGGCAAAGTCCACTTGAAGCTGTGGCTGGCCGAACAGATCCAGGACCTTTCGAGCGCCATCAGCCTTGCCAGCGCTCCGTGGGTTCCCTACTACGCCAGGGCACTGGGGGCGAAGATAGGGAACAACGTCCATTTGCACTCCCTTCCTCCCGTCACAGGACTGCTGTCGTTGGGCAGCGGCTGCAACATCGAACCCGAAGTGGATCTCTCCGCCTGGTGGATCGACGGTGACTTTGTCCACATCGGCGCCATCCATGTAGGTGCCGGTGCCACAGTCGGCTCCCGCAGCACGCTGATGCCAGGAACCAGCATCGGCGCGGGCGCGCGGGTGGAGCCCGGTTCCGCGGTGTTTGGCAAGGTCAAGGCCGGGCACCTCGTTGCCGGATCCCCCGCCGAACGCCGTGGCAAAGCCAAGAATGGATGGCCCGAGACCCCCTCGTCGCACCACCTGATCGGCCGGCTCTGGTTTGCGGCGTTCGCTGCCGCCTCGGCGCTGCTCGCCTTGATTCCGTACATTTCGGCATTCGTCGCCGCGATCGTCATCCTGGTCTTCATCCAAGGCCGGAGCTCGCTGCAGGATGCCTTCCCTGAACTCCTGCTTGCCATTCCCCTGGCTGCACTCGCCTGGTTCCTGTGCAATCTCCTGCTGATCCTGGCGACTACCCGGATGCTCGGCGTCGGTCTCAAGGAGGGATACTATCGCGTCCGCAGCCGCGTCGGTTGGCAGGTTTGGGCCACTGAACGGGTCTTGGACATGGCCCGGGATCTGCTCTTCCCCATCTACGCCAGCCTCTTCACGCCCGTGTGGCTGCGCCTGCTGGGCGCCAAAGTAGGCCGCAATGTGGAGGCTTCCACGGTGCTGCTGCTGCCACGCATGACGACCATCGGCGACGGCGCGTTCCTCGCCGACGACACCATGGTGGCCTCCTACGAGCTCGGCGGCGGCTGGATGAAGATCGGACCGGCCAAGATCGGCAAACGCTCGTTCCTCGGCAACTCCGGCATGACCGCCGCAGGACGCAGCGTGCCCAAGAACTCACTCGTCGCGGTCCTGTCGGCCACGCCGGCCAAGGCCAAATCGGGCACCTCCTGGCTGGGCAGTCCGCCCGTCAGGCTGCGCCGGACCGCCGTCAACGCAGATCTGAGCCTCACCTTCAACCCGCCGCTGGCCCTCAAGACCAAACGGGCCCTGTGGGAACTATGCCGGCTGGTGCCGGTCATCCTGACCGTGGGGATCGCCGTCGGCATCATGCTGGCCCTCGACTGGATCGCCACCGAGACCTCCTACTGGCTTGCCGCCGTCCTCGGGGGCGTCGTGGTCCTCGCGGCCGGCGCGGTGGCCGCGGCAAGTTCGGTCGCCGCGAAATGGATACTGGTGGGGCGCATCAAAGAGGGCGAGCACCCCCTGTGGAGCTCATTCATCTGGCGCAACGAAGTGGTGGACACCTTCATCGAGATGGTCAGTGCTCCATGGTTCGCACGTTCGGCATCCGGCACGCCTGCGTTGGTGTGGTGGCTCCGTGCCCTCGGCGCGAAAATCGGCCGGGGTACCTGGTGCGAGAGCTACTGGCTCCCCGAAGCCGACCTCGTCACGCTCGGCGAAAGCTCCACGGTCAACCGTGGCTGCGTGGTCCAGACACACCTCTTCCATGACCGCATCATGAGCATCGATACGGTGGTCCTCGGGGATGGCGCCACGATGGGTCCGCACGGCGTCATCCTGCCGCGCGCAAGTATCGGGGCCGGCGGAACGGTGGGACCGGCGTCGCTGGTTATGCGTGGCGAGACGGTTCCCGCGGGCACATACTGGATGGGCAACCCGGTCAGCCCGTGGTCCGGACCGTAGCGTAGATTGGCAAGAGGGCGTGAAATACCGGCCCGTGACACGACCGCAGCACAACAAGCTACACGGAGGCAGCCAGCGCACATGAGCCGCAGCGAACCCGGAACAACCCAAGCGCAGGAAACAACCGCAACTGCCGCCGATCCCTACACCCTGCACCACGGGAGCACGGCATTCCAGGTGCTGAGGTACGAGCTGGACCTGGACTATAGCCTGGGCAGCAACCGGCTCAACGGCCGCGCCATGCTCCGTTGCATAACCCTCGAAGACACGGACTCCGTAGTCTTGGACCTGGTGGGCCTGAGGGCTTCCAAAATCCTGGTTGACGGCAAGAAAGTGCCGAAGTTCAGCCCGCGCGGCGAGCACCTCGTGATCACCGTCAAAGACCGCTTGCGGGCAGGCCAGCACTTCACGGTTGAACTCCGCTACGACGGCAACCCGAAGCCGCGCCGGGGCCTGTGGGGCGAAGTCGGGTGGGAAGAGCTCGAGGACGGCGTGCTGGTTGCCGGGCAGCCGAACGGCGCCGCGTCCTGGTTCCCGTGCAACGACCATCCGCGGCACAAGTCCAGCTACTTGATCAGCATCACCACCGACGACAACTACCGGGCCATCTGCAACGGCCGCCTCGTCTCCCACAGCAGGAAATCAAGCCGCGAAACCTGGGTCTACGAACAAGCCGAGCCGATGGCAAGCTATCTCGCCACGGTGCAAATCGGACGCTACCGGGTTCACCAGCTCAGCCCCGCCCTCGACGGCGTCCGCGCCGGGACTGCCCATCACGCCGAAGCCCTGCGGCAGGCTCCGGTGCCCCAGTTCGTCGCGGTCTCCCCCGGTTTATTGACCGAGGCCCGTGAAGGCCTGGCACGGCAGGCCGACATGATGCGCACCTTTGTGGAGTGTTTCGGTCCGTATCCCTTTGCCGAATACACGGCCGTGGTGACCGAGGACGAACTGGAAATCCCGCTTGAGGCCCAGACGCTCTCGATCTTCGGCCGGAACCACATGGAGCAATCGTGGGACGCGCAGCGCCTCATCGCCCACGAGCTGTCCCATCAGTGGTTCGGCAACTCGCTCACGGTGAGCAGCTGGAGGGACATCTGGCTGCACGAGGGCTTCGCCTGCTACGCGGAGTGGATCTGGTCCGAGGAAGCCGGCGTCATGTCCCTCGCCAACCGCGCAAAGACGGCGTGGCGCAAGCTCGACATGGGCGCCCAGGACCTGGTGATCGGGGACCCCGGGCCGGAGCACATGTTCGATGACCGCGTCTACAAGCGCGGAGCCCTTGCCCTCCATGCCGTCCGTCGTGCATGCGGAGACGCTGCGTTTTTCGGGTTGCTGCGGCATTGGACCGAGGCCAAGCGCCACAGCTCGGTCTCCACGGAGGAATTCATCGCTGCGGCCAACGCCTACGTCCCGGGACTCGACGCGGCCAGTGTCCTGGAACCGTGGCTGTACCAAGCAGACCTGCCCGCTTTCAGCTGACCCTGGAATTCAGCTAAGCCAAGGACTCAGCGGGACGTTGCCGCGAGCGCGGCGAGGAGTCCGGCCGGAAGATCCCGGCCGTCAGCGCTGGCCGGGAGCTCCAGATCCCACAGCCCCGGCCGTTCAAGCACCTCGAGGGAATCCGGCGCCACCCTGAGCCCTTCGCCTGTCATCTTCAACCAGGCTTCCTTGCGCGCCCACAATCGTGCCCGCTCTTGGGCCCGACGTCCGGGTTCCAGCGCGGCGAGATGGCGCCGCTCCCGTGCGGTCAGGGCAACGTCGTCGAAGCCGACGAACTCCGTGCCCGCCGCATTTTCCAGGTCGACGCCCACCCGCAGCCCGGGCCCGGGATACGCGACGGCGGCAAACAGCACCCAGCCCGACGACCGTGAGGCGCTGAGCGCCAGGGGTGCGGGGCCGCCGTCGAGCACGTATCCGGGCCGGCCATGCGCGATGTCCGGACCAGAACCGCAGTCCGGGCACTCATAGGCCGCCTTGAGCTTCGAGGCGGGAACACCCAGAAGGGTGGCGGCGAAGTCTTGCTGCGCCAGCCTGGATGCCAGGAACTCCAGGCGCAGGGTCGCAGCCATGGCGTCTCCCCTTAGGGTTTCGGCCGGAGACAGCAATTCCGCCGCTATCTTTTCGATGGCGGCGGAATCGGCAAGATCCAGGGACTGGATGTGAACAGCCAGCCCCTGGATGCCCGGGTTGATACTCGTCAGCGCTGGACTGCTCCGAACCGCTCTGCGGCGACGGCGACGGCGGCCTCGCGTGCCTCCGAGGCCTCGTCGGCGGTCAAGGTGCGGTCCGTGGCACGGAACCGCAGCCCGAAGGCTAGCGATTTCTTGCCGTCTTCGATCCCTTGGCCTGCGTAGACATCGAACAGGGCAACGTCTTCGAGGAGGTCGCCGGCGCCTTCCCGCAGGGCAGCCAGTACGGCGTCCGCCGGAACGTCCTGCGGCACCACGAGGGCAACGTCCTGCGTGGCGACCGGGAAGCCCGAGATGTGCTTGGCAACAATGACGTCCGGAGCAGCATCGAACAGTGCGTCCGCGTTGAGCTCAAGGGCCACGGAGCGCGCCGGCATGTCATGTGCTGCGAGCAGCTTGGGGTGCAATTCGCCCGCGTAGCCCACGACGTCGCCCGAGCGAAGCGCCAACTGGGCGGCACGGCCCGGGTGGAACGCCTGGTGGCTGCCTTGGCTGACCACGAGTTCCACGCCGAGGACGTCGCCGACGAGCCGCGCAACGTCCAGGGCGTCAGCCCAGTCCCAGGCACGCGGGGTGTGGGCCGCGGCTGCCGGGGAATCATGGCCGGTCAAAACAGCGGCGATGTGCAGCGGCTGGTCCGGGACGCCGTCGTACAGTCCATCAAGGACCTCGTCGGTTGGCTTGACTCCCAGCGGCGGGATGGATGCCGTGCCCAGCTGACCGTCGGGGAGGAACACCGAGCCTGCCTCGAAGAGGGCGAGGTCCCGGAAACCGCGGGAGTGGTTGCGGCGGGCCACCTCGATCAGGCCGGGAAGCACGGAGGTACGCAGGTAACCGTGTTCCTCGCTGATCGGGTTGGCCAATTTGAGGGCGGTGCGTGCCGCGCCCTCTTCCGCCACGCCGAAGGTGTCGTTGGCCGACTTGGAGACGAACGGGTAAGAGAGGACCTCGGTGAGCCCGGCGTCGGCGAGGGCCTGGACCACGCGGCGCTTTTGCTGCTGGGTCCGGGTCAGGCCGCGCCCTGGAGGTGC
Organism: Arthrobacter sp. 01T428; assembly: GCF_056398685.1. Taxonomy (NCBI): domain Bacteria; kingdom Bacillati; phylum Actinomycetota; class Actinomycetes; order Micrococcales; family Micrococcaceae; genus Arthrobacter; species Arthrobacter sp. 01T428. Next base: position 90,754 of record NZ_JBFTPW010000014.1, on the reverse strand, counting down.
CACGGGAAGGGTCGCCGGGATGTTGTCGTAGCCCACCAGCCTCGCGATTTCCTCGGAAAGGTCTTCCTTGGTTTCCAGGTCATTGCGCCAACTCGGTGCCGTGATCACATAGGAGCCGCCCACTTCGTCCTTCAGGACGATGGCGCCCAGGTCCTTGAGGGAACCCGTGATCTGTTCTTCCGTGAAGTCGATGCCGATCCGGGAGGCCGCGTAGCCGGCAGGCAGCTCGATGGTCACGGCGTCAGGTGCCGTCCCGACGTCGGTACCGGCTTCGTCCGCCGTCCCGCCGGCGAGTTCCACCAGGAGGTCCACGACGCGCTGGGCGGCAACGTTGGCAACCTGCCAATCCACTCCGCGTTCGAAGCGCTTGGACGCCTCTGACGGCAGCTTGTGCCTGCGGCGCGAGCGCCCGATCGAGACCTCGTCGAAGTGCGCGGCCTCGACCAGGACGTTGGTGGTCGAATCGGAAACCTCGGTATTGGCTCCGCCCATGACGCCCGCGATGCCGATCGCGCCGGAGTCGTCGGTGATCAGGAGGTCTTCGACGTCGAGCGAACGCACTTTGTCGTCGAGGGTGGTGATCTTCTCCCCCGCGACGGCGCGGCGGACCACGATATCGCCCGAAAGCTTGTCGAGGTCGTAGCAGTGGTTCGGCTGGCCGAGTTCGAGCATCACGTAGTTGGAGATGTCCACAGGCAGCGAAATGGAGCGGATGCCGGCCAAGCGCAGCCGGGAGACCATCCACGGCGGGGTGGGGCGGGTGGCGTCCACGCCGCGAACCGTGCGGGCCACGAAGCGGTCGCAACCGGGCTTCCCGTAGATGGGGGCGTCGTCGTTGAGCTTGACGCCGTAGCCGCCGGAGAGCGCGGCGGGGGCATTGACCTTGGCAGCCGGGTCCGTGAAGACGGTTCCGGTGGCGTGGGCGTACTCGCGGGCCACGCCGCGGATCGAGAACGCGTAGCCGCGGTCCGGAGTGACATTGATTTCGGCGGCTTCGTCGTAGAGGCCAAGGAGGGACATGGCGTCGGTGCCGATTTCGGGATCCAGGCCGATGCGGGAAAGCACCAGGATGCCGTCGTGGTCCTCGCCGATGCCGAGTTCACGGACGGAGGCGATCATGCCCGCGGACAGGTGCCCGTAGGTCTTGCGCGCGGAAATGTGGAAGTCACCCGGGAGCACAGCTCCCGGGAGGGTCACTACAACCTTGTCTCCCTCGACGAAGTTGTGGGCACCGCAAATGATGCCCTGCACGCCGGAGGGATCGATGCCCTTGCCGGTCAGGGTCTGCTCCTGGCCTTCGGGGACCACGCGGACCTGGCACCAGTTGATGGTCTTGCCGTTGCTCTGCGGTTCCTTGACGAGGCTCAGGACCTGGCCCACCACGATGGGACCCTTGAGTTCGTCCGTGGGGCGGTGGACAGCTTCTTCTTCAAAGCCGACCTTGACCAGTTCCGCCATGACGTCTTCGGCCGTGGCGTCGGCCGGAACCTGCGCGAATTCACGCAGCCATGAAAGTGGGATACGCACTGTTAGATCTCCATCCCGAAGTGCTCGCTGAAACGTACATCGCCTTCGATCATGTCGCGCATGTCGCCGACCTCGTTGCGGAACATGAGCGTGCGCTCGATGCCCATGCCGAAGGCAAAACCTGAATACTCGTCCGGGTCGATGCCGGCAGCGCGCAGGACGTTGGGATTGACCATGCCGCAGCCGCCCCATTCGATCCAGCGGGGGCCGCCCTTGGCACCGGGGTGCCAAATGTCCAACTCCGCGGACGGCTCGGTGAACGGGAAGTAGTTGGGACGCAGGCGGATCTGTGCCTCGTCACCGAACATCTGGCGGGCGAAGTGCTCCAAGGTGCCGCGCAGGTCGGCCATGCTCAGCTTCTTGTCAATGGCCAGGCCCTCGAACTGGTGGAACACGGGTGTGTGCGTGGCATCGAGTTCATCGGTGCGGAATACCTTGCCCGGGCACAGCACATAGATGGGTACTTCGCGCTCCAACATGGACCGGACCTGTACCGGGGACGTGTGCGTGCGCATGAGCAGGTGCGCCTCGGGAGGTTCCACGAAGAAGGTGTCCTGCATTTCGCGCGCCGGGTGGTCCGGCTTGAAGTTGAGGGCGTCGAAGTTGAACCACTCGGACTCGACCTCCGGTCCTTCGGCGATTTCCCAGCCCATGCCGACGAAGATGTCCGCCACGCGGTCCTGCAGCGTGGAGAGCGGGTGGCGGGCACCGGCGCGGCGCCGCCGCGGCGCTGCCGTGACATCGACGGTTTCCTCGACAAGGATGCGGGCGTCGTTTTCGGCTTCGAGCACAGCGGTCCGTGCTGCGAGCGCCTGGTTGACGCGGCCACGGGAGGAACCCATGAGCTTGCCTGCGGCGGCCTTCTGCTCCTTGGGCAGGCCGCCGATTTCACGGTTGGCAAGGCTCAAGGGCGATTTCTCGCCGGCGTGCGCCAAGCGGACGGCTTTGAGTTCTTCGAGGGAGGATGCAGCGGCAATCGCGGCGACGGCTTCCTCAACGGCAGCGGTGATGGCGGCTTCATCCAGAGGGTTCGGGATGGCAGCGCCCGGCAAAGTGTCAGTCATCTACTGTTCTTAGCTACGAGTCGGAAATGGTCTTCACCAGGCAGGGCCATGGCAAAAGCAGGAGCGATGCTCGCTGGACGCGTCCGGCGGGCACTAACAACCAGTCTAGTAGAAGGGTCCCGCGGGGATTTAACCCGTGACCCTGCCTCATCGATTCATCGGCGCGCCCGGGGCTAGCATGGCCTCATGACACCGGTCCGCACCATCACTGTCACCGGAGAGGGAACCGCGGAAGCCGTTCCCGACCTGCTCACCCTCACGCTCGCCGTCGAGGTCAGGCGCGACGCCGCCGAAGCGGCCTATGGCGATGCGGGAGCGATCGTCTCGGCGGTGACCGACGCGTTACGAGGGCACGGCGTGGCCGGTCCCGACTTGCGGACCAGCGGCCTCAATCTTCGCGCCGACCTTGTGTGGGCTGAGAACCAGGGGCAAAAGGTCAGCGGTTATGTTGCGTCAACCACCCTGGTTGCCAGGGTCGGCCCGCCGTCGGCGGCCCCCGCGGCCATCTCCGCCGCGGTGGCGGCGGGCGGCGACAACCTTCGCATCCACAGATCGAACAGGGATTCACGGATGCCTCGGCCGTTGCGGCACGGGCACAGGAGGCTGCCTGGCGGGAGGCCGAAGCGAAGGCGGCCCGCTTCGCCGCGCTTGCCGGCGGCCGTTTGGGGCACGTCCTCTCCATCGATCAGCGGCCGGAGCATGGATCACCGGTGCCTATGATGGCCGGTATGCAGCGTGCTTCAACGAGCGAAGGCGTGCCCATCGAAGCGGGCTCAGTGGCGGTTTCCGCGAGCGTGGCGGTGCAGTGGGAGCTGGATTCGCCCGCGCCGGCCTAGTGAACGGCGCCGGCCTAGTGAACCGCCCCTGCGGACAGCTTGGTGTCCACCGGAGTCTCAAGCGAAGCGCGAACGACGACGGCGATCCCCCGCCCCATGTCCCGCGTCGCCATCCCGGGCGTCGCACTACCCTGCGGAAGTAGGGCTTCGTCATAGGGAACGTGGATGAAGCCGCCCCGCGCGCGGGGCGGAACGGCTCCGGCGAGTTCGTGCATCAGGGCATAGAACACGTGGTTGCACACGTAGGTCCCGGCAGTCTGCGAGACCTCGGCACGGATTCCGGCGATCTGGAGCGCCCGGAGCGCGGACTTCACCGGGAGTGTGCTGAAGTACGCCGCGGGACCTTCGGGGACTACCGGCTCGTCGATGGGCCTGTTTCCGGCGTTGTCCGGAATCCTGGCGTCATCGCAGTTGATGGCCACGCGTTCCAAGGAGAGCCGGTCCCGGCCGCCGGCGAGCCCCACGCAGATGACCAGATCCGGGCGCAGCCTCTCCACGGCCTCGCGCAGGACCGCGGCGGATTCACCGAAAACGCACGGCAGTTCGAGCGCTTCCACGTCATGGCCTTCGGAGCGCAAGATCTCCTGTGCTTCGAGGACGGCAGCCCACGAGGGATTGCTGGAATCGCCGCCAAAAGGCTCGAATCCCGTCAGCAGAATCATGCATCCACCCTAGCAACGGCTGAGCGATTTCCAGGTGGCTCGTTCGATCCTTCATGGGCCTTCGTTCGGGGCCTTCTTTCAACCGGCCTTGACAAGTGTTCGAACATATATTCGAATGGAGGCCATGAGATGGGACGCACAGGCACTTTCACCACAACGTGGTCCGGCACCCGGAGACAACAGCAGCAGCGGTCCGTCCGGAGCCGCCCCAGCAACGGACGCACTGCTGCCGCTGGCCGGGCTTGTGCGTTCCGTCTCAACCCCCGAATTCTCCGGAGTCACCTTTCATGAGGTCACCGCCAAATCGGTGCTCAACAAGGTGGCATCCGGTTCCCAGATGCCCTTCGAATGGACGGTCAACCCGTACCGCGGATGCAGCCATGCCTGTGTCTACTGTTTTGCGCGCAAGAGCCACACCTATCTGGAGTTCGACGCCGGACACGATTTCGATTCCCAGGTGATCGTGAAGATCAACGCGGCAGAGGTCTTGCGCAAGGAACTGTCCAAGCCTTCGTGGGGCCACCATCATGTGGCCCTCGGCACCAACACGGATCCGTATCAGCGGGCAGAAGGCCGCTACCAGCTGATGCCTGGGATCATCCGGGCCCTGGCCGATTCCGGTACTCCGTTCTCCATCCTCACCAAGGGAACCCTCCTGGGCCGCGACATCCCCCTCCTCAAGCACGCCGCCAGCCACGTGCCGGTGGACCTGGGCATCTCCCTGGCCATGACTGACGAAGCCCTGGCCTCGGCAGTGGAGCCCGGCACGCCCGCGCCGCGCGCCAGGCTCAAGCTCATCCGGCGGCTGCGCGAGGCCGGGCTGCCGTGCGGTGTCATGGCCATGCCCATCCTGCCGTGGCTGACGGACAGCGATGATGCACTGGAGTCGCTCTTTACGGCACTCTCCGGGGCCGGCGCCACTGGCGTCACGGCCGGGGCGTTGTACCTGAAGCCGGGCACGCGGGAATGGTTCATGCAATGGCTGGCGGCCAACCACCCCGAGCTCGTTGGCAAGTACCGGCGCCTCTATGGCCAAGGCTCGTATGCCTCGAAGGAATACAGGACCTGGCTAAGCGGCCGTATCAACTACTTCAAGGCCCGTCACGGTTTCTCCGGGAGCAGCGGTTTCAGCCACAGGAACGCGACGGCGGGCAAGGAGACGCCCGCTTCACTTCCACCTGCTTCCTTTCCAACAACGGGCCAGTCCGCGCTTTTCTAGTTGAGCAGGCCGGAGGCCACCCGTTCCAGCAGTGCACGGACAATCGGCAGGTCGGCAGGAATCCACGGCAAGGTCAACGCCTCGTCGCCATTGCCAAGCGGAACCCACCGGAGTTCATCGTGGTCCTGGAGCGGACGCGGCTCGCCGTCGAGCAGTTCGGCGAACCATACCCTCATGACGGCGCGCTCGTTCAGCGGCCAAGCGGCGCCCGCGTCAGGCTCCACCTCAGACCCGAGCCGGACAGTGATCCCGAGTTCCTCGAGCAACTCGCGGTGCAGCGCGTCTTCGAAGGATTCCCCGGCCTCCAGCTTGCCGCCCGGGAACTCCCACATTCCCGCGAATTGCGGTGGGGCGCTGCGCCTCGCGGCGAGCAGCCGTTTCGGATTTTCAAGGGAATCGACGACGGCGGCGCCCGCCACGCTTATCAGTCCAGTCACCGCAACAGTCTATTGGCCCTCAGGTCATCGCCCCCGCTATGGAAGTTGTCACATTCAGGGCTATTCACCGAGGACTCGAACTAAGCTTGAAAGTCGGCTTTATTCCCTCCGAGTTGCATCCCGCTCGCCCCAAGAAACAGGACGATGACCACTACTGATGTCACCAAGACCTCCCAAATGACCCGAAGCCGTCACGTGGCGCTGGCGATCTTCGCCCTTGCCATGGGTGGATTTGCCATCGGGACAACGGAGTTCACCATGATGGGCTTGCTCAAGGAGATCGAGCAGGGACTCCACATCAGCACTCCCGAGGCCGGGAACCTGATTTCGGCCTACGCCTTGGGTGTCGTGGTGGGGGCGCCCATCTTCGCGGCACTTGGTGCCCGGCTCCCCCGCAAGCAACTTGCCCTGGGGCTCATGCTGTTCCTGTCGATAGCGAACCTGACGTCCTTCATCGCACCGGACTACGGAACCATGGTGATCACGAGGTTTGCCTCGGGACTGCCCCATGGCGCCTTCTTCGGAATCGCCGCGGTCATCGCCGCGAGCCTGGTTGCTCCCACCAAGCGCGGCTGGGCGATTTCGATGGTCATGGGCGGACTGACCGTCTCCAAAGTCATCGGTGTTCCCGCGGCGACGTGGCTCGGCCAGACTTTCGGGTGGCGCCTTCTCTTCGTGGTGGTGGGCATCATCGGCCTGGCCACGAGTGTGTTGCTCTGGAAGTTCGTCCCCTTTGAGCCAGCCCACCCGGAGGCAAGCATCCGCCGGGAACTTGGTGCCCTCAAACGCATCCAGGTGTGGTTGGCATTGCTGATCGGAATCATCGGTTTTGGCGGCTTCTTCGCCACCTACACGTACATCTCCCACACCATGACGTCCGTGGCCGGCATCCCGGAGGCGCTGATACCCCTCGTGGTGGCCCTGTACGGACTGGGCATGGTGGCAGGCAACATCCTGGGCGGCCGCATCGCCGATAAGTCGGTCATGGGAACCATCTACCGGGTGCTGCCCCTCATCGCCTTGGCGCTGGTGGCCTACGCGGTCGCGGCCCACTGGGCGTGGTCGGCGTTCGTCATGGTCTTCATCGTGGGCGGCATCGGCTCCATGCTCATCCCGCCCTTGCAAACGCGCCTGCTCGACGCTTCGCCGGACGCGCCGTCCTTGGCCTCTTCGCTCAACCACTCCGCGCTCAACATCGCCAACGCCCTTGGCGCATTCCTCGGCGGGGTGGTCATCGCCTGGGGCTGGGGATACGTTGCCCCTGCCCTCGTCGGGGCCGTCCTGGCGATCCTGGGGCTCGGCGTCGCGGGCATCAGCGGCTGGTTGGAACGCAAGAAGCCGCTGGCTGCCTAGACCTGGACACGCTCTACGTCGGGCTCGAGGTAGATGACCCGGGCGATCGGTACCGCGGTGCGGATCCTGAGTTCGGCGGCGTCGATCGCTGTCGCAATCGCCTGCCCCGTATCTGCCGCGCCCACGCTGATCTTCGCAGCGACCAGCAACTCTTCCGGGCCCAAATGCATGGTCTTGAGGTGGATAATGCGCGTGCCATCCGACTCAATGGCTTCCGTGATCCGCGCATTGTCCTCTTTGGTGGCAGATTCGCCGAGCAGCAAGGACTTGGTTTCCACCGCGAGCACCACGGCGATTCCCACAAGGAGCAGGCCGATCATTCCGGTGCCCGCGGCGTCCCACAAGCCGTTGCCCGTGATGAGGGTCAGGCTCACGCCGAACAGCGCGAAAACGAGGCCCAGAAGGGCTCCGAAATCCTCCAGGAGGATCACGGGCAGTTCCGGTTGCTTGGCGTTGCGGATGAACTTGATCCAGCTTTGTTTGCCGCGCAAGGGATTGGATTCGTGGATGGCGGTCCGGAACGAGAAGGATTCCGCCACAATAGCGCCGAGCAGCACGGCCAGGGGTACCCACCAGAAATCGCCTTCAATGGCATGGGGGTGCTGGAACTTCTCCCAGGATTCATAGAGCGCAAAGAGTCCGCCAACACTGAACAGCACGATCGAGACGATGAAGGCGTAAATGTAGCGCTCACGGCCATAGCCGAACGGGTGCTCGGGACTCGCTGCGCGCTGTGCCCGCTTCCCGCCAAGCAGCAGGAGCAACTGGTTGCCGGAGTCGGCGACGGAGTGGATTGCCTCGGCCAACATGGACGACGACATCGTCAGGACGAATGCGACGAACTTGAGCACAGCGATCGCCAGGTTGGCACTCAATGCCGCCACGATTGCCTTGGTATCGCCATTTGCAGCCACGGAGGCTCCACCTCTTCTTCGATTCAGGGGATGTGAGTGAAAGGCACGAACAGACCGCGAGGTCGCGTTCCTGCAAGCAATACCGTACCTGCAGCGGGAGTGTCAGGAGGCTTGCTGCGAGCGTGCGCTGGCGTAGAGGCAAACCGTGGCTGCTGTGCCAAGGTTCAGGCTTTCCGCGGAACCGTAGACGGGCACTGCGACACGATGGTCGGCAAGGGCAAGCTCGGAGTCTGAAAGTCCTTGCGCCTCGTTGCCGAAGAGCCAGGCGGTCGGGGCTTCGAGGGCGTAGGCGGAAGTCGCTGCTGACGCACCCAGGCGGCGCGCCGCGTTCTCGTCCTGAAGTTTGTCCAGGTTGAGGGTGCCGTAACCGTCCGCTGCGAGGATCCCGATGCCGCGCTCCTTGCAGCCGGCCACGAGTTCCCCGATGTCCGCACCCAACACAACCGGTAGGTGGAAGAGCGAACCTGCCGTGGACCGCACAGCCTTCGGGTTGTAAATGTCAACGCTGGAGGCCGTCAGGACCACGGCGTCCGCCCCGGCGGCATCAGCGGCCCGAAGCACCGTGCCCGCGTTGCCGGGGTCGCGCACCTGGCACATGACGGCGATCAGCCGCGGCCCGGCGTCGAGCACTGATTCAAGGCTGACGTCCACAAAGCTGCAGACGGCCACAATCCCTTGGGGATTGACGGTGTCCGCCATGGCGGCCAGGACATCGTCGTTCGCCAGCCGCAAGGCAACGCCGTCGGCGAGTTCGGCGAGTTCAGGGAGCCGGTCAAGGCAGCTTTCGCTCGCGAACACTTCGTGTACGACGCCGGACTCCCCCGCCGCGGTCCGCTCCCGGTGCAGGACCAGCGCCTCGCGAACGGCCTGGGGGCCTTCCGCGAGGAACCGCCCGCGCTTTAAACGGGCCGGGCGCCCTGCAAGCTTTGCGACATCCCTGACCCGATCGGCTCGGGGGTTGGACATCGGAAGTTCTTGCGGGCGCCCGGTTTCGTTCATATAAAGAACTTTAGTGGCAGTTGCGACTAGTTCTTGATCTGCTGGCGGGCTTCGCCACCGGCAGGCTCAAAGCCTGCAGCCTTTGCGGCCTCAACGGTGGAGAACCAGTACTCGGCAACAGTCACGTCGTACCAGGTGGAACCCGGAACGTGGTACTTGTTGGACTCGGCGTTGCCCTTGATGGCGTGGCCTTCCGGTGCGGCTTCGCCCTCAACGGCGACAACAGCGCCTTCGATGGCCGGCTTCTCGGAAGCAGAGGCCTTGACGGCGGTAGCGGTCTTCGCAGCCGGAGCAGCCTTGGCGGCAGCCTTCGGAGCGGCCTCGGCCTTGGCGGCCGGAGCGGAAGTGTCGGCAGGCAGGGAGTCCTTGGCAACCTTGACCAGCGCGGCGAAAGCGTTGGCGTCGGAAACGGCCAGCTCTGCCAGCATGCGGCGGTCAACCTCGACCTCAGCGGCCTTCAGGCCCTGGATCAGACGGTTGTAGGTCAGGCCGTTGGCGCGGGATGCAGCGTTGATGCGCTGGATCCAGAGGCGACGGAAGTCACCCTTCTTCTTGCGGCGGTCGCCGTAGCTGTACACAAACGAGTGCAGCAGCTGCTCTTTTGCCTTGCGGTACAGGCGAGACCGCTGACCGCGGTAACCCTTGGCCCGTTCAAGGACAACCCGACGCTTCTTGTGGGCGTTTACCGCCCGCTTCACACGTGCCACGTGCGTACTCCTTCAAAATTCTTATCCCAAGCTGCTACTGCCGGAAACCCGGCCGGCCTGAGAAGGCTTTGGTGTAGTCGGCGGCTACCGGATGGCAGCAACCAGAAAACTTGGAACTTAGACGCCGAGCATCTTCTTGATGACCTTGGCATCGCCCTTGAAGACGATCTTGTCGCCGGCAAGGCGACGGGTCAGGGTGGAGGACTTGTGCTCCAGGTAGTGGCGGCGGTTGGCCTGCTGACGCTTCAGCTTGCCGGTGCCGGTCAGCTTGAAGCGCTTCTTAGCACCACTGTGGGTCTTCATCTTCGGCATGGGAACCGATCTCCTTACGTGTCCGCAGACTGGGTCTGCAGTTCTTTCGTGCAGCCACCCCATAGGGGGCGGCTGCTGCTTTCGTGCCGGGCGGAGGGAATGCCTCCTGCGGCGTGACTAGTTGGTCTTGCGTGCCGCTGGCTTCGGAGCGGCCTTGGGGGCTGCCGGCCGAGCTGCAGGCTTCGGAACCGCGGGCTTCGCCATCGGTTTCGGTACTGGTGTGGCAGCAGGCTTGGGGGCAGCCGGCACAACAGGCTTCGAAGCTGCCTGCTCAGGTGCCTTTGCCGGTGCCGGTGCCTTTGCGGGCGCCGGCGCGACAACGGGAGCTGCTTCAACCGCGGGAGCCTTTTCGACAACTGGAGCTGCTTCAACTACAGGAGCTGCTTCAACTACAGGAGCCTTCTCGACAACCGGAGCTGCTTCAACCACGGGAGCCTCTTCGACAACCGTTTCCTCAGCGACCGGAGTCTCTTCGACTTCAGCGGCCTCCGCCTCAACGGCTTCCGGTGCGGTTTCCTCGGCCTGGGTTTCCTCGGCCTGGGCCAGGAGTTCCGCCGGCAGCAAGTCCGCGAGTGACTGGGTCAGGGGAGCATCCTCGCCTGAAACGTCAATCCGGCCTGCGGCCTTGGCTTCATTCTGGGCCTTGGCCTCTGCACGCTGCGCCGCGCGGCGGGCCTCGGCCTTGGCCTCGGCCTTGTTTTTCAGCGGACCGATCACCATGACCATGTTGCGGCCATCGATGCGCGGGCTGGACTCAATCACGCCGACTTCGGCAACGTCCTCAGCGAAGCGCTGCAACAGGCGGATGCCCATTTCAGGGCGCTGCTGCTCACGTCCGCGGAACTGGATCATGGCTTTCACCTTGTCACCGGCACCCAGGAAGCGAAGCGCGTGGCCGCGCTTGGTCTCGTAGTCGTGGGTATCGATCTTCAGGCGGAAGCGGATTTCCTTGAGGACCGTGTTGGTCTGGTTCTTGCGGGCCTCACGGGCTTTAACAGCGGCTTCGTACTTGTACTTGCCGAAGTCCATCAGCTTGCACACCGGAGGCTTCGCCTGCGGTGCAACTTCAACGAGATCCAGGTCAGCCTCGGCAGCCAGACGCAGGGCGTCCTCAATACGGACGATTCCAACCTGTTCGCCGGCAGGGCCGACCAAACGCACCTCGGGGACGCGGATACGCTCATTGATTCTTGGCTCGCTAATGTCAAAGCTCCTGTTGTTGTGATGAGTATTCCACCGGCAAATAGAGAAGGCCCCCAATTGCTGGCGCAATCGAAGGCCTCGAAGATCGGAAACGGCCCCTCAAGGGAGGCGTTCGCGCCATCCAAGGCTGACCTTGAACGGTGTCCGACCAGGTACCCGGCAACTTACATCCCCGAAGGGAAACGGCTGACGCGGGTGGGAGAGAACTCCGCTTGCAAACTGAAAATCAATTCTACAGAAATCGGCAACCAACCGCACATTAACGGTGGGTGGCCGAGCGCTGCGTGAGCCATGGAAAATGGCAACTTCCAGTCGGTCTGTGACAAGCTTACCAGCATGAGCACTTCAGACAGCAATTCCCTCGACCACGAGCCCGCCGGCACTGGTGCCGGAGTAAGCCAGCAGATCCGCGACATTTCGGAAGTTCCGGCTGTTGAGGTCATCACCACCGGCGCCGTTCACCTCATGAGCGCGGCAGCCGTCAAAGTGGGCTTGGCCGACGACCCCGAGGCCGAAGAGCTCAAGGACCTGGACGAGGCCCGCAAGCTGATCACCGCCTTGGCCGGACTCGTCACCGCCGCAGCACCGGAAATCGGTTCGCAGCACGCCGGCCCCTTGCGCGACGGCCTCCGCTCCCTACAGCTTGCGTTCCGCGAGGCGTCCCTGATCCCGGACGAGCCGGGCAAGGGCCCGGGCGAAAAGTTCACCGGCCCGGTCAACTGATCCGGACTATCTGTACGACCGCGACGGCGGGCTGGCCCCTTTGGCCGGCCCGCCGTCGTCGTCTGCCGGCTCAGGCGCGACTCAGGTGGCGGGGTCTCCCGCGCCCGCCTGGGTGATGGTCATGCTCCGGCGCCGACGCAGCTGGAGGAACAACCCGGCAAGGCACAACACCACTCCCGCCGTCCCGATGGCGACGAAGCCGGCCCACGGCCCCACGCCGTCGATGAAGAGGCCCGCGACGGGCGAACCGAAAGCCACGCCTGCAGTGAGGGCCGAGCCGTACCAGCCCATGGCCTCGCCGCGCCGCTCCTCATCCACGATGTCGGCGACCTTTTCCGACGCCGCGGACAGCACCGGCGCGCAGAGCAGGCCGGGAAGCAGAGACAACAATGCAAGGGTCCACGTGTCCCCGGCGAAGCCCATCGGGATGGTCAATGCCGCCATTCCCAGCAGGAGCAGGATGGGCGAGACGGGCCGGTGCATGGCGCCGTAGATGAGCCCGCCGACTACCGATGAGGCGCACCAGAAGAAGAAGACAATTCCGATCTCGCTCTCGTGCCCGCCGCGCTGCAACACCGCGACGATTCCGACGTCGGTGCCGCTCAGGACCATTCCGGATCCTGCGGCGACGGCGAACACGGCGGCTACCGCCGCGGTGAACCATGTGAAGTTCCGGGCCATCTTTCCCCGCAACCCGGAAGGTTGCGACACTGTCGGAGCCATCTCCGAAGCCGCCTCCTGAAGATGGGCCGGAGCCGATGCCACCACCGCGGCTTCGGCCGCATGAAGCTCATCGGCATCCCGGTCGGCCGTCTGGCCGGCGTCCAGGACGCCCTCGCTGCGGGTGGGCGGGTTGAACCAGAGAAGGAAGAGCCCGGCGGCCGACGTGCACACACCCACGATGGTCAGGCCGAGGACCGTGAACCCGCTGGTAGCCACGACCGCGCCCACCGCGGGGCCGATCATGAAGACCACCTCGGTGCCAATGGAGTCCAGCGCATAGGCCGAACGCCGCTGCTCGCCGTCAACCAGCACCCCCAGGGACTGGCGGATGACGCTGAAGATGGGCAGCGTCAACAGGCCCCCGACGAAGACAAGTGGGAGGATCCATTCGTAACTGACGTGCGGCACCACGGACCAAATCACCAACTCAGACACAACGGAAGGAATAAGCGCCTTGCGCAGGCCGACAGTGTCCACGCGCCGCCCCCGCCACGGAGCGCCGATCGCGATGCCGATGGTGAATACCGCCGCGGCAGCACCGGCGGCGGCATATCCCTTGCCCAAAGTCAGCACGATGTGCAGGGTGAGCAGGACTCCCGCTGCCGAGTGCGGTATGCGGGCCACCATGCCCACCAGCAGGAGACGCCGCACGGACGTGATGGACAGCATCTCCCGGTAGAGAGAGAAATTCACGAGCTCATCCTCTGTTCTGCCGAGGGCAGGACAAGGACGTTCCCCCTGTGCCTTCGGCTACTGTGCCGCCCGCTGCAAGCTGACCTCGATCGAGTCAACCCGCTCGGCGAACAATTCGTTCTGCGCCCAACGCCCGTTCAGTCCGGAGACGAGATCCTGCACCGCGGCGGCGTCCAGGCCGTCTTCGAGGTACAGCACCACGCGCAATTCGGGCCCGGGTCCCCCGCCGGCCATGGCCGATCCGTCAGCCGTGCGCGAAGCCATTCCAGATCCCGGCCGCACCTCCAGGCGCCGCACGGCCGGGTACATCCCTGCCAGGGAATTGAGAGCAGACTCCAGTTCATCATCAAGGTACGACGGCGTCCAGTCGCGCTGCTGTGCCAGTGACCACATGGCAGGCCGGCGGACGACGAAGGTGACATCCGAACCGGGATCCAGGACGAGCAACTGGGCCCCTTCGGACACGGCAGACAGCGCTGCCCGGGCCGCATAAACAGCGACGGGACGGGCCTGCGGATGCCAGGCTTCAAGGGCAGCCGCCGACGTGAACACAGGCATGGCCGTGCGGCCATCCGGCGCCTTCAATGTCACGAGCGCCATGTCGGCCTGCTTGTCCGCATGGAGTCCGTCCACGCCCTCGGCTTCCTCAGCGAGCTGGGCCACCACCGGGACGAACACCCTCGCCGTTGCCAACGAAGCCACCACACCGGCCTCGCTGCCGGTTCCGGCGAGCAGAGCCGCGACGGCGGCGAGGTATCCGGCGTCGGCCGTTCCGTCGTCGTCCTCGAAATTATGGATCTTGGCGGCGTCGCCGCTCAGGTCGCGGCCTGCCCAGGGCTGGCCGGCAGAATCGCCTGCGCCGCCAGCACCTGCCAGGGCCGCAGCGATGTGCCCGGGCAACTGCCGGGGTGCCGGAGTCGAAGCCTGGTCAGCTGCCGGGAACTGTGGATCGTGAGACATCAGCGGCGGCCGGCGACGTCCAGGGCTTCCGGGAGCGTAAAGGCACCGGCATACAGCGCCTTGCCGACGATCGCTCCTTCGACCCCAAGCGGTACGAGCTCCCGCAGGACGCGCAGGTCCTCAAGGCTGGAGATGCCGCCGGACGCGACAACTGGCTTGCCGGTCTTTTCGACCATCTGGCGCAACAGCTCGACGTTGGGTCCCTGCAGTGTCCCGTCCTTCGTGACGTCGGTGACCACGTAACGGGCGCAGCCGGCATCCTCAAGGCGGGCCAGCACCTCCCAGAGGTCCCCGCCTTCCTTGGTCCAGCCCCGGCCTGCGAGCGTCGTTCCACGGACGTCGAGCCCGACGGCGATCTTGTCACCGAAGCGGTCGATGGCCCGGCGGGTCCATTCCGGATTCTCCAGCGCGGCGGTTCCGAGGTTCACGCGGGCGACGCCGAGCTCAAGCGCGCGCTCAAGGGATTCGTCGTCGCGCAGTCCGCCGGACAGCTCCACCTTGACGTTCAGCTGCGAGACGACCTCGCTGATGAGGCCCGCGTTGTTGCCGCGTCCGAACGCCGCGTCAAGGTCCACCATGTGCACCCACTCGGCTCCGGCGTTCTGCCAGTTCAGCGCCGCTTCCAGCGGGGTGCCGTAACTGGTCTCGGAGCCGGCTTCTCCCTGAAGGAGACGAACGGCCTGGCCGTCCACGATGTCGACAGCGGGCAGGAGTTCCAGAACGGGCAGTTCGGAGGCGGTGGTCATTGAAGTCCTCGGTGTTGTGGGGACGGGCGTCAGTTGCCCGGCAACTTATTTTGCAGGCAAAGTGAAGAGGTATGCGGCCAGCAGAGCCAAGCCGGCGAGTACGTAGAACGAAATGGAGACCCAGGCGGGGCGTTTCTGCTGGTGGAAGGAGATTCCGCCGCCAACCAGCAGCCCGGCCGCGCCCATGAAGATAACGGACCACATATCAGGCAGCGCCTCCGGCCTCGGTCGGCTGCGGCTGGGTTTTTGCTTGCGGGCGCAAACCCTCAACCCAGTTTCGCAGGAGCCGGGCTCCGGCGTCGCCCGACTTCTCGGGGTGGAATTGCGTGGCACACAACGGTCCGTTTTCCACGGCGGCGATGAAGGGGGCGCCGTGTTCGGACCACGTCACCTTCGGCGGAGCCATGCGGGGCTGGACAACGTCGAATTCCCACTTCTGTACGCCATACGAGTGCACAAAATAGAAGCGTTCGTGCTCGACGCCGGCGAACAGCTTCGAGCCTTCCGGCACGTCCACAGTGTTCCAGCCCATGTGCGGCACAACGGGGGCAGGCAGGAGTTCCACTTTGCCGGGCCACTCGCCCATGCCTTCGGCCTCGGTACCGTGCTCCACTCCGGCCTCGAACAGGACCTGGAGCCCTACGCAGATACCCAGGACTGGCCGGCCTCCGGCAACGCGACGGCCGATCATCCGGATCGCGTCCACTGCCTTGAGTTCACGCATCACCGTTTCGAAGGCGCCGACGCCGGGGACCAGGAGACCGTCGGCGTTCAGGACGTCTTCGGGTTTGGCGCTCAACGTGACTGCCGCTCCGGCACGCTCAAGCGCGCGGACCGCCGAGCGGACGTTGCCCGAGCCGTAGTCAAGGACCGTTACGGTCGGCTTTCCCTCGGGCGAGACGATGCGGCTGGCAGCCTTCGGATCGACCACAGCGCCGTCCTTGAGGATCAGCCCACTCACAAGGCACCCTTGGTGGACGGAATGCCTTCGACACGGGGGTCGGACTCGACGGCGGATCGGAGTGCACGGGCAAAGGCCTTGAACTGGGCCTCCACGATGTGGTGCGGATCCCGGCCGGCCAGGACATTCATGTGGAGGCAGATACCGGCGTGCAAGGTGATGGCCTCAAAGACGTGGCGGGTCAGCGAACCGGTGAAGTGTCCACCGATCAGGTGGTATTCCTGCCCTGCGGGCTCACCGCCGTGGACCAGGTAAGGACGTCCGGAGACGTCGACGACGGCGTGGGCCAACGCTTCATCCAACGGGACCGTGGCCTCGCCGAAGCGACGGATCCCTGCTTTGTTACCCAAGGCGGTGCGCAGGACCTCGCCGAAGGTAATGGCAACGTCCTCCACGGTGTGGTGGGCGTCGATGTGGGTGTCTCCGCTCGCCTTGACGGTCATGTCGATGAGCGAATGCTTGCAGAGCGCCGTCAGCATGTGGTCATAGAACGGCACCGA
The DNA here is from genome assembly GCF_056398685.1 of Arthrobacter sp. 01T428. NCBI lineage: Bacteria > Bacillati > Actinomycetota > Actinomycetes > Micrococcales > Micrococcaceae > Arthrobacter > Arthrobacter sp. 01T428. The sequence goes on along the minus strand of NZ_JBFTPW010000014.1, from coordinate 74,215 downwards.
GGTGCTGATATCCGAGACGCCCGTGCCGTCGAGGTTGATTTCAACCAGGACGGAGGATTCGCTGGTGGTGCGTTCCATGCGTGCTGTCCGGGCGGCCGCCGTGCTGGCGCCGTTTTCGCTCATCGATATGTCCTTAGGAGGAAGGAGTGGTGGGACTTGTTCAAGTCTAGGCCGGTGCGGAGACCTGGCCGTCCAGCAAGGCTTCGAGCGCCTTGAGGAATGCAGTGGTTTCAGGCTCCGTGCCGGCGGTGACGCGGAGGTGGCCCGGGATGCCGACGTCGCGGATCAGGACTCCGCGCTCCAGCAGGCCTTGCCACAGGGCGTGGGGATTCTCGATTCCGCCGAAAAATACGTAGTTCGAATCGGAGGCGGCCGGCTTGAAGCCCATGCGGGTCAACTCGCTGACAATGCGATCGCGCTGGACCTTGATGTCCTCGACGTCCGCCATGAGGGCTTCGCGGTGACGGAGGGCCGCCAGTGCGGTCGCCTGCGTGATGGCGGAGAGGTGATATGGAAGGCGTACCAGACGGATGGCGTCGGCGACCTCGGGGGCGGCTGCCATGTAGCCGATGCGCGCACCGGCGAGGGCGAACGCCTTGCTCATGGTCCGGGACACAATAAGGCGCTCCCGGCCGGGGAGGAGCGTCAACGCGCTTGGCGTGTTGTCGTGGGCGAACTCGTGGTAGGCCTCGTCCACGATCACCACGGTCCGGCTCGCCTCGCCGGCGTCGTACACGGCTTCGACAACGTCCAGGCCAAGTCCCGTGCCGGTGGGGTTGTTCGGGGAGCAAAGGAACACGACATTCGGCTTGAGTTCACGGACCTGCGCGGCCGCCGAGGCCGCATCGAGGCCATAGTCTTCAGCGCGAACACCAGCGATGTATGCAGTGTCGGTTCCGCTCGCGAGCAAAGGGTACATGGAGTACGTCGGCGGGAAACCGAGCGCGGACCTGCCCGGGCCGCCGAAGACCTGGAGGATCTGCTGGAGTACTTCATTGGAGCCGTTGGCTGCCCAGATGTTGTCGGCCGAAAGGTCGTGGCCAAGGTATTCCGCAAGGGCCTCGCGCAATTCGGTGAACTCGCGGTCCGGATAGCGGTTCAGTCCGGTGGCGGCTGCCGCGACCGCTTCGGTGATGGCCGCCTGGACGTCCGCTGGGACGCCATGCGTGTTTTCGTTGACGTTGAGCAAAATCGGAACATCAAGCTGCGGCGCGCCATAGGGGCTCAGGCCGCGAAGGTTGGTCCGGAGGGGAAGTCGGTCAAGTCGCTCAAGCTGGTCACTCACCATGACAGTTTAAGGTGCCGCGGCGGATGCGCTGAAACTGTGACGGCACGGAGACCGTCCAGGGGCCGGGCAACCCGGTCCAAGTTGCCGCTAAGTCGAAGGAATGAACAGCTGCTGGCCGGGCACGATGTGGCCGTCCTGGAGGTTGTTCAGCTGGATGATCTCCGCAACGACGTCGCGTGGATCCCGGGACGGTGCGGCGCTTCCCGCAATCCCCCACAAGGACTGGCCCACTTGTACCGTGACGCTCGTGCTGGAGGTGGGCTGCAGTTCAGCGGCGGAATCAGCAGCCTTGGCCGGCGAATTCAGGAATCCCGCCAGGCTAAGGAGCGCTGCAACCAGGAGCATGGCCGGGACGCCGAAGAAGACCATGCGGCCCCTGCGGGTCAGGCGGAGCCGGCCCGCCGGCGCACCGTGGCCGGGTGTGTGGGTGATGGTGATTGCGGACATGAGCTGAGCCCTTCTGAACAATGCCGCGTTCCGGAATCTCTGGTTGCGGCTGCCAATTCTTGCCTTCATTCAGTGCTTGCAGGACGGTTGTTCGTTGTTGTCTTCGAACGATTCGGGCGAACACCCGGACCCCGCACCACTTTTATAGAACACATATTCGAACCTTGCTACGACATTTTTAGCACTTATCAACGAACGATGTCGAGACTCGCTAGAACAAATGTTTGATAAACGCCTGCGCCTGCCCTACGTTTGAGTGAAGGAACGAGCACTGAATCAGTGCAACAGGAGGGTCTGACATTTCAGGCCGACAGTCCCGGCAAGCCCCTCAGGGCCGCGCGGACGGAACGGAAGGGTGTTGGCGAACATGGCAGCGAAAGCCACTGGCAGCGGGTCGGCCTCAGCGCGGAGCCAGCAGCCGCAGAAGGCCCCCAAGAGCCTGACCGTCCGCCAGAAGAAAATCCTGGAGACCATCCAACGTTCAGTGAACGATCACGGGTATCCGCCGTCGATGCGCGAAATCGGAGACACGGTCGGCTTGGCCAGCTTGTCCAGCGTCACCCACCAGTTGTCGCAGCTCGAGAAGCTCGGTTATCTTCGCCGCGATCCCAAGCGTCCACGCGCCATGGAAGTCCTCATGCCGTTGACCCTGGACGGCGGCTCCGTCATCCCCGGCGTTGAAGCGCCGGCGAAACTCCGCAGCGCCGGCGGCCTGGCCGTCACGGAACTCGCGAGTGCCAGTGACACGGCCATGGTTCCCCTCGTCGGGCGCATTGCTGCCGGTGGGCCCATCCTGGCCGACCAGACCGTTGAGGACGTCCTGCCTCTGCCCCGGCAATTGGTAGGCCATGGCGAGCTCTTCATGCTCAAGGTCGCCGGTGATTCCATGATCGACGCCGCTATCTGCGATGGAGACTGGGTGGTAGTGCGGCGTCAAAACGACGCACTCAACGGCGACATCGTGGCCGCACTCCTGGACGACGAAGCCACCGTCAAGACCTTCCGGCAGCGCGACGGCCACACGTGGCTGCTCCCGCAGAACACGCAGTACGAACCCATCCTGGGCGACCATGCCACCATCATGGGCAAAGTCGTCTCGGTCCTGCGCTCACTCTAGGACGCGCTCGCTCTAAGGCACCCTCACCCAGGGCCCCTGCCTTAGGCCGTGGCCGACTCGGCGTAAAGACGTTCGAGGGCACCGCGCACCACTGAACGGTCCGTGGTGGGCCAGAAGGGCGGCAACGCTGCCCTGAGGAAGTTGCCGTAGCGCTCCGTCGAAAGCCGTGAATCCAGTACTGCCACGACGCCCTTGTCCCCCGTTGAACGGATGAGGCGGCCGGCCCCTTGTGCCAGCCGAATGGCCGCGTGCGTTGCAGACACTGCCATGAAACCGTTGCCCCCGGCCTGGGCGACCGCGCGGGACCGTGCCGTCATCAGGGGATCGTCCGGGCGAGGGAACGGGATCCGGTCAATCACGACCAGCCGGCATGAACCGCCGGGAACGTCGACGCCCTGCCAGAGGGACATGGTGCCGAACAGGCAGGTGTCCTCCTCCTCGGCAAACTGCCTGACCAGCGCGGCCATGGTCGATTCTCCCTGGCACAGGATGTCCACATCCAGGCGCGACCGCATCGCTTCCGCGGCGTCCTCAGCCGCACGACGGGAAGAGAACAGGCACAAAGCTCCGCCGTGCGAGGCCTTGATGAGCTCTTCAAGTTCGTCCAACGCTTCGGGCGAGGTGCCGCGACCCGGCTTGGGCAGGTGCTTGGCGACGTACAGCATGCCCTGCTTCGGGTAGTCGAAGGGCGAGCCGACATCCACGCCCGTCCAGCTGGGGGCGCCCTGGCCAGTCAAGCCCAGCCCTCCGGCTGTGGCCTCGAATGCAGACCCGATAGCCAAAGTGGCAGAGGTCAACACCACGGTATGGCCCGCGAAGAGCCCTTCGCGGAGGCGTCCGGCGACGCTGAGCGGCGCGATGTTGATGAGCGCCGGCGAGTCCTCGTCGGGGGCCGTGTAGCCCTGCTGGGGATCGAAGCTGCTGTTCCGGGAGAGCCACACGACTTCCCTGTTTTCCCGGGCGGAGAGCAGCCGTTCGCACAACTCGAGGATCAGCATGAGCCGTGAGCGCGCGAGCTGACGTCCGCCGTCGACCGCGTTGGACGAATCCCCCTTCGAATCGGAAAGCGCCGCACGGCACGCTTCCCGGAGCTGGTCCACGCCATCAAGTTGTTCGTCATTGAGCCCGTTGGGCAAGAGGCCGGACGGCGCTCCCATGATCGCCAGTTCCAAGCGATCCGCGGCGGCGTTCAGCGCGTCCACGGTGATGGCCGTGTGTTTGCGGGCGCTGGAGGCAGCGGCATGGATCATCGCCACGGACAGCTGCCCGGACACGGCACCGGTCACACGGTCCTGGAGCTCGTGTGCTTCGTCCACCACCACGACGTCGTATTCGGGCAGGACGGCCAGCCCTTCAAAGGCACTGACGGCGAGCATCGCGTGGTTGGTGACCACGACGTCGGACTCCGCGGCGCGGTGGCGGGCGAGCTCGCTGAAGCACTCCTCGGCCATCGGACACTTTTGCGCTCCGAGGCACTCCATGGACGTGACGGATACCTGGCGCCAGGCCCGGTCCGTCACGCCCGGCATGAGTTCGTCGCGGTCCCCCGTCGTGGTCTTCGCCGCCCATTCACGCAGCCGCACGACTTCCTTGCCAAGCTGCGAGGCAGGCCCGCCGATGGCTGCGGCCAGATGCGGAACGCTGGTGTCCTCGCCAAGGGAGAACAGCTGCCCCTCAGCCGGTTCCTCGCTGGGGAACCCGCCCTCCAGCTTGTGCCGGCAGACATAGTTGGCCCGGCCTTTGACCAGGGCGATGCTGACCGGGCGCTCCAGCTCCGGATTGATGGTTTCCAGGAGCCGGGGCAGATCCCGGCCCACGATCTGCGTCTGCAGGGCCAAGGTGGCCGTGGACACGAGCGTGGGCTTGTTGCTCTCCATCGAGTGCGCAATCAACGGAATCAGGTACGCAAGGGACTTGCCAGTGCCAGTGCCCGCCTGGACCAGGAGGTGTTCGCCGGTCTCGATCGCCCGCGCCACCTGCCTGGCCATCTGGTGCTGGCCCGTGCGGTTTTGGCCTCCCATGCCGGCAACGGCTTTGTCCAGGAGTTCGAGGGCGGTCCGTTCCCCCACGGTTTCGCCGCGCTCCCCCGCCTCTGGATCAACCATTGCTGACGAACGACTCCAACTCGGCTGCCAGGTTCTCGTGGACCATGGCCACCACGCGGGTGCCTTCCTCCTCATGCTCAAGGCTGAGGATTTCGGCGTCGGTGTTGTGCAGCTTGTTGATGAGCTCGCCGCGGTTGTACGGAATCAGGACTTCAAGGCGCACGCCAGGGCGCGGAATAGCCTCGCTGATAGCCCCGAGGAGCTCGGCAATGCCCTGCCCGGTGCGGGTGGACACGACGACGTGGCGTGGCTCTTTTTGCTTGAGCCGCTCAATGACGAACGGATCAGCGGCGTCCGCCTTGTTCAGGACGATGATCTCCGGGATCTTCCGGGCATCCACTTCGCTGAACACCGTGCGGACGGCCGCGATCTGGCCTTCCGGATCGGGATGCGAAACGTCCACCACGTGGAGGATCAGATCGGCGTCGGCCACTTCTTCCAGCGTGGAGCGGAAAGCCTCCACGAGCTGGGTGGGCAGCGAACGCACGAAGCCGACGGTGTCCGAGAGCGTGTAGCCGATTCCGTCAGGGGTCTGGGCCTTGCGCACCGTCGGATCCAGGGTGGCGAACAACGCGTTCTCCACGAGGACACCGGCATCCGTCAGGCGGTTGAGCAGTGACGACTTTCCGGCGTTCGTGTAACCGGCGATGGCAACCGAAGGAACGGCATTACGACGGCGGTTGGCCCGCTTGGTCTCGCGCGATGGCTTCATGGCGGCGATTTCGCGCCGCAGCTTGGCCATGCGTGTGCGGATTCGGCGGCGGTCCAGTTCGATCTTGGTTTCACCAGGACCACGGGAACCCATGCCGGCACCGGCGCCACCCACCTGGCCACCGGCCTGGCGGGACATGGAATCGCCCCAACCACGCAGGCGCGGCAACAGGTATTCGAGCTGTGCGAGCTCAACCTGGGCCTTGCCCTCGCGGCTCTTGGCATGCTGCGCGAAGATGTCGAGGATCAACGTGGTGCGGTCCACCACCTTGACCTTGACGATGTCTTCAAGGCCGCGCCGCTGGGATGGCGCCAGTTCGGCGTCGACCACCACGGTATCGGCTCCTGTGGACATCACGATGTCCTTGAGCTCCATGGCTTTGCCTGAGCCAAGGAAGGTGCCGGGGTCCGGTTTCATGCGGCGCTGGACGATGCCGTCCAAGACTTCCGAGCCGGCGGTTTCGGCCAAGGCGGCGAGCTCCCTCAGGGAATTCTCGGCGTCGGCCAGGGTGCCTTCGGTCCAGAGGCCTGCCAGCACGACGCGCTCAAGGCGCAGCTGCCGGTATTCGACCTCGGTAACATCTTCAAGTTCCGTGGACAGCCCGGCGGTACGGCGCAGGGCCCGGCGTTCGGCCAGGTCCTCTTGATCGCCGTCGTAGATGCTGTGTTCTTCGTCCAAGCGGGAAATTGCCTGGGCTTTGCCAAACACGCCCCGGGGTTCGTCGCGGTCCTGAACTATGGCAGGTGCGTCCTTGGAGAGAATCCGGTCGATGACAGCCTGGATTTCTTCAGGACTCATGTCCTGGGCGTCGGAATCGGGTCCGGTGTTCTTCTGCGTGGTCATGGTCTCCTTTTAGGGGGTTCGGCACTTCCAGAATAGTGCCGATTCGTCTCTTGCGGCGCGGAATTCGCGCAGGGCTGATGCCTGGCAAGCCTCTGCCGATGGCCTGGGGTCTCCAACCGGACGGGCTGCGCGGATTGCGAACACAGATCCCAGGGGCGGGAGGGGACGATCTGCTGAGTGTCCAAGCGTCAAGAACGGCGTCTGGAACGGACATGCCAAGGCGGAATGGCGCTGCACATAATGCAGGCCTGCGTCGCGGGCGGTGCCGGCTACACGGAGTCGGTTACTCGGAGATCAAGAACATGCGAACCACGCTATCAGACCTCGTCAAGCCCGGGCCGGGGCAGTTTGGAGCAGTGCGCGGTTTCCCTTGCCCGCTGCTGGCAACTAATCTGGCAAGCTATGGAGTCTGCTCACTATTTCAGCGCACAGCCCGCGGGGCCGTTCACCCGCAAGCCCCTCACGGTGGAACTGGCCGGCGCGACCCGCCGGCTCCAGACATCGGGCGGTATCTTCAGCCCCGACGGGATCGACAAGGGAACCGCGATCCTTCTCTCCGAGGTTCCACCGCCGGCGCCGCAGGGAAACCTGTTGGACATCGGCTGCGGCTGGGGTCCCATTGCGTTGACCATGGGGCTCATGGCGCCGCACGCTCAGGTCCACGCCGTCGACGTCAACGAACGCTGCGTCACCTTGACCAACGAGAACGCCGCACTCCTGGAGCTCGGGAATGTCACCGCGAGCCTGCCCGACGAGGTCGATCCCGCCGTGACGTTCGACACTATCTGGTCAAACCCGCCCATCCGTATCGGCAAGGATGAACTCCACAGCCTGCTGCTCACCTGGCTGCCGCGGCTCGCTCCGGGTGGAAACGCCTGGCTCGTGGTGCAGAAGAACCTTGGCGCGGACTCGCTTCAGCGCTGGCTGGCCGATACCCTCGATGGTTCCTTCGCGGTGTCCCGGGAAAGCACGTCGAAATCCTTCCGCGTCCTGCGGGTCAGGAAAGCGTCCCGCTAGCGACAATCACGGCGGGGCCGCTGAGCTCCACGTGTTCGCGGCCGCTTTCTCCGGGGAAGAACCGCACGCCGACGACGCCGCCCGGCACGTTGACGCGCCACGTGTCGGGAGCACCTTCCCCGGCCCAGTGCCGGATGGCGACGGCGGCCGCGCAGGCGCCGGTGCCGCACGATTGGGTCTCGCCGACGCCGCGTTCGTGCACTCGCATCGTGATGTTGCCTACGCCTTCGTGGACGAGGGGCTCAGCGGGAACCACGAATTCGACGTTGGTGCCGTTTGCCGGCTTGGGATCGACGACGGGCGCCTTGAAGAGCTGCGTGGATTTGAGTTCTGAAAGTTCGGCCAACGCCACCACAGTGTGCGGATTGCCCATGCTGACAGAAAGGGCAGGCCGGGCCACTTCGAGTCCGTCGGCGCTCACGAGGGAGTCCATGGCCTTGCTGGTGGCATCCTTGGGGAAAATGAACTCCCACGGACCCATGTCCACCGCATAGCCATCAGCGCTCCGGACAATCTTCTTGATGCCGCCGCGCGTTCCGATGGTCAGGGATTCACCGGCGTTGAGGGTGACAAGACCCTGCTCGATCAGGAATTGGACGAAGACGCGGACTCCGTTGCCGCACATTTCGGACAACGAGCCGTCGCCGTTGCGGTAGTCCATGAACCACTCGGCAGCGGAATCCGCCTCGAGCAGCTGGAGGCCTTCGGGCAGGAATCGTGAAGGGACTGCCCGGATGAGCCCGTCCCCGCCAATGCCCAGGTGGCGGTTGCAGAGCGCTGCGACCTGCTCCGGAGAGATCTGGTGCGCGTCTTCGGTGTCCGCAATGAGGACGAAGTCGTTGCCCGTACCGTGCCCCTTGGAGAAGGCCAGCCCGTGAAGACCGGAGGCGGGTACGGAACCGCCGGCAGCGGCAGGCTGCGGGGCGGAAAATGCAAGGGTTTCATCCATGGCTCAAGGCTACCTGTACTGGGGGTTGCGCCTAAATCACCGACGCCGGACTCGCGCAGATTTCTGCGGCTTTGGCCACCAAATCCGTATCCTGCCAGTCCAGCCAGTGGATCCGGGGGTCCGCCCGGAACCACGTGAGCTGGCGCCGGGCGAATTGCCGGGTGGCCACGATGGTTTCTTCGGCCGCGGCAGCTGTGTCGGATTCGCCGTCGAGGACCTTCAGGAACTGCGCGTATCCGAGCGCCCGCGATGCCGTCTTGCCTTGCCGCAGTCCGACGGCGTCCAGCCGCGCGACCTCTTCAAGAAGTCCCGCGTCGACCATCTTCAGCACGCGCTCGGCCAAACGCTCGCGCAGCACTCCGCGGTCGACGTCGAGCCCTATCTGCACGGCTGGCTGGAAATACTCGCGCTGCGGCATGAAGGAGCTGAACGGGCGGCCGGTGAGCTCGAAGACTTCCAGCGCGCGGATGACGCGGCGGGCGTCGCCGAGCCTGCCGGCGGACACGGGGTCGATGCGTTGGAGGCGTTCCTGGAGGCTTGGAAGGCCGGAGGTTTCGTGCTCCTGCTCCAGCCGCTGCCGCACGCCGGGGTCCGTGCCGGGAAATTCCAGGACATCCAAGGCTGCGCGGACGTAGAGGCCGGAGCCGCCCACCAGGATGGCGCGCTTGCCTCGGCCATGGATATCACGGATGGCGGCGCGGCAGTCGGCCTGGAAAGCGGAGACGCTGGCTTCCTCGGTGACATCCATCGTGTCCAGGAGGTGGTGGGGCACTCCCCTGCGTTCGGCGACGGTGATCTTGGCCGTGCCGATGTCCATTCCACGGTAGAACTGCATGGCATCGGCGTTGATGACCTCGCCGTCGAGCGCGAGGGCGAGGTGGACGGCGAGATCGGACTTGCCGGAACCGGTGGGGCCGACGACGGCGATCACGGGCGGATTCGGATCAGCTGACCCGGCCGGTACTGCTGCCATGCCGGGCTAACCGCGTCGTACGGGGAGCGACGGCATACCGAGGGAGACGGCCCTTGAACCTGAAGACCCGATGCCGCCGGACCCTGCGCCCGAGGCACTCGGGGCTGGAGCGCCGCAGGAATCGGCCTGCGCGCGGTCCCACGCGTCGCCGGCACGGGAGCGCCTCAAGCTGTAGTCCGCCGTCGTCTCCGGATCGGAGACGAGGTGGAAGGCAGCGGCCTCGGTGATGGTCACGGTGACGAAATCGCCGGGCCGCGGAGTCTCTGCGCCTTCCGGCACGGAGAAGTGGACCAGGCGCTGGTCCTGGGAACGACCCGAAAGGCGATGCGTTTCCTCGGCCTTGCGGCCGGATTGGGCCGTGACAAGGAGCTCGACCCGGCGTCCGAGCTGTTTCGCGTTCTCCTCGGCTGCGATGCGGTCCTGGAGGGCCGTCAGTCGCTCGTAGCGTTCCTGGACAACGGCCTTGGGCAGCTGGTCCGGAAGGTCCGCGGCCGGGGTGCCCGGGCGCTTGGAGTACTGGAAGGTGAAGGCTGAGGCGAAGCGTGACTTCTCGACGACGTCGAGCGTGGCTTGGAAGTCCTCTTCCGTCTCGCCGGGGAAGCCCACGATGATATCGGTGGTGATCGCGGCGTGGGGAATCTTGTCGCGGACTTTGTCCAGGATCCCCAGGAACTTGGTCGAACGGTAGGAGCGGCGCATGTCCTTGAGGACCTTGTCCGAACCGGACTGGAGGGGCATGTGCAACTGCGGCATGACATTGGCGGTCTCGGCCATCGCGTCGATGACGTCGTCGGTGAAGGCAGCCGGGTGCGGGCTCGTGAAACGGACACGCTCGAGGCCTTCGATATCACCGCAGGCGCGGAGCAGTTTGGAGAAAGCCAAACGGTCCCCGAATTCCACGCCGTAGGAGTTCACGTTCTGCCCGAGCAGCGTCACCTCGACGGCGCCGTCGTCCACCAACGCCTGGATTTCAGCGAGGATCTCGCCGGGACGTCGGTCCTTCTCCTTGCCGCGGAGCGACGGCACGATGCAGAAGGTGCAGGTGTTGTTGCACCCGACGGAGATGGAAACCCAGCCCGAGTACACGGAGTCGCGCTTGGTCGGCAAGGTGGAGGGGAAGACGTCCAGCGACTCCAGGATTTCCAGCTGTGCCTCGTTGTTGTGGCGGGCCCTGTCCAGCAACGCCGGGAGCGCCCCTACATTGTGGGTCCCGAACACTGCGTCCACCCACGGCGCCTTGCGCACGATGGTTTCGCGGTCCTTTTGCGCAAGGCATCCGCCGACGGCAATCTGCATTCCAGGATGGGCGGCCTTGACCTGTTTGAGTTCCCCGAGGTTGCCATAAAGCTTGTTGTCGGCGTTCTCACGGACGGCACAGGTGTTGAAAACCACGACGTCGGCGACGCCGCCGTCGAACGGCACGTACCCTGCATCCTCGAGCAGCCCTGCCATGCGCTCGGAATCATGGACATTCATTTGGCAACCGAAGGTGCGGACCTGGTAGGTGCGCTTCGCCGCGTGCTCGGGTGCCGGATCGACGACAGGGCCCGGAGCGGGCTGCTGAACGGGGGCTGGTGCTGGTGCTGCAGAAGGGGAACTCACCAATCTAGGGTAGCCCCTCGGACTAGTACCAGTTGAAGCCCATCTCATGCTGCCAAGCGTTGCAGGGCGAACCGTAACGGTCGCGGATATAGCCGAGGCCCCAATCGATCTGGGTCCGGTAGTTGCTGAGCCAGTCGCTGCCTGCCGAATAGTACTTGTCCGGCGGCAGCGCCTGCGCTACACCGTAAGCGCCGCTGCTGGGATTGGTGGCGTCCGTCATCCAGCTTGATTCCTGGGTCCACAGCAAGGACAGGCACTGCATTTGGTCCTGGCCCCAACCATAGGCGCCGAGCCGGGAGGACGCGTATTGCCGTGCGCCGGCGGGGTCGTTGACGACGTTTCCCCCGCCACCGCCACCCCCGCCTACGAAGCCGCCGCCTCCTCCACTGCTGATGGGCGGCTGGACCGCTTGCTGGTTGTTGGCGGCGGCCGCTGCGGCTGCCGCTGCGTCGGCTATCGCCTTGCGCTGCGCCGCCTCCCTCTTGGCCTCCTGGGCGGCCTGGTACGCGGCAAGCGCAACCTGGCCTTCTTGATATTTCTGTGCGACAGCGGCAGAAGTGGAGGTCAAGGACGCGAGTTGGGCCACCATGGTCTTTCGCTGGCCGTCCGTGGCGGCCACGCTGTCTTCGGCTGCCCGCCTTGCAGACTCTGCGGCCTGGGCCTTTGCCGCGGCGTCGCTGTCCAACTGGGCCAGCACATCGCGGGCGGCTTGTTCCTGGGCGGTTGCGGCGGCAGATGCCCGGGACGCGCTCAGGGCATCATCGTGCAGCTTCGCCGTACGATCCAGGACCCTGTTCAGCAAGGCGAAATTTTGAATGTTGTCCGGCGCGATGGCGGCGTTCGCAAGGGACCAGGGACCGGGATCGAAGCCGCCCGACTCGTATGCCTGGACCACCAGGGAGGACGTGGCCTTTCTCAAGGAATCCGCTTTTGCCTTGGCCTGTTGGGACGCCTCGGCCAGTTTCTGGGTGACTGCCTGCTGGTGCAGCAGTGCGTCATGGGCCTTGGCGTACTCAGTTCCGGCCTTGATGGCCGCCGCGCCGAGCTCTCCGGATTTCTGCTGAAGTCCAGCCAATAACTGGTTGATGCGGTCTACTTCGGCGCTTGCGGCAGCTTCGTTCCCTTGGGCTTGCTGTACTTCTGCCCAGCTGGGATAGCCCGACGGCGGGGCATCGTCGTCCGCCGAAGCCGGGCCTGCTTGGAGAAGCGACGCGACAAGCAAGGGCACAATGATTGCCGAAAGCCGTAACGACAACGGATTCATTGGATCTGACCTGCCTCCCGACTCGGAACACTAGTCCAGAACCTTAGCCGACAGGCACCCAGAAGCCACCCAACCCCGCCGCCGGGGACAATACTCACAGGCAGCTCTCAGTTTCTCCGAGACACCGTTTAGCCGATGTCCTCTGCTTCAGGACTGCCTGCTTCAGGACCGTGTGCTTCAGCACCGCCGTACTCTCCGGCGCCATAGGAGCCAGACTCCTGCGCCAAGGTTTCGTCCAAGACCTCGCCGACAATCCGGAACGCCGTGGATGGCTGGTAACCCTTGCGGGCAAGCATCGACGCGAGCCGCCGGGTTTGCTTGTCCCGCTCGGCCCTGTCGGAAAGGTCCGTCCCGGCCCTCAATCGGCGTGCGACCAGATCCCTGGCCGCGTTCCGCTCGTCGTCGTCACTCACTTGCGCGAGCGCCTGCTCCGCGGTTTCCGTGTCGATGCCTTTGTCCGCCAATTCGCGCCTCAAGGCACCCCGGGCGAGTTTCCTCGACTGGGAACGGCTGCGGACCCACATCTCGGCGAAATCGGCGTCATCAATGAGCCGGACTTCCTCGAAGCGGTCCAGCACGGCTTCGGCCACCTCCTCCGGCACGTTCCGTTCGGCCAGTTTGCGGGCAAGCTGAAGCCTGCTCTTGGGCGAGTTGGTCAGTTGCCGCAAAACAATGGACCGGGCTACCGATTCCGGATTGGCCTCAGGGTCCGCCGCCACGGACGAATCCGCAGACGGGCCCCACGACCGGGAAGAACTTGAGGAACGGGAGCGGCCCTGGCGCTTAGCCGTCAACGGCCTTCAGCTTCGGAGATTTTTCGGCTTCGGCAGGCTTGACTACTCCGACGCCAAGCTTCTCCTTGATGAGCCGCTCGAGGTCCGCAGCCAACTCCGGGTTGTCCCGCAGGAAACGGCGCGAATTCTCCATGCCCTGGCCCAGCTGGTCACCGTCGTAAGTGAACCATGAACCGGACTTCTTGATGATGCCGTGCTCGACGCCCATGTCGATGATGCCGCCCTCGCGGGAAATACCCTGGCCGTAGATGATGTCGAACTCCGCGATCTTGAAGGGCGGAGCCATCTTGTTCTTGACGATCTTGGCCTTGGTCCGGTTACCTACCGAATCCGCGCCTTCCTTCAGCGTCTGGATACGGCGGACGTCGATGCGGATGGACGCGTAGAACTTCAGGGCCTTGCCACCGGTGGTGGTCTCCGGGGAACCGAAGAAAACGCCGATCTTCTCGCGGAGCTGGTTGATGAAGATGGCAGTCGTCTTGGTCTGGCTCAGCCGGCCGGTGATCTTACGCAGGGCCTGGCTCATAAGGCGGGCCTGAAGGCCGACGTGGGAGTCGCCCATTTCGCCTTCGATTTCAGCGCGGGGAACCAATGCGGCGACGGAGTCGATCACGACGATATCCAAGGAGCCGGAGCCGATCAGCATGTCCATGATCTCCAAGGCCTGCTCACCGGTATCCGGCTGCGAAACCAGCAGCGCGTCGGTATCGACGCCCAGTTTCGCCGCGTACTCGGGATCGAGGGCGTGCTCGGCGTCGATGAAGGCTGCGATGCCGCCCTGGCGCTGGGCGTTGGCCACAGCGTGAAGCGCGACGGTGGTCTTACCCGAGGATTCCGGGCCGTAGATTTCCACGATACGGCCGCGCGGCAGGCCGCCGATTCCCAGGGCGACGTCCAAGGCGATGGAACCAGTGGGAATGACTTCGATGGGCGCACGGATATCGTCACCCAAGCGCATGATGGAGCCCTTGCCGAATTGCTTGTCGATTTGGGCAAGCGCTGCCTCGAGCGCCTTCTCACGATCCTGGTTTGCCGCCATGGTTCACACCTCTGATGCTTTCTCGCTGTGGACTGGCCTGAACGGCCGCTTTCCTGTCTCATCCGACGCTAGTACGAGCCGCTGACAATTTTGTGTGCGACTTCGTCTATGTGGACAACTACGGGCTTCGAATGACACGGAAACCGCTCCGTCAGGACCAATTTTCCTCTGATAGGAGCATAGCCTCATCCGAACAGATATTCGAACAAATTTGTGGGCGTGTCCGTTCAGGAACGGGAACTCAGAACGTCCGGGAACCCTTGTCGGCGGGCTTGATGTCCCTGCCGAGCCGTCGCTCCTGGGGAACGTCCTGGACGTCGCACAGGGCAAGCCAGACGTCGCGGGGGCTGTAGCCCGCTGCCAAGGCGTCGTCTGCCGTCCGTCCGCCGACGCCGGCCAATACAAGGGAGCTGCTGAGGACCCGGGAGTAGCCAGCCCCGAATTCATCGTCCATCAGCCGCCAGAAGTCACTGATCCGCACCAATAGAGTCTCTCATGGGAGCGGACTCTAGAATGGTTGTCATGAGCAACACTCCCGACGACGCGCCAGAGATGGTGGAGGTTGGCGACAACGTCGACGCCGCCCTCCAGCAGGTGGAACACCAGCTGAGCATGTTCTGGCGACGCGCACGATCGCTGTCCCACCAGTTGTCCCGCCAGGTCCATCCCGACATGGAACCAGCCGCCTACGGACTGCTGACGATCATCCGGAAAGAGGGGCCAATCCGCCTCACGGAGCTCGCCTCGTGCATCGGCGTCGGGAAGCCATCGGTGAGCCGCCAGATCGCGTTCCTGGAAAGCATCGGCATGGTCTACAAAGAGGCCGACCCTCAGGATGGCCGCGCACAATCCATCCGGCTCACCCCCAAGGGCGAAGAAAAGATGCACCAGGTCCAGGACGCACGCCGGCAGGTGTTCCGGGAACGCCTGGGTGAATGGCCGCTGGAAGAAATCCAGACGCTTGCTGACTACATTGAACGGCTCAACGCCGCGTATGGCGAAGGTATCGGCAAGGACTGACCTCGCCAGGCCACAAAAGCCCAAGAAGGAGGGCCTCCAGCTGGAGGCCCTCCTTCTTTACTTCAGGTCCGCCTAGCGGGCTCCGGAGAGCATGCCCTGGGTGAAGTCGTCGTTCAGTTCGGCGCTGAGCTCGCGATCGAGATCGCGGCCATAGCGCTGGGCGAATTCCTGCGGGACGGTGTCCGGAACAGCGACGCCTTCGGCGACGGCAACCCGGTCACTGACCTCGCGGAGCATGCCGGACAACGGAACGTCCAGGGCCGAGCAGATCGAGGACAGCAGCTCTGAGGATGCTTCCTTCTGGCCGCGTTCAACTTCGCTCAGGTAGCCAAGGGAAACGCGGGCGCTGTGCGAGACTTCGCGGAGCGTACGGCCCTGGCGCTGGCGGACATCGCGCAGGACATCACCAATTTCGTGACGCAGTACAACCATTTTGCGCTCCTTCTGTTCGCTCGGTGCCTTCTCGGCCAAGCCCACATCCTTCCAGCGGACAACGCCGTTTATGGATACGGGCTGCTTAACCATCTGTATCGCCTTGCTCCCTCGTGAGGCCGGTTCACCTTGCGGGTGCACCGGTTGTTTTTTACATCCTAGGCGCCCCGGCCATTCCGGGGCGACACAATGTAACAACTATTGGGCCGCTGTTTTTGTTCCCGGCTACTTTACGTGCGGTAAGTCGGCATGGACAAGGCACTCCAACAAGCGCTCCAGTGCGGCCGCGGTCGCCTGCGCACGGATACTTGGGCGATCTCCCCGAAAGGAGTAGGCATGGGCCGCAGCTCCGCCCTGCGTGGCGACGCCAATGAAGACGGTGCCAACCGGCTTCCCGTCATGCGGCAAAGGTCCCGCAACCCCCGTCGTGGAGACCCCGACGTCGGCCCCGCACGCGCGCCTGGCACCGTCGGCCATGGCCGCCGCCACTCCGGCGTCGACGGATCCGACGGCGGACAGCAACTCCTCGGAGACCCCCAGGATTCCGGCCTTGACGGCATTCTGATAGGCGACCACCCCGCCCTGGAGCATGCCTGACGCGCCGGGAGTATCGGCGAGGGTGGCTGCAACCATTCCGGCTGTCAGGGATTCTGCGGTAGCCACGGTAACGCCCCGCTCGATGGCGAGGGCGACGGCGGACGCAGCCGCCTCATCAGCGGTGGGGCTCATGCGCGCTTGCCCGCCGAGCGAAGCTTTGCGGCTTCGATCACATATTCGGCGCCGGTCCACACTGTAATGGCGAGTGCGACGATCATGACCCAGAATGCCACGCTGACGAGCCACGGCGCGAAGGAATTCAGCGGCAGGATGTAGAGGAAGATCGCGACGGTCTGGATGACGGTCTTTAGCTTGCCGCCCCGCGAGGCCGGCATCACGCCATAGCGGATGACGAAGAAGCGCAAGGCGGTGATGCCCCATTCGCGCACGAGGATGAGGATCGTGATCCACCACGGCAGCTCCCCCAGCGCCGAGAGGAGAACGAGTGCCGATCCGATCAGCAGCTTGTCGGCAATCGGGTCCGCGATCTTGCCGAAGTTGGTGACGAGGTTGCGGCTCCGGGCGATGTCGCCGTCGAGCTTGTCCGTATAGATCGCCACAGCGAAGGCCACAACGGCGGCCCAGCGCCAAATGCCGTGCTGGCTGTTGTCCGCCAAGAGGAACCACACGAAGAACGGGACGAGGACAATTCGAAGCATCGTCAGGATGTTGGGCAGGTTCCAGATATCGGAGCTGCTGGAACCGGCTTTGCTGCCGTCGGATGTAGTCACCCCTCTAGGCTACCGTCCGGTCAATGACCAGGCGTCTTCGCCGCCGTCGTCCTCGTCATCGAGGCCATCTGCTCCGTCGTGGTACTCCGTGGCCTGCTTGCGGCGTTCGAGATCGGCGGCGACCAAGTCCTCGGCGTAGCCGCCGACGGCGATGTTCGCGTTCGCGTTGTCGCTCAGCGCCGCGGTGTGCGCGTCGGGGATAGCCGGAGCATCCTGCCCCTTCATGGCTGCCAGCACGGGAGCGAGGTCGTCGGGCTTGACCAGGACATCGCGGGCCTTGGAACCTTCGGACGGGCCCACGACGCCGCGCGACTCGAGCAGGTCCATGAGGCGGCCGGCCTTGGCGAAGCCGACGCGGAGCTTGCGCTGCAGCATCGAGGTTGAGCCGAACTGCGTGGTGACCACCAGTTCGGTGGCCTGGAGCAGGACCTCGAGGTCGTCTCCGATGTCGTCGTCGATCTGCTTCTTCTGCGCCTCGGGTGCGACGTCGTCACGGTAGACAGCCTTGAGTTGGCCTTTGACGTGTTCCACCACGCGGTGGATTTCGGACTCGGTGACCCAGGCGCCCTGCACGCGCATCGCCTTGGAAGCGCCCATCGGCAGGAAGAGGGCGTCACCCTGGCCAATGAGTTTTTCCGCGCCGGGCTGGTCCAGGACCACGCGGGAGTCGGTGACGGAGGACGTTGCGAACGCCATACGCGAAGGGACGTTGGCCTTGATCAGGCCGGTGACGACGTCAACGGACGGACGCTGGGTGGCGAGGACCAGGTGGATGCCGGCAGCACGGGCCAGTTGGGTGATGCGGACAATCGAGTCTTCGACGTCGCGCGGGGCCACCATCATGAGGTCGGCGAGCTCGTCCACGATCACCAGCAAGTACGGGTACGGCTTGATGACGCGCTTGGAGTCGACCGGCGGCAGAACCTTGCCGGCGCGGACCGCCTTGTTGAAGTCGTCGATGTGCTTGAAGCCGTAGTTGGCGAGGTCGTCGTAGCGGGCGTCCATTTCGCGCACCACCCACTGAAGTGCCTCGGCGGCCTTTTTGGGGTTGGTGATGATGGGCGTGATGAGGTGCGGAACGCCCTCATACGCGGTCAGTTCCACGCGCTTGGGGTCCACCATGACCATGCGGACCTCATCGGGTGTGGCACGCATCAGGATCGACGTGATCATGGAGTTCACGAACGACGACTTACCGGCACCTGTGGCACCGGCCACGAGCAAGTGCGGCATTTTGGCGAGGTTCGCGACGACGTAGCCGCCCTCGACGTCCTTGCCGACGCCCATCACCATGGGGTGGTCTGTCCGCCTGGCGTTCTGGCTGCGCAGGACATCGCCGAGGGACACGGTCTCGCGGTCCGTGTTGGGGATCTCGATGCCGATGGCCGACTTGCCCGGAATAGGGCTGAGGATACGGACATCACTCGATGCCACGGCGTAGGAGATGTTCTTGGACAAGGCAGTGACGCGCTCCACTTTGGTGCCGGGAGCAAGTTCGATCTCGTAGCGGGTCACGGTGGGTCCGCGGCTGAATCCGGTGACAGTGGCGTCCACGTTGAACTGCTGCATCGTGTCCGTCAAGGCGGCCACGACGGCGTCGTTCGCTTCCGTGCGTTCCTTCGGGATGGAGCCCGGAGTCAGGTTGTCGGAGGACGGCAGCGTGTACGTGACGTCCCCGGCGAGCGAAAGTTGTTCGGTGCGCTGCGGGATCGGCGTCGGGGGCGGTGGTGGACTGACCGGTGCCGAAGGCACGATGACCGGTGGAACGGCGGCGGCCGGCGCGACCAAGGGGATCGCTTCGGTGGCGTTGTCCGCAACCGCCTTCGCGCTTCCGAGTCCCTGGGCGGCTTTGATCTTCTCGACGGCGATTTCAGCCTGGGTCGGCCTGCGCACGCCCGGCGGCACGGCGGGCCCGCCCTTCGCGGGAGGGGCATCGTCGTCGACGATTGCGTGCTCGAAGGCTTCGTCGCCCACATAGCCCTCGAGTGTGGGGTCGTCGTCGTGGTCCTTGCCGAAGAAGCGCTTCCGGCGCTTCTTCTTTGGCTCAACGGCCGCCTCGTTTTCGTAAAGGTAGCTGCGGTCGTGGGAATCGTCGTGCTGCGCGCCGGCATCCACGAGATCGACGCCCATGAGGTGCTCGTAGGCGCCCCGGATACGCCGGGGAATGGCGCCGAAGGGCGTGGCCGTGACAATCAGGAGGGAGACGAACGCCAAGGCACCGTAGACCAGGACGGGTACGGCAGGGTGGATGGCGGCAAGAGGCGATGCCGCGAGGAAACCGAGCATCCCGCCCGCACGCCGGAGGCCATCGAAGCCGTCGGCGACGGTCGGCTGGCCCCCGATGATGTGGGCCAAGCCGGTTCCGGCGAATGTCATGATCAGGAAACCGATGCCCACGCGGTTGTTGCCCCGGCTGTCCCATGGCTGCCGGAAGAGCCGGAAGGCGCAGACAAAAAGCATGAGCGGCAGGAGCAAGGACACCCAACCGAAGGTTCCGTTCACGATGCTGTAGACAACGTCCGGGAACCAGCCTTTGAAGCCCCACCAGGCGAAGGTTGCTATGAAGACACCGAGAGCCAGGTTGAAGAGCGCGGCGCCGTCCCGGCGGTCGGCGGGATCAAGGTCACTGACGTCATGGCCGATCCGGCGGACCCCCGCACCCACCACGTGCCCGATTCCCAGCCAGACGCCCGCCAGCGCACGCAGGATCCAGGGCTGTTGGGGTTCGACGACGGCGGCCTGCTTGCCGCGGGCCGCGCCTGTGCTGCTCCTGCCGGTCTTGGCCGGGGTCCGGCCGCTGCCCGAGCCGCTGGTTTTGCTGTTGGAGCTGCCTCTAGGCGCGGAGGTAGTACGAGTCGCCATATCGGCCACGCTACCCCAAGCCGTCCGGAAAGCCGCGGATTTCAGGGGAACGGAGGAGCCATGTTGCCCCTGTAGAACAATCCGCGGACCTGGTTCCGCGGCGGGCTGGCCTTCAAACACGAACGGCCCGGTTCGCTTGAACCGGGCCGTTCGGAGTCTTCTCCGTCCGGGCTATGCTTCCAGAACCAACGGGATGATCATGGGGCGCCGGCGAAGCTTGCGGTTGACCCACGTGCCGATCACGCGGCGCACGACTTGCTGGAGCTGGTGGTTGGTGTGGTCCGCGTGGTGGAGCACCGCGTCTTCGAGGGCAGCATTGATCTTGGGGATGATTTCGTCGAACACGGAATCGTCTTCGGCCACGCCGCGGGCGTGGATTTCCGGGCCCGAGACGATCTTGCCGGTGGTCCGGTTGATCACGGTGATGACCGAGATGAAGCCCTCGTCGCCGAGGATCCTGCGGTCCTTGAGGTCGGCGTCGGTGATTTCACCCACGCTGGAGCCGTCCACATAGACGAAGCCCACTTCCACCTGGCCAACAACATTGGCTTTGTGGTCCCTGACGTCGATGACTGTGCCGTTGTCGCTGAGGATGACGCGGTCCGAGGGCACGCCGGAGTCCTCCGCCAGGTTGCCGTTGGCGATGAGGTGACGGGTTTCGCCGTGCACAGGCATAGCGTTCAGGGGTTTGAGGATGTTGTAGCAGTAGAGCAGTTCGCCCGCAGCGGCGTGTCCGGAGACATGCACTTTGGCGTTGCCCTTGTGCACGACGTCGGCGCCGAGCTTGAGCAACCCGTTGATGATCCGGTAGACCGCGTTCTCGTTGCCGGGGATGAGGCTCGAGGCCAGAATAACGGTGTCGCCCTGGCCCACCACCACGCGGTGGTCACCGTTGGCCATCCGGGACAGTGCCGCCATGGGTTCGCCCTGCGAGCCCGTGGACATGAGGACCACGCGGTGGTCCGGCAGGTTGTCGATGTTCTTGATGTCCACGAGGATTCCCGGCGGGACGTCAAGGTAGCCCAGTTTCGCGGCGATAGCCATGTTGCGCACCATGGACCGGCCCACGAAGGCGACATTGCGGCCATGCTTGGCGGCGGCGTCGAGTACTTGCTGCACCCGGTGCACGTGCGAGGAGAAGGAGGCAACGATGATCCGCTTCTTGGCCTGGCCGAACAAACGGTCCAAGGTGGGGCCGATCTCCTTTTCCGCCGTGGTGAAGCCGGGAACATCCGCGTTGGTGGAGTCGGCCATGAACAGGTCCACCCCTTCTTCACCCAGGCGGGCGAAGTGGCGCAGGTCCGTGATGCGGCCATCGAGGGGCAACTGGTCCATCTTGAAGTCGCCCGTGTGCAGGACGTTGCCGCCGGCAGTGCGGATGAAGACGGCCAAGGCATCCGGAATGGAGTGGTTGACGGCAACGAATTCGCATTCGAAGGGGCCGAACTGCTCCACCTGCCCTTCGGCGACCGTCAGCGTGTACGGCTTGATCCGGTGTTCCTGGAGCTTGGCCTCGACGAGGGCAAGCGTCAGCTGGGAACCGACCAACGGCAGATCCGCGCGCAGGCGCAGAAGATACGGCACAGCGCCGATGTGGTCTTCGTGGCCGTGCGTCAGGACGATGGCAACTACGTCGTCCAGCCTGTCCTCGATGTACGAGAAATCGGGCAGGATCAGGTCGACACCCGGCTGTGTCTCTTCAGGGAAGAGCACGCCGCAGTCAACCACCAGCAGCTTGCCGTTGATTTCGAAAACGGCCATGTTGCGGCCGATCTCCCCCAGCCCGCCGAGGGGCACAATCCGGAGTGTTCCCTGCGGAAGTTTGGGCGGGGTGACAAGTCCGGGAAGGGCGGTTTGGGTCATAATGCGCTACTTTCCGGCGGAATCGTTCTAGACAGTGAAGTCCATTCCAGCTTCCGCCAAGTCCTCGCGGATGATTGCGATCTCGGCGGCGTCCGGCTCCACGAGGGGCAAACGGACAACCGAGTTGGGCAGGACTCCCTGCCATTTAAGAATTTGTTTGGCGGCGACGGCGCCTTGGACCCGGGTCATGGTTGCGCGGATCACGGGCTCGAGTTCGAAGTTGATCTTGCGTGCCGTGCCAAGGTCGTTCGAGTTGATGGCGTCGATCAGCTCACGGAAGCGGCGGGTGACAACGTGGGTGGTGACGCCAATCAGGCCCACCGCACCCATGGCCATCCACTGGAGGGTCAGTCCGTCGTCCCCCGAGTAGAAAAGAAGGTCGGTTTCCGCCATGACGCGTGTGGCCGCGGCGAAATCGGCCTTGGCATCCTTGACCGCAACGATGTTGGGGTGGGAGGCAAGGCCGATCATGGTCTCCGGCGCGATCTGGATGGAGGAACGCCCGGGAATGTCATAGAGCATGACAGGAAGCTCGGTGGCGGACGCAATGGCCTCGAAGTGGGCCCGGACGCCAGCCTGGCTCGGCTTGTTGTAGTACGGGGTGACGAGCAGGAGTCCGTCGACGCCGAGCTTCGCGGCTTCCTGGGAGAGGTGCACCGAGTGCGCGGTGTCATTGGTTCCCGTGCCCGCGATGATTGCCGCGCGACCGCCCACGGCTTCCTTCACGGCGCGGAACATGCCGAGGTTTTCCTCGTCGGTGAGCGTGGACGTCTCCCCCGTTGTTCCGGTGACCACCAGGCCATCGCAGCCGTCGTCAACAAGCTTGACTGCCAGTTCCGCTGCCTGCTTGTAGTCAACTTCGCCGTCCTTGGTGAACGGGGTGACCATGGCGGTCAGAAGGGTACCGAGAGCAGGAACGTTCGCACGAGAGTCAGACATATGAAAAACGTTACCCTGTCAGCTGCGGGTTAGGAGAATGGGGCCCGCGTGATTGTCGTCAAATTCAACGAAATGGGAGCACGGCCTCAGGCCGAAGCGTCGCTGTGGCGCCCGGGCGTCGCTGGCCTCTCCGGCGAGCAATACCGGGCAACCGCGGACTCCCGCAAGCGGTCCGCCCACGCTCCCAGCCGCTGTGCTGCCCGCACATAGTCGAACAATTCAACGGGGGTCAGCGATTCAACGTCGGTCTCCGCGAGCCGCCTGGCAAGTTCGGCGCCCGGTTGCTGTTCGCCCAGAACGGTTCCCTCGCGGCGCCACTGCACATCTTCAGGGGGTTCCCCTGCGACAAGCTGCCGGAAGAGGAAATCGACGACGCCCGGGCTCATCGCCTTCATGGGCCCATCCAGGCCTTGGGGATAGCCATTCGGCCGCTTCGAAGGATCGTTCATGCAGCCATGGTATTCGAACATATATTCGAATACAAGGTGTTCTCTCCGAGGGGCCGGACGCTACCGCTCCGCTGCGGTGGGCTCAGCGCGGAAGAGTCGCACGGCGTCGCGCATGGATTCCCGCGCGCGCTTGCGGTCGCCGGCGGCATCGTAGGCGCAGCTGAGCCGGAACCAGGAACGCCAGTCCTCGGGGGCGGCCTCGGCCTCCACCCGGTACTTTTCAAACTCGGCGTCCGCGGCTGCACGCACGATGCGGCCTCCCGGCGTGCGCGGCAGGTTGTCCACCGGCAGCCCGCCTTCGGCTTCGAGCACCTTCGCCATCTTTTCCGTGCGCGCACCGAAAACAAGCTCGCGGATCAATGCCCACGCTCCAATGATCGGAAGCACCAGGTAGGCGGCTCCGATTCCCTTGGCGACCAGGTTCGCGTCACTGAGCAGCAGGATCGAGCGCTCGAAGGTAACCACGAGGTAAAGAACCAACAACAGGGTGACGGCACCCACCCAGATCTTGGTGCGGTTCTCCTTGAATGCTTTCCAGAGCGAGCCCATGCGCCTACAGCCCCAGATCCAAATAGCCGTCCAGGCCGACGGTCAGCCCGGGGTGGGACGCCACATTGCGCAGTCCCAGCAGCACACCGGGCATGAAGGACGCCCGGTCGAAGGAATCGTGGCGGATGGTCAGTTGCTCTCCCGGGCCGCCGAGGAGCACTTCCTGATGCGCCACGAGTCCACGCAAACGGACGCTGTGGACGCGGACACCGTCCACGTCGCAACCGCGGGCACCGTCGAGGGCCGTGTTCGTGGCATCCGGGCTGGCCGGGACGCCGGCTTCTTCGCGGGCGGCGGCAATGAGCTGGGCGGTGCGGACGGCGGTGCCCGAAGGCGCGTCCACCTTGTTCGGGTGGTGCAGTTCGATGATTTCCACCGATTCGAAATACTTGGAGGCCTTGGCGGCGAAAGCCGAGGCGAGGACGGAGCCGAGGGCGAAGTTGGGGGCGATCAGGACGCCGGATTCCGGGTTCGCCGCAAGCAGGCCGCGCAAGGCCGCGAGCCGTGCAGCGTCCCAGCCGGTAGTGCCGACAACAGCGTGCATGCCGTGTTCGACGGCGAAGCGGACGTTCGCTTCGGTGCTGTCCGGAACGGTCAGGTCGACGACATACTTCGCACCGGCGTCGAGCAGGGTATCAAGGGAATCGCCGCGGCCGAGCGCCGCGACGAGCTTCATGTCGGCGGCTGCCTCCACCGCCTTGACGGCTTCGATACCCATGCGGCCCTGGGCGCCCAGAACGGCGACAGCAAGTTGTTCGGTCATGCCCTTAACCCTACCGGGCGGCGCGCCGGGTTTTTCGCCCCAACGTGGGGTCGCCGGGAAGCTACTCCCCTGCCCCGACCCACTCGACCGTGCCGTCGCTGAAGAACTGTTCCTTCCAGATGGGCACTTGCGCTTTGATCCTGTCCACGAGCTCCGAGCACACTGCGAAAGCCTGCCCTCTGTGTGCAGCGGCAACGGCGCAGACGAGCGCAGGTTCGCCAATCTCCAGCAGGCCGATCCTGTGCGCTGCCCAGATCCGTACAGGCTGGGCTGCCTCCCCCGAGTGCTCGGCCACGAGCTTCGCGACGACGTCGGCCATGACCTGGTGCGCCGTGGGGTGAGCGCTGTAGCTGAGCCTGTCGACGGGTTTGCCGCCGTCGTGGTTCCGGACCACGCCGCTGAAGCTCACTACCGCTCCCGCCGTGTCCGATTCAACCGCCGCTATGGCCTGGTCGACGGAAATCGGCTCCGCGCTGAGGATCGCGCTGATGACTTCGAAGTCGGTTTCAGTGGTCATGGCTTCCCTCCAACTGATCGCATAGGTGGGCGATGACAGGATCAAGGACAGCAAGGCCGTCCATTACGCCCTTCGGTGAGCCCGGCAGGTTCACGATGAACGTCTTGCCGGCTGTACCTGCATGGCCCCGGCTCAACATCGCCATGGGGGTCTTGGCGGCACCGGCGCGCCGGATGCCTTCCATGAGCCCCGGTATTTCTCGGTCAAGCAAAGGCAAGGTGACTTCCGGAGTGCGGTCATCGGGGCTCAGACCGGTACCGCCGCTCGTAATGACGACGGCGGGTTCCAGGGTCAGCAGCGCCCGGATGGCGGCACCGACCGGCTCCCCATCCGGCACTACCATGACGGGGAAGGTCTCGTAGCCGTGTTCGACCAGCCAGTCCAGGATCACGGGGCCGCTCTTGTCCTCATAGATTCCTGCCGCGGCACGGTTGGAGGCGATGACCACGCCGGCCTTCCGCGGCCCACGGACGGGTTCGCAGGCGTTCATGCGCGCTCTCCTTCGCCGGGCGCGCCGGACGGGGCGGGAACGGCCCAGTCGCCGCTCTTTCCGCCGCTCTTGGCCAGCACCTGGATGCCGCTGATGACTGCGTGCTTGTCCACTGCCTTGATCATGTCGTAGACGCTCAAGGCGGCCACCGATGCCGCAGTCAACGCTTCCATTTCCACGCCCGTGACGCCCCTGGTCTTCACCGTTGCCAGGACAACCACCGTGTCCGGGCCAAGTTCGAAGTCCACGGTGACCTTGGAAATCGGCAGCGGGTGGCACAGCGGGATGAGTTCGGGCGTCTTCTTGGCTGCCATGATGCCCGCAACGCGCGCTACCGCGAGGGCGTCGCCTTTCGGAAGCTCACCGGCGCCGAGCAAGGAAAGCACCTCGGCGGTGCTGTGGACGGTGGCCGTGGCGGTCGCCTCCCGTGTGGTCACGGCCTTCCCGGAGACGTCGACCATTTGGGCTGTACCATCTTGGCGCAAATGCGTAAGGGCGCCGCCGACCATGCCGGCGGGTTCTGGAGTGTCGTTCACAACATCCATACTTCCACTTCCGCCCCGGCGTCGAGTTCCGTGACGGCCGCAGGCACCTGGACCAGCGCGTTCGAGTTGGCCAGCGCATGGATGAGATGGGAGCCGGCACCGCCCTCCAGCCGGACTGTTCCCCCCGGAAGCAGCGTTCCGCGGCGGACCTGGTGTTTTCCGGCGGGCGAAGTCAAAGACTCCGTAAGGCGGGCCTGCAGGCTGGGCCGCAAGGCGGGGCTTCCGACCACGGCGGCGAGCGCCGGGCGAAGGAACATTTCGAAGGACACGAGGCAGCTCACGGGATTGCCCGGGAATCCCAGGAAGGGCACGCCGTCGAACATTCCGATCCCTTGGGGGCCGCCGGGTTGCATGGCCACCGACACGAATTCGACGGCGTGGCCCATCATCGCCTGCCGGACCACTTCGTAGGCTCCTTTGCTGACGCCCCCGGTGCTGACGATGAGATCGACGGTCCCGCTCCGGCCGCGGAGGAGCGCCAACAGCTCGGCGGGATCGTCGCCGCTGATTCCCGTCCGTGTGACGTGGAGGCCGGACTGCAGCATGGCGGCTTCGAGCAGGGTTCCGTTGGAATCGTAGATCTTGCCTGCCGGCAGGGACGTGCCGGGCTCCACGACTTCGTCGCCCGTGGTCACCAGGAGCACGCGCACCGGCGTGCGGACCTCGACGGCGGTCATCCCCAAGGCGGCGAGCAGCCCCAATTGCCCGGGCCCGAGGGCAGTTCCTGCGTGCAAGGCGACGGTTCCCGCGGTGATGTCGCTCCCGGCGTCGCGGACGAACGTTCCCGGCTCGGTGGTGGGAAGACGGACAGTTGCTGGCACGCCGGGGACGGGAAAGACATCAGGCAGGGCCTGTTCGATAGGCACGACGGCGTCGGCCCCCTCGGGCATCATGGCGCCCGTCATGATCGGGGCTGCGGTGCCCGGGATGAGTCGGACCGGTGCCGCGCCGGCCGGGACCGGGTCCACGACCGTCAGCTCCGCACCGGCGTCGCTCCCTGCGTGGGGGGCAAGGTCGGCTGAGCGGACGGCGAACCCGTCCATCTGGGAGTTGGCGAACGGCGGCAGGCTGAGCGGGGCCAGGACATCGGCGGCAAGTACCCGGCCGAGCGCCCCCATCAGCGGAAGCTCCTCGGTGCCCTTCGTGTCCGCGAGGCCGGACAGCAGCTCCTGGACGGCTTGGCGGTGTGCTGCGACGGATCGTGCCACGAGGGTTCCTCCCGGATTGGTTCGCTCAGACTTTCACAGCCTAATGTCAGTTGGCGGTGACATGGATGGTGTGGAACCCCGTGGCGCCGTCCGGGGCGACGGGAGTTTGGGCTTCGGGCTGCGGCGTACCCGTGGCATCGGTGGCACGGACCTGGACTTCATGGTTCCCGGAGCCCAGCTCAAGGCCCAGCTGCCATTGGTACCACGTATCCGACGAGATCCCCGGCGCGAGCTTGGCTTCCTGCCACTTGCCGCGGTCGACGCGCAGCTCCACCCGGGAAACGCCGCGGTGTTGAGCCCACGCGACACCGCCGAACTGGACCGTTCCCGCCTTTACTGAGCGGCCGTCCCGGGGCACGTCGATGCGCGACTGGGTCTTGATGGGACCGTGGTCGCTCCAACCGCGAGGGACCCAGTAGCCCTGATCGTCGGCGAAACGCGTCACCTTCAGTTCGGTCAGCCATTTGGTGGCCGAAACATAGCCGTAGAGGCCCGGGACGACCATCCGGACGGGGAAGCCATGCTCCAGCGGCAGGGGTTCGCCGTTCATTCCGACGGCGAGGATCGCGTCCCGGTTGTCGGTGAGCGCCTCGAGGGGGGTTCCGGCGGTCCAGCCGTCAGTGCTGCGGGAGAGCACCATGTCCGCACCGGGCTTCGGTCCGGCCATGGCGAGGAGTTCGCGGACCGGCCAGCCCAGCCAGAGGGCGTTGCCGATCAGGTCTCCGCCGACTTCATTGGATACGCAAGCGATGGTCACGTGACGCTCGATCATCGGCTTCGTCAGCAGGGCGGCGAAATCCAAGGTGACTTCGCGTTCCACCAGGCCAGTCACCTTGAGGGTCCAGTCCGGCGGATTCACGGCAGGCGGGATCAGAGCGGTGTCGATCCGGTAGAAGTCGGGGTTCGGCGTGACGAGCGGCTGCAGGCCCGCCAAGGTGAGGGCGGCGCCGTCGGGAACCTTTTGCGGGGGCGTCACCGGGGCAGGAAGCGCCACCCCGCGGCGGAAATCGGATGCCACCGTTCCCGCCCTCCGCACGAGGGTCGTGACGATCCCCGCCGCCGCCGCTGCTATCGCGGTTCCACCCAGCAATTGCATAAAGCTTCGGCGCGCCAAGGGCATGTCGCTTGCAACGGGCACGGGTCGCCAGGTTTCCAGCCGCTGGATCAGGAGCCGGAGGAAAAGCATGGTGACCATCGTGGCCACGACAGGGGCGATTGCGGCTGTCGGCGCGGCTTGGGCACGGGTCAGCACTGCAGCCAGCCCCGCAGCTCCAGCGAGCAAGGCGAGCGCGAGCCCCGCTCCTTTTCGCCGATACTCCAGAAGTCCTGCTACCGCGGCGAGGACCAAGGTCACCAGGGCGATGCTGACAATCAGGGCAAGTTTGTCGGCGGTGCCGAAAAGGTTGACGGCCAGTTCCTTGGCCCAACCCGGCACGGCGTCGATGACCACACCGCCCAACGCGGTGACCGGTGAAACGGACGGGCTCAGGAACCCGGCCAGCAACTCGCCGGCCGCCACCCCGAACCCGATGGCCACCACGCCGCACGCCGCCGCCCACCGGACGGCCGTCCTGGTACCGGCTTTCTTCGAAGTGGTCCTGCTCATAATGTGCCTGCCTGTTTGGGGCTCTCGGACGGAACGGTGTCCGCGTGGACTGTCTGCTTCGGAAATACCTCGGCGTGGGCCGGGGCGGCCTGTGCACCCGACGGAAGGCGGAGCGTGAATCGGCAGCCCTCGCCGGTGTTCGCCACCGTGACCGTGCCGCCGTGAGCCTTCACGATGCCCGCCACCATGCTGAGCCCCACGCCTGCTCCGCTGTATCGCGGTGCACCCCCTTCCACAGGCTTCCCCGCTCCCCGGGAACGGTCCTTTTGCCAGCCGGTCTCGAAAACGTGGGCGAGATCCTCCTCGTCGATGCCTCCGCAGCTGTCCACGACGTCGACGACGGCGTCGCTCCCGTCGCGTCCGACGCGAACCATGACCCCGCCGTCGGGCCGGCTGTAGATGATCGCGTTGAGCAGCACGTTCCGGACGGCCCGTCCCAGGCTGGGGCCGTCCGCGACGGCCATGCACTCCCGGTCGCCGCCGCCGTCGAGCCGGATGCCGCGTTGGGCGGCGAGGGGCGCGAGATCGGCGATGGCGTCGCTCACGAGGTCGTAGAGGTCGAGGGATTCTGCGCTCAGGCGGAGCGTTCCCGCCTGGATTTTGGACAGTTCCAGGAGGTCGTTGACCATGACCGCCATCTGGTCCGTCTGGGCGATGATCTTGCGGTAGTACGCGGGGATGTCGGAGGCCATGCCATCTTCCAGCGCTTCGGCCATGGCCCGCATGCTGGCCAAAGGGGTCCGGAGGTCGTGCGAGATCCAGGAGACCAGTTCGCGGCGGGCGGTTTCGACGGCGGCTTCCCGTCGCCGGGATTCCTCAAGTTTGACGCTGCTCGCTTCGAGTTCCTGGGCTAGCTGGGCGAGCTCGGAGTTCATTGCCGGTCCGGCCCGCCGGGATCCCGATTGTGGCAGGAAGGAGCCATCGAGGGCTTCTCCGCTGCCGAGGCGCCGCGTTGCTGCGACGAGCCGGATCGCATTGCGGGACACCCCGGCCCCGAGGACCAGGGAAATCGCGATCGCCACGGCCGAGGCTACCCCGAGGATGTACCACATGACTTCGAGGTCCAGGGCGGAAATGAACATCGCATTGAAGGCGCTCACCATCCCTGCCACGAGGACGGCAACGGTGGCCACCACCACGAGGCAAATCTGGACCAGGATCGACGCGCCACGCAGGAAACGCAGCAAGGCAAGGGTCAAGGCGCCGATGAGGACCGCCCACAGCAGCATCCAGCCCAGGATGGTGAACATTTCAGCCGGCTGCATGTCCACCTTCCTTCGCGTCAAAGCGGTAGCCGACTCCCCAGACCGTTTTGAGCAGCACCGGGGTGGTGGGGTTGTCTTCGATCTTTTCCCGCAAGCGACGGACGTGGACGGTCACAGTGGACAAATCCCCGAAGTCCCAACCCCACACTGCCTTGATGAGATCCTCGCGGCTGAACACCTGGTTGGGCCGGCGGAGGAGGAACGCCAGCAGGTCGAACTCACGCACCGTAAGCATCAGGGGTTTGCCATCCTGGAGCACTGTGCGCGAGGCAGGATCCAATTCGAAGCCGGCGAGTTCGACTGGCGGTTCCGGGCTGAATTCCCGGATGCTCCGGCGCAGGACGGACTTCACGCGGAGGACCAACTCGCGGGGCGAGAAGGGCTTGGTGACATAGTCGTCCGCTCCGCTTTCCAATCCCAGGATCCGGTCGTCTTCCGTGCCGAGGGCGGTCACCATGATGATCGGTACGCTCATGGCCAGGCGGAGCCTGCGGCACACTTCCACGCCGTCAAGTCCGGGCAGCATCCGGTCCAGGATGACAAGGTCGGGCCGCCTGGCGGCCGCGAGGCTCAGCGCGGTGAAGCCGTCGCCCGCGAGATCGACTTGGAAGCCTGCCTGGACCAGGTAGTCCCGGACGACGTCGGCGATGGTCTGTTCGTCTTCGACCAGCAGGATGCGCCGATTGCCGACGTCGGCACCGTGCGGGGCGGGCTGCGTGTTCACACCTTCAGCATAGATTCGCGTGGTGCCCGCGGTACGTGTTCCGGGCGTCCACGGGCCAACCGTATGCATTCCGTAAGAAGTCACCTCTTGCGTTGCCTTCCACGGGAGCGGATGACGAACGTGACCGGTGGCCGATATCACGCTCGGGCCCTGCCTGGCGTAGCCTGAACCCATGAGTGTTCAGCTAGGCATGCCGTTGCCCCCTGCGGGCGACGGGACGGGAAGCGGCGTTTCTGCGCCCCCGCCGCGCCCTGCAGGAACTCCCCCTGGCCTGTTCGATCGTCACGGACGCCGGGCCACCGACATGCGCTTGTCCCTGACCGACAAATGCAATCTCCGCTGCACCTACTGCATGCCGGCCGAAGGCCTCGAATGGTTGTCCAAACAAGCCGTGATGACCGCCGCCGAGATCGTCCGGCTGGTGCGGATCGGCGTCGAACAGCTCGGGGTCCGCGAACTGCGCCTCACCGGAGGCGAGCCCCTGGTCCGCGCCGACCTGGTGGACATCATCACCGCCCTCCGCCAGGCGCACCCCGATCTGCCGATCTCCATGACCACCAACGGCGTCGGACTCGACAAGAAAGCGGCGGCGCTCAAGGAAGCCGGACTCACCCGCATCAACGTGTCCCTCGACTCCCTGCACGAAGAAACCTTCACGAAGCTGACCCGGCGGCCTTTCCTGGACAAGGTGTTGGCCGGCGTCGACGCCGCCCGGGCCGCAGGCCTGGGACCGGTCAAGATCAACGCCGTCCTCATGCGCGGAATCAACGACGCCGAGTCCCCCGAGCTCCTGGCCTGGGCAGTGGAGCGCGGCTATGAACTGCGCTTCATCGAACAAATGCCGCTGGACGCCGACCACGGCTGGACCCGGCGCGACATGATCACCGCAGCCGAGATCCGCGAACTGCTCTCCCGCGACTTCGCCCTGGCCCCGGACCCGCGCGAACGCGACGGCGCACCGGCGGAACGATTCGAAGTACGACGGCGGGACCCGGCATCCGTCCAAGCCACCGGTCCGCTCCTGGGCACCGTCGGCATCATCGCCTCCGTCACCGAACCGTTCTGCTCCGATTGCCGGCGCACAAGGATCACCGCCGAAGGCAAGATCATGAGCTGCCTGTTCTCCCGCGAAGAATTCGACCTGTTGGGACTACTTCGGTCCGGAGCCAGCGACGAGGAACTCGCCCAACGCTGGCAGGACGCCATGTGGATCAAACCCAAAGCACACGGCATGGACCACACCGGCCTCGGCGCACCCGACTTCGTCCAACCAGACCGCAGCATGAGCGCCATCGGAGGCTGAGGCTTTGCTCGTAAGATACTTCGCTGCCGCGCGCGCCGCGGCAGGCGTCGAAGAGGAACACCACGATCTCCCGGACGGAACCAGCTTGGACGGGCTGATCGCGGCCGTGCTCGCCGTCGAACGTCCGGAACCACCGGCCGGCACGCCGCCCCTGGCCCGGATCATTTCGCGCAGCAGCTTCCTGCGCAACGAGATAGCGGTCCGCGACCATTCGGCGGCCCTCGGTGCGGACGACGTCGTCGACGTCCTCCCGCCGTTTGCCGGGGGCTGAGCCGGCCACGGCCGGAGGGTGGCTCCCGGGGTCCAAGGAGCCTACGCTGTGCCTATCCGCGCAACAGCAAAGGAACAGCCATGTACACCCTCCTGATCGAACACGCCGTGAACGACTTCGACGCATGGAAGCGGTCGTTCGACTCGGATCCGGCAGATCGCGCCGGCTCCGGCGTTGTTTCGTACAGGGTCTCCAAGCCCGTGGACGATTCCCAGCGGGTCCTGATTGAGCTTGATTTCGCCGAGCGGGAGCGCGCTGAATCAATGCTGGACACCTTGCGGACACGGGTGTGGAGTGGACCTGGAAGGCCGGCCTCGCTCGACGGCATGCCGGATGCGCGGATCGTTGAGTCGTTGGAGGCCAAGGTCCTCTGAACGCTGTGCCTGCCGGACGTGTGCCTTAGACGCGCCTGCACACAGAGACCATGAACGGGCTGAACGTCGGGGCATCCCCGAGCCTCAGTTCCGCCGTGTGGGTCAGCACGCCGCCGTCCACCTTGAAGGTGTGGCGCGCGGTCCCGCGAGGACTACGCCGCTCAAGCCTGAGCGTGCCGTCCTCCCAATGCCCGCGGGCCGGAGCTTCCGGTGGCCGGCCCATACTGTCCACGTAGTACCAGAGGGTCTCTCCGTGGTCCGGGTCAACGGTGAAGACACCGTGGCCCTCGAAATGGGTGCCGTCAGGCTCGATGTGCCGGTAGCTCTGCACCAAGGCGTAGCCTCCCGCCGCGCGCGAGAATGTCACCTCGGCGTCGGCGGTCCGGGCGGGTCCCCAGGGCGAGGCCGCAAGCTCGGTGCTCCCCCGCCAATGACCCAGGAATGCCTCCAGCGCAGTGTGTGCATGACTCTTCAATGGCTCGTTCATGGCGACTCCTGCGCGGGACGATGGATACGTCACCATCATGTTCCCGATCGAGCAGGCGCGTCCAGCCTTCCCCACCCGGACGCGGGTTCAGAGGCCGAACGTCTCGGATTCCTCGAAGGGCCCGACGACGGTTACGGTGCGGGGGGCTTCGGCGAGCACCCGGGCGAGTTCCTGGACCTGCTCGGCGGTGACGGCCTTGATGCGGTCCAGCGTTTCGTCGATGTCCTGGAATTCGCCGGAGACGAGCTCGGCGCGGCCGAGGCGGGACATCCGCGAACCGGTGTCTTCAAGGGCCAGGACGATTCCGCCGCACAATTGGCCGACGGCCTTGCGCAGTTCCTCGTCCGTGATTCCGTCGGCAGCGAGCTTGTCCAGCTCGGCGCCCAGGAGTTCCAGGACCTGCTTGACCTTCGACGGCGTGCAGCCGGCGTACATGCCGAAGTAGCCTGCGTCAGCATAGGCGGAGGCGAAGGAATAGGTGGAGTAGACGAGGCCCCGCTTTTCGCGGATCTCCTGGAAGAGGCGCGAAGACATGCCACCGCCAAGGACAGCGTTCAGGACGCTCATCACGAAGCGCCGATCGTCGGTGGCCACGATCGAGGGGCAACCCATGATGATGTTGGCCTGCTCCACGGGACGCTTGATCACATGCAGTCCTGCGGTACCCGTGATGTCCGCCCGCTCGGTGGAGCGGCGCTCAACGGGGGCAGCGGTCTCCTTCAGCTCCCACCCGGCCGTCCGCAAGGCATCGAGCACGAGGCGGCACACGATGTCGTGGTCCAGGCCGCCGGCAGCGGTGATCACGATTTCGTCGGGTCGGTAGTAGCGCTGGTAGTGTGCCCACACCGAATCGCGGGACACAGCCTTGATGGCGGCAGGGGTGCCCCCGATCGGTCGGCCCAGCGGATGCACACCGAGCACTGCGGCCACGAAGTTTTCATGTGCGACGTCGGTGGGGTCATCGCTGTCCATGGCGATTTCCTCAAGGATCACGTCGCGTTCCTGCTCAAGTTCCGCAGGATCCAGCACGGCGCCGGTGATCATGTCCGCGATGACGTCGATAGCCATCGGAAGATCTGTGTCCAGCACCCGCGCAAAGTAGCACGTGCTTTCCTTCGCGGTGGCCGCGTTCGATTCACCGCCGACCTCGTCGAAAGCGGACGCGATCTCCAGGGCTGTGCGCTTCTTGGTGCCTTTGAACAAGAGGTGCTCAAGGAAGTGGGTGGAGCCGTGCTGGCCGTCCGCCTCGTCCCGGGAACCGACACCCACCCAGAATCCGATGGTTGCGGATCGCTGCCCGGGCATGGCCTCTGTGAGCACCCGGACGCCTCCCGGAAGCACTGAACGCCGGACAACGGAGCCGCCTTCGGCGCCATGGATCAATTCGCCGCCGGGCACGGTCTGCGCCAATGGGAGGGGTACGACAGTCATCAAGACCTTTCAGTTCTGCGGGAAATCATGGGTGCCAAATCTGGCTGCAATCGTACCAGCGGGCGCATCGCCCCCGGGACGGGAATCCGTTGTTAAAACCGGGCAGGACCGGTGGACATGTCCACCGGTCCTGCCGCGTGTTTGCCGGTTCAGGCTACTCGGCGGAAACTTCAGCCTCTTCGGCGGGAGCTTCCTCGGAGACGGCGCCTTCTTCCTCGGCCACAACCGGGGAGAGGGAGAGCTTGCCGCGGTCGTCGATCTTGGTGATCTCGACCTGGATCTTCTGGCCCACGGAGACGACGTCGTCGACGTTGTCCACGCGCTTGCCGCTGGCCAGCTTGCGCAGCTCGGAGATGTGCAGCAGGCCGTCCTTGCCCGGGGTCAGGGAAACGAACGCACCGAAGGTGGTGGTCTTGACGACCGTGCCCAGGTAACGCTCACCGATTTCCGGGATCTGCGGGTTGGCAATGGCGTTGATCGCGGCGCGGGCTGCTTCAGCAGACGGACCGTTGGTGGCGCCGATGTAGACGGTGCCGTCGTCCTCGATGGAGATGTCGGCGCCGGTGTCTTCCTGGATCTGGTTGATCATCTTGCCCTTGGGACCGATGACCTCACCGATCTTGTCAACGGGGATGTTGACGGCGATCACGCGCGGTGCGAACTCGGAGAGCTCGTCCGGGGTGTCGATGGCGGCGTTGATGACGTCCAGGATGTGCAGGCGGGCTTCGCGGGCCTGCTTCAGGGCTGCGGCCAGGACCGATGCGGGGATGCCGTCGAGCTTCGTGTCCAGCTGGATGGCCGTGACGAACTCGGAAGTACCGGCAACCTTGAAGTCCATGTCGCCGAAAGCGTCTTCGGCGCCGAGGATGTCGGTCAGGGCAGCGTAGCGGGTCTGACCGTCAACCTGGTCGGAAACCAGGCCCATGGCGATACCGGCAACGGCGGCCTTCAGCGGCACGCCTGCGTTGAGCAGGGACAGCGTGGAGGCACAGACGGAACCCATCGACGTCGAACCGTTGGAGCCGAGGGCCTCGGACACCTGGCGGATGGCGTACGGGAATTCCTCGCGGGACGGGAGAACCGGAACCAGGGCGCGCTCTGCGAGTGCACCGTGGCCGATTTCGCGGCGCTTCGGGGAGCCGACGCGGCCGGTTTCACCGGTGGAGTACGGCGGGAAGTTGTAGTTGTGCATGTAGCGCTTGCGCGTGACAGGAGACAGCGAGTCGATCTGCTGTTCCATCTTGAGCATGTTCAGCGTGGTGACACCCATGATCTGGGTTTCTCCACGCTCGAAGATGGCGGAACCGTGAACGCGGGGCAGGACCTCTACCTCGGCGGTCAGCTGGCGGATGTCCGTCAGGCCGCGGCCGTCGATGCGGATCTGGTCCTTGAGGATGCGCTGGCGGACAACCTGCTTAGTCAAGGAGCGGAAGGCTGCGGACAGTTCCTTCTCGCGGCCCTCGAACTCGCCGGCGAGGGCGCCAAGGACTTCGTCCTTGAGTTCGTCGGAGGCGTTGTCGCGGTCCTGCTTGTCGGCGATCTGGAAGACAGCAGCAAGCTTCTCGGCAGCGGCGGCTTCAACAGCGGCGTAAACGTCGTCCTGGTAGTCCAGGAAGACCGGGAATTCAACCGTGGGCTTGGCAGCGCGGGCGGCCAGGTCAGCCTGGGCCTCGCACAGGGCCTTGATGAACGGCTTGGCAGCCTCGAGGCCCTCGGAAACGACCTCTTCGGTGGGAGCGGTGGCGCCCTGTTCCTTGATGAGGTTCCAGGAGTTGTCCGTGGCTTCGGCTTCAACCATCATGATGGCGACGTCGTCCCCGGCGATGCGGCCGGCAACAACCATGTTGAAGACGGCGTTCTCGAGCTGGGAGTGCTTCGGGAAGGCAACCCATTCGGTGCCCTGTTCGTCGGCGATGAGGGCAACGCGGACGCCGCCGATCGGGCCGGAGAACGGGAGGCCGGAGAGCTGGGTGGACATGGACGAGGCGTTGATGGCCACGACGTCGTAGAGCTCGTCCGGGTTGATCGCCAGGACGGTCACGACGATCTGTACCTCGTTGCGCAGGCCCTTGACGAACGCGGGACGCAGCGGGCGGTCCATGAGGCGGCAAGCCAGGATGGCTTCGGTGGACGGGCGGCCTTCACGGCGGAAGAACGAGCCCGGGATGCGGCCGGCGGCGTACATGCGCTCTTCGACGTCGACGGTCAGCGGGAAGAAGTCGAAGCCTTCACGCGGGGACTTGCCTGCGGTGGTTGCGGACAGCAGTGCGGTGTCTTCGTCGATGTAGACCATCGCGGCGCCGGCTGCCTGCTTGGCGAGGCGGCCGGTTTCGAAGCGGATTACACGCTTGCCGAAGCGGCCGTTGTCGATGATGGCTTCTGAGAACTGGATTTCGGGACCCTCCATTGAGAGTCACCTCCGTTTCTTGTTTAGCGGAAGTCCTCCCGCATCGACCCAGGCCAGCGTCTGTTCCTGGCCTGTACGACACCCGGTCATCGATCGAGACCCACGGGCTGTGCCTTCATCACAGAAGGCTGCTCCCGGGGATCACTACCGAGGACCGCGAATGCGCGATGCGGTTGAACTCCTGTTAAGTGTTGGATTTAGTTATGGAGAAAAGGCGGCCCGTTCCGCGGAGGATCGGGCCGCCCGAAGTCAAACTAGCGGCGCAGGCCGAGGCGCTCGATGAGCGCACGGTAGCGGGCAATGTCAGTCTTCTTGAGGTAGCCCAGCATGCGCTTGCGACGACCAACCATGGCCAGCAGACCGCGCTGGGTGTGGAAGTCGTGCTTGTGCTCCTTCATGTGCTCAGTCAGATCCTTGATCCGCTGAGTCAGGACTGCAATCTGGACCTCCGGCGAACCAGTGTCGCCCTTGGACGTTGCGTATGCCTCGATGATGGACTGCTTAACAGCGGCTTCAAGTGCCACGTGAACTCCTAGAGTTGTGCCGTGCGTCCCGATTCAGCGCCTCGCTGCCGGGTTGTAATGCGCCGATGACCGCACACAAAACAGGTCCAGCCGCCACGGACTGCAGCCGGATCCATCCCTCAGTTTACCGGCAGCCCGGCAATCTTGTCGAAAGCTGCCGTGTGACCCTCATCAAAGCCTCTTCAACGACGGCCGCCGCTCACTGCCCGATCTCGGTCCGGACGGCGAAAAGCTCAGGGAAGAACGTCAAGTCAAGGGCCTTCTTCAGGAAGGAGACACCGCTCGAGCCTCCGGTTCCGGTCTTCATGCCGATGGTCCGCTGCACCGTGCGGAGGTGCCGGAAGCGCCACAATTGGAAGTTGTCTTCCAAGTCCACCAGTTCCTCGCACGCTTCGTACGCCGCCCAGTTGTCTACGGCATGTTCGTAGATGTGCTTGAAAAGAGGCAAGAGCTCGGGGGCGAACTCGTGGGCCTGGGTGACGTCCCGATCCAGGACGGACCGCGGAACGTCGTAGCCATGCCGGTCCAGGTAAGCCAGGAATTCGTCGTAGATGCTCGGGGCATTCAGGAGCTCCTCCAGCATG
Source organism: Arthrobacter sp. 01T428 (assembly GCF_056398685.1). NCBI lineage: Bacteria > Bacillati > Actinomycetota > Actinomycetes > Micrococcales > Micrococcaceae > Arthrobacter > Arthrobacter sp. 01T428. The sequence continues at coordinate 36,124 of NZ_JBFTPW010000014.1, read as the reverse complement.
GTCCGGGACTCCGGATCCGATTCGAACACTGGCAGCATTTTGGCGTTCTTGTTGCCGAGGATGAACTCGACCGCGCGGTATTGGCTCGACTGGAAGCCGGAGGCATTGCCCAGGAAGCCACGGAACTGGGAGTACTCGGTGGGGGTGAGCGTTGCGAGCACCGACCATTGCTCGGTGAGCGTCTTCTGGATGTGCTTGACCCGGGCGATGGCCTTGAGCGCGGAGCCGAGGTCGTCCTGGCGGAGCCAGGCGGCCGCGCTGCGGAGTTCGTGCAGGACCAGCTTTAGCCAGAGCTCGGTGGTTTGGTGCTGGATGATGAACAGGAGTTCGTCATGGTGTTCAGGCTGGCTGACAGGTTGCTGGGCGCTGAGCAGCACGGGCAGCTGCAGGTAGGAGGCGTAGCTCATGCGTGAGCTGAAGTCCTTGACGATGCCTTCGTCGAGTGGCCGGGTGTTCTTCTCAACGCTCACGGTAGGGGGCTACTTATCCAGCAGGAGATGGTGGGCTTGGACGACGTCCAGCCGCATCTGTTCCACCAGGGCCTCGGGTCCGCGGTAGGCCACCATGCCTCGCAGCCGCGCCGTAAATTCCACCACGACGGTCTGGCCGTAGAGGTTGAAGTCCTCCACCGCCTCCTCGGGGCGGTCGATCACGTGAGCTTCCACCTGGCGGCTCACGCCGTCGAACGTGGGGTTGGAACCCACTGAAATCGCGGCTGGCCAGCGGGTTCCGGATTCGTCCACGAGCCAGCCGGCGTAGATTCCGTCCGCCGGTACGTAGCCCGTGGCGCCGTGGTCGAGGTTTGCGGTCGGAAAGCCCAGGGCGCGTCCGCGCGCAGCGCCATGGACCACTTCGCCGCGCATCCTGTGCGGGCGGCCGAGGACGGCGGACGCGGTCTCGACGTCGCCTTCGGCAAGGGCCTCGCGCACCCAGGTGGAGGAACAGCGGCGGTCCGTGCCGCCGTCGTCGTGTACTGGAAAGCCTTCCGCGCCGAACTCGTTGACCACGTGGACGCCGAATCCGAGTTCCTTGCCCAATTCCTGCATGGTGCCGACGTCGCCGGAATTTCCCACGCCGAAACGAAGATCGTGGCCCACAACGACATGTGCTGCGTGAAGCCCGTCCAGCAGGACCTTGACGACGAATTCCTCGGGCGTCATGGCGGCAAGCGTGAGGTTGTATTTCATGACGAGGACGGCGTCCACGCCCGTGCCGGCCAGGGCATCGAGCTTGTCCTGCAGCCCCATGAGGAGCTCCGGCGCGGAGTCGGGCCGATGGACCAGTGCCGGGTGGGGATCGAAGGTCACGACGACGGACCGCGCACCGTGCTGCTTTGCCGTGCGCAACAGTTGCGTCAGCACTTGCTGGTGTCCGCGATGGACGCCGTCAAAGTTGCCGATGGTCACGACGCTGGGACCGAAATCCTCGGGGACCTCGGTGGGATCGTTCCAGATGTGGACCATCAACCTCGCCTTTTACTGCTGGTATTCACTATGCCCGGTGCCTGCTCCGGCGCCGGAATTCTCTAAGGTTACCCGCTATCCCACGGCGCCCTTGCCCCGTGGCGGAGCTCCGATTTCTACTGCGTGAGTGGTGCCGGACGCCGACGGTAGAGCCACAGTAGTCCCAGGACCGGCAGGATCAACGGCACAAAGCCGTATCCACGTCCGAACAAGGACCACACAGTGTCGTGCGGGAAAGCCACCGGATCGAAAAGGCTGATGGCGCCAACCACCACCACGCCGATCATCTCAACAAGGACGGCCGCGAGGGACACCTTGAACCACGTGCGGCCTGGCTTCGCGAGGGAGACCGTCGCCACGATGTACACCACGGCGGCGAAAGCCGAGAGGATGTGGGCCAAGGGAGCATCCGAGAACTTGGTCAGGATCTGGTAGCCGGCACGGGCCGTGGCCGAGATCGCGAACACCGCGTAGACCGCAATCAGCAGCCTCCCGGGCCCGGTGTTGCGGGTGTCCCGGTTCTTCTTCCCGGTGGTTTCAACAGTCACTTCGTGTGCTTCTTCCAATGTCAGTACCAGATCTGGTTCATGCGGGCCGCCATGACCAATGCGGTGACGCCCACGGCGCCCATGACGAAATTGCTCCAACGGGTCCGCTCCAGGATGGACCAGTACACCGCGACGACGGGGAGGATCAGCGCCGTGATGATGTAGCCCCAGAATTCCCAGGGCTCCCCCGCGATCTTTTCACCCATCGCCACGCGGATGATCGATCCCACCAGATAGACCAGCAGGACGAGTTCGACAGCGGCAACCGACAGTATGGTGACGTCGTTGGGGGCCTTCTTCATGATGCCGGCCGCGACGCAAATGATGGTGGACAACAGGCCCACTATCAGGACAGCGTAAAAGTATCCGTCCATGGTTACTGTGCCTGCTTTTCGTTGTCGGGGGCGAACACCAGGACGGGCTTGGCGAAGCTCCCCGCATCGGCCAACAGCGCCACCAGCTCCCCTGACGGAGAGAACGCGGCAGCCGGGTTCTCGGCGGTGGCCGCGCCGGCCGTGCCGGCAGCGGGTCCCGCGGCGATCCTGCGGCCAAAGGAGATTTCGGTGGTTTCGGCGTCGCTCAGTTCCCGGTTGGGCATGAGCGCCCGGGCGGCGGCGGACATGTCGAGGACTTCCAGTTCCTCGGCAAGCTGTTCGAGGGTGCGGGCTTGCTCCAGGGAGTACGGCCCCACGTGGGTGCGGCGCAGCGCCGTCAGATGGCCGCCGACGCCGAGAGCCTCGCCCAGGTCGCGTGCCAGCGCGCGGATGTAGGTGCCTGAGGAGCATTCGACGGTCACGTCGATGTCCACTATCCTGCCGTCGTCGACCCTCCGGATGGCGTGGATCTCGAAACGGTGGATGGTCACGGGCCGGGCGGCGAGCTTGACCTCTTGCCCCGAACGCACGCGCGCGTAGGACCGTTCGCCGTTGACCTTGATGGCGCTGACGCTGCTGGGGACCTGCTGGATCTCGCCGCTCAGCTGCGCGACGCCGGAACGGATGGCGTCCTCAGTGACTGCGGCGGCGCTGCGGCTTGCGGTGATGTCGCCCTCGGCATCGTCCGTGATGGTTGATTCACCGAGCCGGATGGTGGCGGAGTACGTCTTGGAGGTGCCCACGATGTAGGTCAGCAATCGCGTGGCCTTGTTGATGCCAAGCACAAGCACCCCCGTGGCCATGGGATCCAGGGTCCCCGCATGGCCCACTTTCCGGGTACCGGCCAGTCGCCGCATCCGTCCAACCACATCGTGGCTGGTCCATCCTTGCGGCTTGTCAACGATTACCAGTCCAGAAAGCACGCCTCCCAGTATATCCGCGCCGGGGCATGCATCCTGCGGCCCGCGGCTTCCCTGGACGCTCCGGGACCGCGGCTAAGATGGCTCCCATGCCTGAGCTTGCCGCACACGTCCGCGAAGTGCCCGTGAACCAGATCCGCGAGATCACCGAGGCGGCCTGGAGCACCCCCGGGGCGATCGTCCTCAGCATCGGCGAGCCGGGCTTCGCGCTGCCCCGGCACATCCTGGACGCGGGGATCGCGTGCCTGGACAGGGACGAGACCAACTACACCCCCAATGCCGGAATCCCGGCGCTGCGTGAAGCCTTCGCCGACCGCTTCCGTGCCCACAACCACGTGGATATCGGGGCGGAGCGCGTATATGTCGTGGACGGAGCCCAGCAGGGACTGCACTTCGCCATGAGCCTGCTCCTCTCCCCCGGCGACGAGATCCTGATTCCCAATCCGGGCTACCCGACTTTTGCCATGACAAGCCATTTGTTGCACGCCGTCCCGGTGCAGTATCCGCTCTACCCGGAGCACGAGTTCCAACCCCGCATCGAGGACATCGAGGCCCTGATCACGCCGCGCACCAAGGTATTGGTCCTGAATTCGCCGTCCAATCCCCTGGGCGCAGTGATCTGCGAGGAAACGACGCGCGAGCTCGTGGAATTGGCCGTCAAACACGATCTGTGGATCATTTCGGATGAATGCTACGAAGCCTTCACCTTCGACGTTCCGCACACGAGTCCCGCCCGCTTCGACAGCGCCGTTCCCGGGGAGGCCCGGGTCTTCACGTCCCTGACCTTGTCCAAAACGTACGGGCTGACGGGACTGCGGATCGGCGCACTCATTTGCCCGCCGGGCCTCGAACGGAAGATGAACAACGTCATGGAAGCGATCGTTTCCTGCGTGGCTTCGCCGTCCCAGTACGCTGCCGTCGCGGCGCTGACCGGCCCGCAGGACTATGTGGACACGGCGCGGGAGCACTACCGTTCCAACCGCGATGCCGCCTCGGCGGTGCTTGCCCAGAAGGGCATTCCCTTCCTGGGCGCCCAGGGAGCTTTCTATCTCTGGGCGGACGTCTCGCATGTGAGCGGCGGGGACGTGCGTGCCTGGGTGCGCACCTTCTTGGCAGACTCTGGAGTGGCCGTGGCACCGGGAACCGCGTTCGGTTCCATCGGCGAAGGATGGATCAGGATCGCTTTGTGCGGTGACCAGCAGCAACTGCTCGACGGCGTCGGGCGGCTCCCGGCGCGGACGTGAGCCTCAGTATTTGGTCCGGTTCTTGTGCCCGCGCCAGGCATCGAAGGGAGCCTCGGATGCAGGAACGTCAGTGTGTTGGACGGGCAGCAGGTCGGGCCTGTTGCCGTCGAAATATTCGTAGAACACGGCATCGTCGAAGCCTGCGGCCGCTGCCCCGTGCCGATCGGCGGCAAAGTAGACGCGGCTGACCCGGCCCCATAGGGCCGCCGAGAGGCACAAAGGGCACGGTTCGCAGCTTGAGTAGAGCACCGAGCCGCTGAGGTTGAAGCTCCCCAGTTCCGACGCGGCCCGCCGGATGGCCACTACTTCGGCGTGCGCCGTGGGGTCGTTGTCGCGGGTGACCCGGTTGACGCCGTCGTGGAGCCGTCCGTCCGGGGTGACCACGACGGCGCCGAAAGGGCCGCCGCCGTCGGCCACGTTTTGGACCGCGAGCCGCACGGCGTGTTCAAGGTAGTCTTCGGGACTCTGAGCTGCATCGTGGGCCGCCATGCTCCGATCTTAGCGACGGGCCAGCATTTTGGCCCGGCTTTTCACGGTTAAACACGCAGGACCGGATCCGGCAGTCGCGAGAACTGCGGATCCGGCCCCACCCGGGAAGCGCCGGACTATTTGCCGCCGTCTTCGTCGATGTCTTCATCGGCACGGAGGTCGATGTCTTCTTCGTCAAAATCGTCTTCGTCGATGTCCGCATCCTGCGGGGCATCGCTCTTGTACGGGTCTGCGTCGCCGGCGTGCTTGGCGCCGGCGGCCAGGGCGGCCACCTCGGCGTCGCGTTGCTTGGCGGTGCGCAAGAGCTCCTCAAGGTTCGAGGCGTTGACCGGGATGAGGTCGGCAACGAATTCCAAGGTAGGAGTCAGCCGCACGGTGATGTTGCGGCCCACTTCCTGGCGCAAAACACCCTTGGCCTTCTCCAACGCCCGAACAGCATCAGAATGGGCGGCTTCGTCGCCGAAGACGGTGTAATACACGGTGGCGTGCTGAAGATCGTTGGTGACGCGGGCATCCGTAATAGTGATGCCCTCAACCCGAGGATCCTTGATCCGCCGGCCCAGTGCCTCAGCAACAACAACCTTAATCCGCTGCGCCAACTTGGCAGCGCGTGCCGGATCAGCCATTTCTACTCCTAAAATTTGCGTACGACGGCGCGGTGGCGTCTCGCAATGTTGAGTCTGCATAAGCTGCCACCCACCTGAGGTGAGTCTATGACGATGCCGGAGAGTTGTGGGGGCGCCCGGGAGTGGCATCGGGCCTACCGGAGCTGGGCGGCTCAGGATCGTAGATCCCGGGCCGCCCAGCGTAGGGGCGGGGCGCCCCCACAATTCGGAGGCACCCCGCGCAAAAGCGAATACCTTAGACCCGCGGCTTTTCGCGCATCTCGAAGGTCTCGATGATGTCACCTTCGTTGATGTCGTTGTACGAGCCAAGACCGATACCACATTCGAAGTCCGTGCGGACCTCGGTGGCGTCGTCCTTGAAGCGCTTGAGCGTCTCAACGGTGAGGTTGTCGCCGATGACCTTGCCATCGCGGCTGACGCGGGCCTTCGTGTTACGGCGGATGATGCCCGAGCGCACGATCGAACCGGCGATGTTTCCGAACTTGGAAGAACGGAAGACTTCGCGGACCTCGGCGGTACCGAGCTGGACTTCCTCGTACTCCGGCTTGAGCATGCCCTTGAGGGCCAGCTCGATGTCATCGATTGCCGAGTAGATGACGGAGTAGAAGCGCATGTCCACGCCTTCACGATCGGCCAGTTCAGCCACGCGCTCGGCGGGCTTGACGTTGAAGCCGATGATGATGGCGTTGTCCACCGTGGCGAGGTTGACGTCGTTCTGCGTGATGGCACCCACACCGCGGTGGATGACGCGCAGTTGAACGTCTTCGTCGCCCACATCGATCTTGAGCAGGGCGTCTTCGAGGGCTTCGACCGCACCGGAAACGTCACCCTTGAGGATGAGGTTGAGGGTGTCGATCTTGCCTTCGGCCACAGCCTTGTCGAAGTCCTCGAGGCTGATGCGCTTGCGGCGCTTGGCCAGTGCCGCGTTGCGGTCGGCTGCCTCGCGCTTTTCAGCGATCTGGCGGGCCGTACGCTCGTCGGAGGTCACCAGGAAGGTGTCGCCTGCACGCGGTACGTTGGACAGGCCCAGGACCTGGACCGGACGGGACGGAAGCGCGACGTCGAGGGCGTTGCCGTCTTCGTCGAACATGGCACGGACGCGGCCGTGGGCCGTACCGGCCACGATCGTGTCACCGACGGCCAGGGTACCGGACTGGACCAGGACGGTGGCCACGGAGCCGCGGCCCTTGTCCAGGTTCGCTTCGATGGCAATGCCTCGAGCGTCCTTGTCCGGGTTGGCGCGCAGGTCCAAAGCGGCGTCTGCGGTCAGCAGCACGGCGTCGATCAGTTCGTCAATGTTGATGTTCTGGCGGGCAGAAACCTCAACGAACATGGTGTCGCCACCGTATTCTTCGGGAACCAGGCCGTACTCGGTGAGCTGGCCCTTGACCTTGTCCGGGTTCGCACCTTCCTTGTCGATCTTGTTGACCGCGACGACGATCGGCACGTTGGCCGCTTGTGCGTGGTTGAGTGCTTCCACCGTCTGCGGCATGACGCCGTCGTCGGCTGCGACAACCAGGATGGCGATGTCGGTGACCTTGGCACCACGTGCACGCATGGCGGTGAACGCCTCGTGACCCGGGGTGTCAATGAAGGTGATGTCGCGCGGAGTGCCTTCGTGGACGTGGCTGATCTGGTAGGCACCGATGTGCTGCGTGATGCCGCCGTGTTCGCCGGCAACCACGTTGGTCTTCCGGATAGCGTCGAGCAATCGGGTCTTACCGTGGTCAACGTGACCCATGACGGTGACAACCGGCGGACGCGGTTCGAGGACGTCGTCGCCTTCGGCTTCCAGTTCGGCATCGAGATCGATGTCGAACGAGTCGAGGAGCTCGCGCTCTTCGTCTTCCGGAGAGACAACCTGTACCTTGTAGCCGAGTTCGGCGCCGAGCAGGCCGAAGGTGTCCTCGTCCAGCGACTGCGTAGCCGTTGCCATTTCACCGAGGTGGAACAGCACGGTCACCAGTGCAGCGGGGTTCGCCTCGATCTTGTCGGCGAAGTCCGTGATGGACGAGCCACGACGGAGCCGGACTACGGTGTTGCCGTCGCCGCGGGGTACGGATACGCCACCCAGCGACGGAGCACTCATCTGCTCCAGTTCCTGACGCTTTGCACGCTTCGACTTGCGCTGCTTGCCGCGTCCTGCGCCACCCTTGCCGAAGGCACCTTGGGTACCGCCGCGTCCGCGGCCGCCCTTGCCGAAGCCACCGCCGGCGGGAGCTCCGCCACCGGTGCCTGCACCAGGAGCGCCACCCGGACGGCCGGGGCCGCCACCACCGGGACGGCCAGCGCCGCCCGGACGGCCTGCGCCACCGGGAGCGGGACGCTCGGTGCGGTTGGGCATCATGCCCGGGCTGGGACGGTTTCCTGCGGGGCCACCTGCCGGACGCGGAGCGCCCGGACGGGGAGCACCGGGGCGCGGAGCACCCGGACGCGGACCACCGGAACCGGCTGCGGGGCGGGGACCGCCTGCGCCGGCCGCGGGACGCGGACCGCCGGGACGCTCGCCGTCAGTGCGGCCACCGGAACGTGGCATGCCCTGCGAAGTTGCGAAGGGGTTGTTGCCCGGACGGGGAGGACGCTCGCCGTCGCCACGGCCGCGGGGCATGCCCTGCGAGGTCGCAAACGGGTTGTTGCCCGGACGGGGGCCGCCTGGCCGCGGTGCCTGGCTGCCCGGACGTGCCGGGGCAGGGGCTTCGGCCTTGGGTGCCGGACGGGCGCCCGGTTTGGCGGAAACGGGGCTTGCTGCGGCTGCGGGAGCCGCAGGCGCCGCCGGGGCGGGGGTTTCAGCCTTGGGGGCTGGAACCGGAGCCTTGGGCGCAGCGGGGCCCGGAGCCGGGCGGGATGCTGCCGGTGCAGCAGGGGCAGCGGGTGCCGCGGGGGCTGCAACGCGAGGTGCTGCCGGGGCAGCGGCCTTCGCAGCGCCGGCGCCCGGATAGGCGTCGCGAAGCTTCTTCACGACCGGTGCCTCAATTGTCGAAGAGGCGGAGCGAACGAATTCGCCCAATTCCTGCAGTTTTGTCACTGCATCTTTGGAAGTAATACCGAGCTCTTTGGCGAGCTCATGTACGCGGACCTTGGCCACATTTCTCCTGTCTCGGTCCGCACCGAGCCAGGCACGAACCGTCTAATTCTTACTGCGGGCCCCTGCCGCTAACGCGGCGGATAGGCCCTGTGCAGAGCGCAACAAAGTTGTCATCGTTGCGCACTCATCGCTGGGAACTCATCGGGTTTCCATCAGTTTTCTGACCCGCTTTCAGGTTTGGACGGTTTTCCTGCTTTCACGTGGGTGTCCGCAGGGGGTATGACTGCCGCCAGGTAGCGTTCGACGGCGGTGACTTCACTTGCGCCCGCGAGGGCCCTAGCGAAAGCACGCCGTTTGCTTGCCAGCGTCAGGCATGTGGTGCTGGGGTGCAGCCACGCACCCCGGCCAGCCATCCGGCGTCGTTCATCCACCAGGACGACGGGTGACCCGCCGCCTTCGGCGACAAGCCGGATCAACTCGCTCCGCTTGCCTTGTTTCCGGCATCCGATGCAGGTGCGCACAGGCTGGTGCCTGGTGTGAAGCAGTTCAGTCACTGGGTGTATCAACCTGCCTCAGTGTCTTTGCCTGTCTTCTGCGGTTCTGCTTGGCTCGGCGCCCACCCTCGACTTGCCGGGATTATTGCCCCACAAGCCGCGAGCACGCCAAAGCGCACGGATACCGGGCATAGGCCCGGTTCCATCCATTCTAAGCCCCCGAGTGCCCGGCCACCGAATCCACAAGGTGCGGGGATCCGGGGCCGGGCACCGTTTGGTCTGTTTAGTTGCCCTTGGCCGGAGTGGCGTCAGAGACGATGTCGATCCGCCAGCCGGTCAGCTTGGCTGCGAGGCGGGCGTTCTGGCCTTCCTTGCCGATGGCGAGGGAGAGCTGGTAGTCGGGAACAACCACGCGGGCCGAACGCGTGGCTTCGTCCGTGATAGTGACGGAATTCACGCGCGACGGCGAAAGGGAGTTGGCGATGAAGGTCGCCGGATCGTCGCTGAAGTCGACGATGTCGATCTTTTCGTCATTGAGTTCGGTCATGACCGCGCGGACGCGGGAACCCATTTCACCAATGCAGGCACCCTTGGCGTTGATGCCCGGGGTGTTGGCTTTGACGGCCATCTTGGTCCGGTGTCCGGCCTCGCGTGCCAATGCCACGATCTCGACGGATCGGTCCGCGATCTCCGGGACCTCCAGTTCGAAAAGCTTCCGGACAAGGCCCGGGTGTGAACGCGACAGCGTGATGGAGGGTCCCTTGGCGCCGCGGTGGACGTCCACCACAAACGCACGCAGCCGGTTGCCGTGGGTGTACTTCTCCCCCGGCACCTGCTCGGGCGGCGGCAACAGTGCTTCCACGGAACCGAGGTTCACCTGGATCATGTGCGGGTTGTTGCCCTGCTGGATCAGGCCGGCGACGAGTTCGCCTTCACGGCCCTTGAATTCGCCGAGGACGTTGTCGTCCTCGACGTCGCGCAGGCGCTGCAGGATGATTTGCCGCGCGGTGCTCGCCGCAATGCGGCCGAATCCGGCAGGAGTGTCCTCGAACTCGCCGATGGCTTCGCCGTCGTCGTCGATTTCCGTGGCCCAAATGGTCACGTGCCCGCTCTTGCGGTCCAGCTCCGCACGGGCCTTCTCGAAGGCGCCCGGCGTCTTGTGGTATGCCACCAGGAGCGCCTGCTCAATGGTGGGAATCAGGAGGTCCAGCGGGATTTCACGCTCACGCTCCAGGAGTCTCAGCGCACTCATGTCAATATCCATTAGGCCTCCTCGGAAGGTCCGTTGTACTCGTCTTCCAGCACGGCCTCGTTGAGGTGGCTGAACTCTATCTCGACTTTTCCTTGGCGGATCCTGTCGAAAGGAATCTTCACGGGTTCGCCCTGCTTGGGCTTCATGCCCTTCTTGACCTCTTGCTCGGGAACCAGCGTGACGCCGTCGTCGTCGACGGACTGGATGCGGCCCGTCAGGTTCTCTCCTTGGATCACGTTGACCTTGACCATGCGTCCGCGGGCCCGGTGCCAGTGGCGGGGCTCCGTGAGGGGGCGCCCGACGCCGGGCGAGGAGACCTCGAGGTCGTAGGGGCGGCCGTCGGTGCGGGGATCGTTGTCCAGGATGTCCGAGAGCGCCCTGGAGATTTCCGCGATGACGTCCAGGCTGACGCCGCCGGTTTCCTCCTGGGGCAGGTCGATGACCACGTGGACTACCCGGTGCGAACCGGCAACGTGGATGGCAACATCCTCAAGATAGAGCCGGCTCGCCAGGACGGCAGGCTCCAGAAGGGCCTTCAGCCTGCTCTCCTCGGGGTTGCGGACCTCGTGTTGTGCTGGACTCGTCGGATCCGTTCCAGCCTGGTCTGTTGAAGTCGTGGCTTCCGAATGACTCACTGGCCAGCCGCCTCCCGATAGATGATGTTGTGACTACTAGCTTAACGACATTTGCGGCGGCGTGGTGCACGGGGTCCCTCCGCGGGGACGCAAGTTGCCTGTGGGCGTGACACCATAGTCTGTTGTGAACCACGAGACTGTTGAGAAACCACGGAGCCATGGCTGGATGAGGACCCTCCTGCTGGCTTTCCTCGCAGTCCTTGTCCTCGGAGTCGGCGCCGTGCTTGTCCCGCGGGACGTTGGAAAGCCCCAGGCGGTGCCGTTTTCCGAAACTGCCCGTTCCGAAGCGCTCTCTTCGGCCGAGACGCTCCTGGGCAGCGCATCGCTCCTGGAGAGCACCGACACTGTGATGTTGCTGACAAGCCAGGCGCAGGCGCTGCTGCAACCTTCCGGCTCGTCGGCGTCGAGCACTCCCACGGCTTCCGCCAGCCTCCGTGCCACGCAGGACCGCCCAACGCGGGCTGGCTTCGTCTCCGCGCTCTCCGCGAGCGCTTCCCGTCGCTTGGCGGACGCCGCGAATGCCGACGGCGGCATGGCCCGGCTGCTTGCCGCCGTCGGGACCGCCCAGCTGCTTGAGTCATCGCGGCTTGCCACGAACTGGGGCTTGCCGCTACCAGCGACCCCGCCCGGGGCGAGTGCCGCCCCGGCACCGCCGCCGAGCTGCCCTGCCTCAACGGGCACCTCGACGACGGCGCCGACACCCGGAACGGCGCCCACCCAGGCCGATCTGCCCGGAGCCCTTGCCGCCGTCGTCAGCTCGGAACAGGAGGCGATCTATGCATACCAAGTGGCCCTGACCAAGCTGGACGCGAAGGCGTCGGCGACGGCAAGCACGTGGTTGGCGCGCCACCAGGAGCTGCTCCGCGGAGCGGAGGCCCAGGGCCGGCTGCACTGCATCGCCACGCCCCCGCGGGAAGCCGGCTATCGCCTGCCTGCGACTTTCGCCGCCAAACCCGGGCTGGCGCTCGGGAGCATGGAGTCCAGCTCGCTGACTGCCTACGCCGACCTCGTCGCGTTGTCGGAGGGCGAGACGCGCCATTGGGCGATCGACGGGCTCGTGGACGCCGCCAAACGCAGCCAGGCCTGGGGAACCCCGGTTGGTCCCTTCGCCGGCCTTGCGGTCGACGGCAAGGCGCTGCCCCCGCTGCCGAGCGGCACTCCGGGTCCATAGGAAAGCCTTTCTTTGCTGGCGGCAGCAGATTCCAAGTGCTTGGCTTGTACCATGGCTTCCATCGAAACTGCAGCCCTGCACGAGAACGAACCACACGCCAACGACCTCGCCCACCGGCTCAACTGGCTCCGGGCAGGCGTCCTTGGCGCCAATGACGGAATCGTCTCCGTCGCCGCCATCGTGGTGGGTGTCGCCGGCGCCACCACGAACACCGGCGCGATCCTCACTGCCGGAGCCGCCGGACTCGTGGGCGGCGCGGTGTCCATGGCACTCGGCGAGTACGTCTCCGTCAGCAGCCAAAGTGACAGCCAAAAGGCCCTCATCGAGAAGGAACGCCGGGAGCTCGCCGAGGAACCCGAAGAAGAGCTCGCGGAATTGACTGCGATCTATGAGGCCAAGGGACTGCGGCCTGAAACAGCGCGGAAAGTGGCCGCGGAGTTGACGGAGCATGACGCCTTGGCGGCCCACCTTTCCGCCGAATTGAACATCGACGAGGACGACATCGTGAGCCCTTGGCATGCGGCCTTCGCGTCCGCCATTGCCTTCACCCTCGGCGCGGTACTGCCGATGCTCGCGATCCTGCTCCCGCCTCCGGGACTGCGTGTACCGCTGACCTTCATTTCCGTGCTGCTCGCCTTGGCCATCACTGGAGCGATCGGGGCGTGGATCGGCGGCAGCTCGAAGACCCGCGCCGCCGTGCGGGTCGTCATCGGCGGAGCCCTTGCGCTTGCTGCGACGTTCTTCATCGGAAGCCTCCTGGGCTCCTCCGGAGTGGTCTGAACCATCCCCGGACCGGCTTGGGTAGGCTGACAGTGATGTCTACCTTCGTTTCGATCCCTGGCGACCTCCAGGCACGCTACTCCCGCACAGCGGAGGGGCGGGCGTGGCTCTCAGGGTTGCCCGGACTGATCAATGCCAGCTTGGAACGCTGGCGGCTGTCCGTTGACCTGGAACCCGGCGGGCAACCTTGGAATGGCCACGGCGGCATCGTCATTCCGGTCCTCTACAACGGCGCCCGTTCGGTGCTCAAGATAGCGTTCCCGCACGAGGAGGCCCTCGTTGAACGGCACGCGCTGGCCCTGTGGGGCGGCACCGGGGCCGTCAGGATGCTCGACGCCGATGCCGCGTCCTGCGCGATGCTCCTGGAGCGGCTCGACGCCGTCAGTTGGCTACAGGGCGCCCCGATGGACGAAGCCCGCGACGTGTGGGGATCGCTCGTGAAGGAACTCAGCATCGAACCCGACGAGCGGCCCGAGTGGAAAGAGTTTGAGCATATAGCGGCACGTGCCGAGCGCTGGAGCGATGAGTTGCCGGCGGACTGGGAGCACCTTGGCCAGCCCTTCCCCCGATGGCTCCTGGAAGCCGCATTGGAGGTGTGCCAGACCCGGGGCGCTGTCGGACGGCGGGCGGGCAGGGACGTCCTGGTGCATTGCGACCTGCATTTCATGAACATCCTCCCCCACCTCAATGGCGCCCGGGCCGCCGGAAGGCGCGCATACGTGGCGATCGATCCGCAACCAAAGATCGGTGAGGCGGAGTTCGCCGTCGCCCCGATCTTGTGGAACCGTATCCGCGACCTCTCCACGACGGCCCCGGAGGTTGCGCTCCTGGAGCGTTGCGCGGATTTCAGCCGCGCGGCCGGCCTGGACGGCGAAGCGGCCCGCGAATGGAGCCTGGTTCGCGAGGTCGAAAACGCCCTGTGGTATGCCCGAAAGCCACGGCATGAGGGCGACCTTGCGCGCTCCTTGTGGGTGGCCAGCACCCTCGCAGGACGTCCCCTGGACGGCCTGCCCGCCGCACACGACCTGCCCGAACCTGGACTGGCCGCCTCGAGCTAGCTTCAGGGCGCCGGAGGCCGTGCCGTTCAGCCGCCGCGCTTAGGCGGTGGCCGCCAGAGCATCCTTGATGGCCTGCACCGCGATATCCAGGTCTGCCGAGTCCGTGGACCAGTTGGTCACCGAGACTCGCAGGATATCCCTGCCCTGCCAGCGTGAACCGGACATCCAGACCCTCCCGTCGGCCATGATGAAGTCCGTCACGGCACGCGTCCTCTCGTCGGAACCGAAGGCCAGCGACAACTGCGTGAACACCACATCGTTGAGGACCTCGACGCCGGGCACCTCGGCAAGCCGCCTGGCCAGTTCCGCGGCACACTCGGCGCGCCCGGCGACAAGCTCCCGCACGCCATCCCCACCCAGGGAACGCAAGGCCGCCCATACCGGCACTCCCCTGGCCCGTCGGGAAAGCTCGGGTACCTTCTCCATGGGGTCGCCGGGGCCGTGGTCATCCTGCATCAAGTATTCGGCGTGCATGCCGATGGCGGATCGCAGGGCAGCAACGTCACGTACCACCACGATCCCGGCGTCGTACGGCACATTGAGGGTCTTGTGGGCATCGGTTCCCCACGAATCGGCCAATCCGACGCCCTCCACCAGATGCCGCAGTCCCGGCACAGCGGCTGCCCACAGCCCGAAAGCCCCGTCAACATGGACCCACGCGCCATGATCCTTGGCAGCGGAAATCGCCTCGGGGAAAGGATCGAAGGCTCCGGAATGCAGGTTCCCGGCCTGGAGGCACACGATTGCCGGACCGGAACCGGACTCCAACGCAGTCCGAAGCGCGGCTGGGTCAATCCTTCCTTGATGGTCCGCCGCAACAACCTCCGGGGCCCCGAAGCCCAGGAAGCGCAAGGCCATGTCCAGGCTCTCGTGGCGCTCGGCCCCGACGAGGACACGGAGTTTCGGCGCGCCCTGGAGTCCGCCGGCGTTGACATCCCAGCCGACGGCGGCCAGCTGGCGCCATCGGGCCGCCGCGAGCGCCGTGAAGTTGGCCATGCTTGCGCCGGTCGCGAATCCGACGTCGGAGCCAACAGGTAGGCCGAGCAGCTCAAGGAGCCATTGCCCTGCCGTCTCTTCGATCCCGGCAGTGGCGGGTGTGGCAAAACGCAGTCCGGAGTTCTGGTCCCATGCGGAAACCATCCAGTCCGCAGCCATGCCTGCCGGCACCGTGCCGCCGATGACCCAACCGAAGAAACGCCCCGATTGCATGGCCATGAGCCCGGGCTCTGCATGTTCGGCAAGGAAATCAATGACCGCGGCCGGATCCAATCCGCTGGCCGGCAACGGTCCACCGAAGACTGCCGCGACGTCGTCAGCCGTGGTGCTTGGCCGTACCGGCCGCCCGGGCAAGGCCCTCAACCACTCACGCGTATGCTCCCATGCACGTTCCAGTGCCTGCTCATAGTCGCCGGAATCGACCCACATGAGTGCATGCTACGCCCGGGGCTTCCCTGCGGCCATCGCTTGCGACGTCCGGGGCGCTACGTGGCGAAGTAGTCGTTCCAGACGTCCACCCCGAGTTTGACGATCAACGCGCCGACCACGATCAGGAACACAATCCGCACAAACCCGCTGCCCTGTTTCACGGCTGTCCGGGCGCCCAGGTAGCCGCCGGCCATGTTGGACAAGCCCAGCACGGCGCCGACGCCCCACAGCAGTGATCCGTGCGGCAGGAAGAACAACAGGGCACCGGCGTTCGTGGCCATATTGACGATCTTCGCCTTGGCGCTGGCCTCAAGGAAGGCATAGCCCATCGCGGAGACGAGGGCGATCACCAGGAAGGAGCCTGTACCAGGACCTATCAGGCCGTCGTAGAACCCGATCACCCCGCCTATGGCGCAGGCCACCACGTAGTGCGTGTGGCCGTCATGACGCAGAGCGGTCAGCTCGCCTGCATTGGGCCGCAGCGCAGTGAAGAGCGCGACGGCGATGAGGGCCACCACGATGATGGGTTTGAAGACGCTCGCGGGAAGGTTGGCCGCCAGGACGGCTCCGCCGAAACTGCCCGCGAGGGCAATCACCGCCATGGGTATGGCCGTCTTGAGGTCAGGGCCAACCCGGCGGTAGTAGGTGACAGCGCTGGTTGTCGTCCCGAAAATGGAGCCCATCTTGTTGGTGGCCAGCGCCTGGACCGGGGTGATCCCCGGAACCAGGAGCAAGGCGGGGAGCTGGATCAGTCCCCCGCCGCCCACCACGGCATCGATCCAACCGGCCGCGAATCCAGCCACGACGATCATGACGAGCGTGGTGAGCTGGACCGACTCGAAGCCGGAGATCACTTCTGGCGTACGGCGTTGACCACGTAGTCGGCAGCCTTCTCGACTGCCACGTTCTCTGCCTGGCCGGTGCGACGGTCCTTGATCTCCACAACGCCGTCCACCAAGCCACGGCCCACCGCCACGATGGTGGGGACGCCCACGAGCTCGGCGTCGCCGAACTTCACGCCGGGGGAAACCTTGGGGCGGTCGTCGTAAATCACGTCGAGGCCGGCGGCCTCGAGCTCGGCGGAGAGCTTCTCGGCCGCAGCGAAGATTTCCTCGCCGCGTCCGACGGCGACCACGTGGACGTCCGCGGGGGCCACGGAGCGCGGCCAGATCAAGCCCCGGTCGTCGTTGTTGGCCTCGGCCAGGGCGGCCACGGCACGTGTCACGCCGACACCGTAGGAGCCCATGGTGACCACAACCTGCTTGCCGTTCTGGTCAAGGACCTTCAGGTCGAGGGCCTCGGCATATTTGCGGCCGAGCTGGAAGATGTGTCCCATTTCGATGCCGCGGGCAGTCTCCAAGGGGCCGGAGCCGTCCGGGGCTTCGTCTCCCGCGCGGACCTCGGTGCATTCGATGACGCCATCCCAGGCGAAGTCGCGCCCGGCTACGAGACCGAACACGTGCTTTCCGTCTTCGTTCGCCCCGGTAACCCAGCTGGTACCCGAGACAACCCGGGGGTCGACAAGGAAGAGCAACTTGGACGTTCCTTCGAGCCCGAGAACGGCCTCGCCGAGGACAAGTCCGGGGCCGATGTAGCCCTTGACGAGTTCCGGAATCTTCTTGAGGTCGTCCTCGTTCGCCGCTTCGAGCCCGATTTCGCCGGCAATGGGCAGGAATGAACCGATGTTGGCTTCGACGCGCTTGAGGTCCACTGCGCGGTCACCGGGAACGCCGATGACCACGATCTGGCGTTCGCCCGTGGGCAGCGTGACGGCGAGGACCACGTTCTTGAGGGTGTCGGCGGCAGTCCAGGCGCCGCCGTCGGAATCGCTGCGCGCGGCGAGCTGGTTGGCAGCCGTCACGAGGGTGTCGATCGTGGGCGTGTCCGGGGTGTCCAGGACGCGTGCGGGAGGCGCGTTGCTGAAGTCGATCTCGGCCGGGGCCACGGTGGTCACGGCTTCGACGTTGGCGGCGTAGCCGCCCGCCGAGCGCACGAAGGTGTCCTCGCCGATCTCGGTGGGGTGCAGGAACTCCTCGCTCTTGGATCCACCCATGGCGCCTGCCGTGGCGGCAACGGGGATGACCTCAAGGCCAAGGCGCTCGAAGATTTTCAGGTACGCGGCACGGTGGGCCGCGTAGCTCGCGTCCAGGCCGGCGTCGTCGACGTCGAACGAGTAGGAATCCTTCATGATGAATTCGCGGCCGCGGAGGAGGCCTGCCCGGGGGCGTGCTTCGTCGCGGTACTTGTTCTGGATCTGGTACAGGCTCAGCGGCAGGTCCTTGTACGAGGAGTACAGGTCCTTGACCAGGAGGGTGAACATTTCCTCGTGCGTGGGGGCGAGGAGGTAATCGGCACCCTTGCGGTCCTGGAGGCGGAACAGCCCTTCGCCGTATTCGGTCCAGCGGTTGGTCGCCTCGTACGGTTCGCGGGGCAGCAGTGCCGGGAAGTGGACTTCCTGGGCGCCGATAGCGGCCATTTCCTCGCGGATGATCTGCTCGACCTTGCGCAGGACGCTCAATCCCAAAGGCAGCCACGTGTAGATGCCCGGTGCGGCACGGCGGATATAGCCCGCACGGACCAGGAGTCTGTGGCTTGCGACTTCGGCGTCGACGGGATCTTCACGCAAGGTGCGCAGGAACAGCTGGGAGAGGCGAAGGACCACGGGTCAGAATCCGTTTCTATGGCAAGAGCTGGCAAAAACTACTGTGTACCAATCTACCGGCTTGCGGCCGGGGAACCTGCCGGGGCCGTCCCCCCGGATCCCTTCCCCGGGTTCTTCGGAAAGCAAAGCCGCCCCGAACGAACATGAGCCACGCCATGGTGCGAGGAAGCCCCTGGCCGCTGGGCGGCTGGTCATCCTGCCATGGCGTGGCTCAGCGGCTGGTCGGCCGCGGGCGTTGTCCTGGAGGCTTAGTCGGACTCGTCGAATGCCTTCGAAAGATCAACGCCTACAGCCATTTGGTTTTGTGTTTCCTCTCTGAAACCGTCCGCGCCCCAGCGACACGGCTGGTTCTGAATTTATGTGATGGTGGACACTTTTTTCAAGGGCTTGGACTAATCAATTCTGGCAACGAACAACGCGGGGTCAGTTAGCGCCCATCCGGAGGTCCGACATGGGCCGTAAGTGACCCCGCGTTGCAGGATCTGTCACCGAGGCTCACAGTTGACGCGCCTGTGTAATGGATTTACCTTTTATTCATCACCTGATGAATAAATCGGAGGCCGCGATGTCCCACAGTCCAGCGGGAAGTCCTGCACCAGGCATGTCCCCTGCGGTCACGGTGGAGGGCCTGCACGTCACGCGCGGCCGCAAGAAGATTCTCCGTGGCGTGGACTTCGCCATGGAACCCGGACGGATCACGGGCCTGCTTGGACCCTCGGGGAGCGGCAAGACAACCCTCATGCGCTGCATCGTCGGCGTCCAGCGGCTGACAGCCGGCAGGGTGGACGTATTGGGCCGTCCGGCAGGTACTCCGTCATTGCGGCACGACGTCGGATACGTCACCCAGGCACCGAGCGTCTACACGGACCTCAGCGTCGAGGCGAACGTGAGGTATTTCGGAGCCATGCACGGCGTCTCGGCGGCCGACACCGCGGAGGCGATTGCCGCCGTCGGGCTCGAATCACTGGCACGGCGGAAGACGGCAGACCTATCCGGCGGGGAATTCAGCCGGGTCTCGCTGGCCTGCGCGCTCGTCTCGCATCCGAAGCTGCTGGTCCTCGACGAACCAACGGTTGGCTTGGACCCGGTACTGCGTGCCGAACTGTGGGAACGGTTCGCCGCCTTGGCCAAAGCGGGCACCACCCTGCTGGTGTCCAGCCATGTCATGGAGGAGGCCTCGCACTGTTCCTCGTTGCTCCTGCTCCGCGATGGATTGCTGCTGGCGCAGCTCAGTCCGGCGGAACTGAGCGAGCGGGGACACAGCAACGACCTGGAACAGGCCTTCCTGCACATCATCCAGGAAGCGGGCGCCGCTTCGAGCCACCGGAGTGCCAATGAAAGCCAGGTGGCGTGATGAATCCACGGATGATGTTTGCCACCACCAGGCGGGTCCTGGAACAACTGCGGCACGACCACCGGAGCGTCGCGCTCATCATGGTGGTTCCGGCCCTGCTGCTCACGGGCGTCTACTATCTGTTCGAGAACGAAACCCTGCCTCCCGGATTCCCCCGGACGTTTGACCGCGTGGGACTCATGATGCTGGCCATTTTCCCGTTTGTGGTGATGTTCCTGGTCACGTCGATCACTATGTTGCGCGAAAGGACGTCGGGGACGTTGGAACGGCTCCTGACGACGCCCATCCACAAAGCCGATCTCCTGTTCGGCTACGCGTTGGCGTTCTCCATCATGGCGGCCCTGCAGTCCCTTGTGGCAACCGCTGTGGCCTACTGGATCTTCAATCTGGATATCAAGGGCGGTCCCGGTTACGTCGTGATGATTGCCGTCATCAACGCAGTACTCGGTGTTGCGCTCGGCCTGTTGTGCTCGGCCTTTGCGAGGACCGAATTCCAGGCGGTGCAATTCATGCCGGTGGTGGTGATACCGCAGATCCTCTTGTGCGGACTCTTCGTGGCCAGGGACCACATGAACAGCCTCCTGGAGGGCATTTCCAATGTGCTGCCGTTGACGTTTTCGGTCGATGCGCTCCAGCAGATCGCCGACAACACCGAGGCGACGCAGGCCATGTGGCAGGATGCCGGGGTCATGGCGGCGATCGTTGTGGGGGTCTTGGTCCTGGCTTCGTTCACCCTCCGACGGCGGACCTCATGAGCGGCGGCGTGCCTCCCGTGCGGCGGGGACGCCGCAGCGGCGGGAGCGACTCCCGCGAGCTGATCCTCGCTACAGCGCGCCGGCTCTTCGCCGAACACGGCTTCGACGGCACGAGCCTGCGGCAAGTGGCCCGCGAAGCAGAGATGGACCCGGCCATGGTCCACCACTTCTTCAAGGGCAAGGACGAACTCTTCGCCCAGAGCATCGAACTCCCGGCTGATCCCGACGAGGTCCTGGCCGGCGTCGAATCGTTGGACCCGGCGCAACGCTCCGAAGCAATCGTCCGCGCCGTGTTGCGTCTGTGGGAAAGCCCGGCACAACACGGGCTTGTCGCGTTCGTCAGGGGAACGATCGGCTCCAAGGCCAAGACCGCCTTGCTGCGGGAGATGGTGGCGAGGACCATCCTGTCCAGGATCACAGCGGGTCTTCCCGGTTCCCCGGAGGAGGCGAAGATGCGTGGCAACCTCGTTGCCACGCAGGTGGTGGGGCTCATGCTGATGCGCTACGTGGTCCGGCTGGAACCCCTGGCTTCGGCCTCCCAGGACGAGGTAGTGCGGCTCGTGGCCCCGAACGTCCAGCACTACCTCACCGGCGCGCTCACCCCTCCCAACTCGCATTAGACGTCGTTATGAGCCCTCAAAACGACATCTATTGCGAGTTAGTTGGGTTGCCTAGAACGGGGTTGATCAGTACAGCACCGTGGCGAAGGTTCCCAGGCGTTTGAACCCGACCCGCTCGTACGTGGCGCGCGCCCTGGTGTTGTACTCGTTGACGTAAAGGCTGGTGATCGGCGCGAACTGCTGGGCCAGGACAACCACTCCCGCCATGTACCCGGCACTGAGTCCTTGGCCGCGGAACTCGGGGTTCATCCAGACGCCCTGCACTTGGGTGGCCTGCGCGGTGACCGCCCCGAGTTCGGCTTTGAACTTCACTTTCCCGCCGGCGTCGATGTGCACCAGGGAATGGCCTTGCCGGATCAGTCCGGCCACCCGGCGGCTGTAGAAGTCCTCGCTCCCGAGGAAGGGAGAATACCCCACTTCCTCTTCGAACATGGCTGCGCACGCGGGCAGGATACGGTCGAAATCCGCGATGTTTCCGAAGCCGAGCTGCGGATTGGCTTCGATGGCGGGTGGCCCCGAGATGGCCAGAAGTGGCTGGTCGGCACGTACCTCGTGGGCGAAATGGCCCAGCTGCTCCAAGCGGGAATGCAGCGCCAGTACGGTCTCCGCCGGCCCGAAGATCGAGGCGTACCGGCGTCCTGCCCGGTGCGCAACAGCCGCAACGCGGGAAGCCAGCCCGGGGTCCAGCTGCACCGGAACCAGATTGGCGCCGGCCCAGCAGGCACCCACCAGGGCATCGCCGTCGAACACTCCAAAGACGCTCGCCCCACCGGACGTGGGTGCGGCGCTCCCCGACGAATCGAGATGCGCCAGAATGAAGACGTTCGCTACAGGGTCTTCCATCGCGAGCACGCGAAGGGCCCGGGTGTCGGCAGCGCCGAGCACCCGGACGGAAATCCCATCGGCGGCTGTCTCGCTACGAGACGCTAACCACGGGGCTACCCTTGACAGCATCTTCGCCATCGGCCTCCCCCATCTCTTCGGCGATACGCATGGCCTCTTCGATCAGTGTCTCAACAATCTGGCTCTCGGGGACAGTCTTAATGACTTCGCCCTTCACGAAGATCTGGCCCTTGCCGTTTCCGGAGGCCACACCGAGATCGGCTTCACGGGCCTCACCCGGGCCGTTCACCACGCAACCCATGACGGCGACGCGCAACGGAATCTCCATTCCCTCAAGCCCGGCCGTGACCTGCTCAGCCAGCGTGTAGACGTCCACCTGGGCGCGTCCGCATGAAGGGCAGGAGACGATTTCGAGCTTGCGGGGGCGCAGGTTGAGGGACTGCAGGATCTGGTTGCCGACCTTGATTTCCTCGACAGGCGGGGCGGAGAGGGACACGCGGATGGTGTCGCCGATACCCCTGGACAGGAGCGCTCCGAAGGCCGTCGCGGACTTGATGGTGCCCTGGAAGGCGGGCCCGGCCTCTGTCACGCCGAGGTGCAGGGGCCAGTCGCCCTTTTCGGCAAGCATCTCGTAGGCCGCCACCATGATGACGGGATCGTTGTGCTTGACGGAGATCTTGAAATCGTGGAAGCCGTGTTCCTCGAACAACGACGCTTCCCACACAGCGGACTCGACGAGGGCCTCCGGGGTGGCCTTGCCGTACTTCTTCAGGATGCCGGGCTCCAGGGACCCGGCGTTGACGCCGATCCGGATGGACGTACCGTGATCGCGAGCTGCCGCCGCGATTTCCTTCACTTGGTCATCGAACTTGCGGATGTTGCCCGGATTGACGCGCACCGCAGCGCAACCGGCCTCGATCGCGGCGAAGACATACTTCGGCTGGAAGTGGATGTCCGCGATCACGGGAATCTGGGACTTGCGGGCGATGATCGGCAGTGCCTCGGCGTCGTCCGCGGAGGGGCAAGCGACACGCACGATGTCGCAGCCGGACGCCGTCAGCTCGGCGATCTGCTGCAGGGTGGCGTTGATGTCCGTGGTGGGGGTGGTGGTCATCGATTGCACGCTGATGGGTGAATCGGAGCCGACGCCGACCGAACCCACCTTGATCTGGCGGGTCTTGCGGCGGGGCGCGAGAACGGGGGGCGGGGCTGACGGCATTCCCAGGCTGACCGAGGTCACGTGGACTCCTTGGGTTGAAATGGGTGGATCGTAGGGCCGGGAACCCGGCCGGTCATGCTGCTAGGAAGCGTGGGCGGAGAGCATTCCGATGACGGGGTTCCACTCCGACGTCCGGATGCCTGCAATCCCCCGGACGGCGGCGAACGGATCCTCCTTCAACGTGGCGTTCAGCTCGGCCTCGTCGGCGGCCTCGAGCAGGAGCAGCGCACCCGCCCCGTCGGTGTAAGGGCCGCTCGCCAGCAGGGTTCCCTGCTCGGCGAGGCTGGCGAGCCAGGCGCGGTGGGCGGGGCGGTTCGCGTCGCGCACCTCGGCGGACTCGGCGTCGTAAACGTACTCAACAGCGAAAACAGTCATATGGATAGCCTATCCCCCCAGCCCAATCCGGATCAGCCGAAGAGGTTGACGGGCTTGACGATGTCCGCGTAGATCAGCAGCGCGCTCATGGCCATGAGGACGCTCGCCACGACGTAGGTGAGCGGCAGGAGCTTGGCGATGTCGAAAGCGCCGGGATCCGGTTTGCCGAACAGCTTGGCGATTCGACGCCGGGCTCCCTCGTAGAGCGCGCCCGCCACGTGTCCGCCGTCGAGCGGCAGGAGCGGAACCAGGTTGAAGACGGCGAGGGCGAAGTTCAGTCCGGCGAGGAGCCCCACGAGGGCGCTGACGCGCGATTGCAGCGGAACCTGATCCATGGCAGCCACTTCACCGGCCACCCGGCCGACGCCGACGACGCTGATGGGGCCATTGGGATCGCGCGGTTCGGAGCCGAAAGCCGCTTGCGCTACTCCGACTACCCTGGCGGGGAGGTTGAGGATGACTCCGGCGATCTGCTTGATGTTCTCGCCGGCCATCGGAAGAACGGTCGACGCCGGCTGGGGCACCATGGCGGTTTGCGCACCGATGCCGAGGAACCCGACCTCCTCGTACAGCGGCTTGCCGTCCGAGCCCTTGGCCTGCTGGCCGTTGTCGGCGATGACGGGGCGTGCGGACAGCACCGGGGTAACCTGCGTGGTGACGCTCTTGCCGCCACGGTCCACGGTGATTTGCACGGACTTGCCGGCGGATGCCCGGATCCAGCCGCTCATCTCGGCCCAGCTCGTCACAGGCTTGCCGTCAAAGCTGGTGACAACGTCGTTCGGCTGGAGCTTGGCCACCGCGGCCGGGGTCAGTTGGCAGTTCGGCGAGTTTGGATCGACGGTTTCGCCGGCCTTGACTTGGCACTTTGACACCTCGGCGATGGTGGTGGTGGCGGTGGACACTCCGAAGCCCATGAGCAGCACCGCTGTCAGCACCAGGCCGATGAGCAGGTTCATGGCCGGCCCACCCAGCATAATGATGACCTTTTTCCAGACCGGCAGCCTGTAGAAGACCCTGTTCTCGTCGCCGGGGCCCACTTCCTCGTGCGCCGCGGACCGGGCTTCGGTGGCGAGTGTCTGGAACATGCCGGTGCTGGACGGCCTGACGCTGCCATCTTCCTTGTTGGGCGGGTACATGCCGATCATGGCGACGTAGCCGCCCAGCGGGATCGCTTTGACGCCGTATTCGGTCTCGCCTCTCCGTGTGGACCACAGGGTAGGACCGAACCCGATCATGTACTTCGTGACGCGCACCTTGAAGAGCTTGGCGGGAAGCAAGTGCCCCACCTCGTGCAGCGCAATGGAGACGGCCACGCCGATCGCGACGAAGACGACTCCGAGAATGAACAGAATGACGGGATTCATGCCTTAAGTACTGCTTCCTAAAGGGTGCTGTTGGCTAAACGATCATGGGTGCGCGTGCGTGCCCACCTCTCAGCATCCAACACCGAGTCCACCGTCAGCTCCAAGGATCCTGAATGTTCGCTGAGGACGGACTCCACCGTGTCCACGATGTCGGTGAAGCGGATCCTCCCGGCGTGGAAGGCTTCCACCGCTTCCTCGTTGGCCGCGTTGAAGACCGCTGGAAACGTGCTCCCCTGCTTCGCGGCGTCCTTGGCCAGTTCCACGGCCGGGAAAGCCACCGAGTCGAGGGGTTCGAACGTCCAACTGGTGGCCTTGGTCCAGTCGCAGGCCTTGGCGGCGCCGGGCACGCGGTCCGGCCACCCGAGGCCGAGGGCGATGGGCAGTCGCATGTCCGGCGGAGAAGCCTGGGCAATGATGGAGCCGTCCACGAACTCCACCATCGAGTGCACCACGGATTGCGGGTGCACCACGACGTCGATCCTGTCCAACGGGACGTCGAACAGCAGGTGCGCTTCGATGACCTCCAGGCCTTTGTTGACGAGGCTGGCCGAGTTGGTGGTGACCATGAGGCCCATGTCCCATGTGGGGTGCGCAAGGGCCTCGGCCGGGGTGACGTTGCGGAGTTGCTCCCGGCTGCGGCCCCGGAAAGGTCCGCCGGACGCCGTCAGGATGAGTTTCCCAACCTCTTTGTCGGTTCCTGCGCGGAGGCATTGGGCGATGGCCGAGTGCTCGGAATCCACGGGCACGATCTGGTCAACGGCGGCAGCGGCCTTCACCAGGGCACCGCCCACGATGAGGGATTCCTTGTTCGCCAAGGCCAGGATGGCGCCGGACTTGAGTGCTGCCAACGTGGGCGCCAGCCCGATGGACCCCGTGATGCCGTTGAGTACGACGTCCGCTTCGATCGCGGCAATCTTGGTGGACGCATCCGGCCCCGTGATGATCGCCGGATCGTAGTTCCGGAGTCCGGCGGCGGAGGCGGCAGCGCCGATGAGTCTGTGGAGTTCGTGGGCGTCGCCGTAGGCGATGCCGACTGCCTGTGCCTTGGTGTGGACTGCCTGCTGCGCGATGAGTTCCAGGTTCCCGCCACCCGCGCTCAGCGCCACGACCTCAAACAGGTGGGGGGCGGCGTCGACGACGTCAATCGCTTGAGTGCCAATTGAACCAGTGGACCCGAGGAGGATGATCTTGCGCGGCTGCATTGCTTAAGTATCCCGCACCCCAGGCGTAGCGTTGGTTTGTGGACTGGGTCTCGTGGTTCGAGGCGCCGGACTATGAATTCGCCCGGCAGGTGCTCCAGCGCGGCACGGCCGCGCTCTATTTCATCGCGTTCCTGTCCAGCCTCAACCAGTTTCCCGCACTCCTTGGCGAACATGGGCTCCTGCCTGTCCCGAGGTATGTGGACGGCCACAGGGTCTTGCGCAGGCCCAGCCTGTTCCGCTGGAAGTACTCGGACACGTTGCTCCGCGCCGTATGCGCCGCAGGACTTGCCGTGTCCCTGACACTCGTGGGCGGGCTGCCGCAGCTTGGCCCGCCGTGGCTTCCCTTGGCCGCGTTCCTGGCCTTGTGGTTGCTCTACATGTCGATCGTCAACGTCGGCCAGACCTTCTACAGCTTCGGTTGGGAGATGCTGCTGCTGGAAATGGGCTTCACCGTCGGCTTCCTCGGTTCGGACCAGGTCCCCCCGCCCAGGACCATCCTCGTCCTGCTCGTGTGGTTGCTCTTCAGGCTGGAATTCGGCGCCGGCATGATCAAGATCCATGGCGGAAGCGAGTGGCGTGATTTAACCGCCCTGTACTACCACCACGAAACCCAGCCCATGCCCGGACCGTTGAGCCGCCAGGCGCATCTCCTGCCCAAAGCGATGCACCGCATGGAGGTGCTCGGCAACCACTTCGCCCAGCTGGTGGTGCCGTTCTTCCTGTTCGCCCCGCAGCCGCTGGCCACCATCGCCGCAGGAATTGTGGTCTTCACGCAGCTTTGGCTGGTGGGGAGCGGAAACTTCGCGTGGCTCAATTGGTCCGCGATCGTGCTCGCCTTCGCTGCGGTGAGCGACCCGGTTGCCCACGCTGTGCTGCCTTTCATCCCGCAACGGACCAACCCGGCAGCGGCGGTTCCGCAGGCCCCGGTGTGGTGGCTCGCCGTCGTACTCGCGGTGACGGTGCTCCTTCTGGTGCTCAGCTATTGGCCCATCCGCAACCTGCTCTCGCGGGGGCAGCTCATGAACGCGAGCTTCAACCGATGGCAGTTGGTCAACACGTACGGGGCGTTCGGCACGGTGACGCGGCACCGCGTGGAAATCGTGGTGGAAGGCACCCAGGCAGACGTTCCCGTCGACGAGGCAGATTGGCGCGAATACGGCTTCAAGGGCAAGCCCGGCGACGTCCGCCGGCTCCCCCGGCAATGGGCGCCCTACCACTTGCGCCTCGACTGGCTGATGTGGTTCCTGCCCTTGCGCACTGTGCACGAGGAATGGTTCTACGCGTTCCTGGGCAAGCTGCTCGACGCCGATCCGCCCACCTTGCGCTTGTTGCGCCAGGACCCGTTCGACGGCGACCGGCCGCGTTGGGTGCGGGCCCGCAGCTTCCTGTACCGCTTCGCCACGAGGGCCGAGTTCCGGGAAACGGGTCAGCGCTGGATCCGGATTGAGCTCTACGAGGTCATCGCCCCGTTGTCGCTGCCGAAGCCACGACAGCGCGGTCAATAGACCCGGGGCGACCCTTCAGGAAAGCCGTGCCCTGCGCAGCGTGGATTCGGCGTGTTTCAGGATGGGACCGTCCACCATTTTGCCCTTGTGCTGGAACACACCGGTTCCGGCCGCAGCCGCGGCGTCAAGCAGTTCCCGCGCCACTGCGACGGCTTCGGGCGACGGCGCATAGGCTTCGCGGACAACGGCTACCTGGTTCGGGTGGATGCAGGCCTTGGCACCGAATCCGCTGGCCACTGCGTCGGCGGATTCCACGGCCAGCCCCACAAGATCGGGAATGTCGACGTAGACCGAGTCGATGGCCTCCTTGCCTGCGGCTTTGGCCGCCAGCAGCACGGTGGACCGGGAGTGCGTTGCGACGGCGCGGTAGCCGCCGTCGTCCTTGCGGCTGGAGGTGCCGCCCATCGAGGCGATCAAATCCTCGGCGCCCCACATGAGCCCGACGACGTTGGGAGCCTGGGCGATCTCAGCCGCGTTGACGATTCCCTTGGCCGTCTCGCACAGGGCGATGACGTGGTATCCCTCGAGTGCTTTCAACTGTTCGGCGGTCTCGGCCTTGGCCAGCATGATGGTGCGGTAAGGAGTATGCGCCAGGCAGTGCAGATCCTTCTCGAAATCCGGGGTGCCCACCGGATTGACGCGCACAATCGTGCGGCTGGGGTCGAGTTCGGCGGTCTCGCCGCCTGAGCCGAGCTGGGCGAGGATCGCGCCCCGGGCCCGCTTCTTATCTGCAGGCGCGACAGCATCCTCGAGGTCCACGATGACGGCGTCGGAACGCTCAGCGGCCTTTTGGAACCGTTCCGGCCGGTCGGCGGGGCAGAAAAGCAAAGCGGGGCCCATGGTGAAGGTCATGTATTGATTGTCCCCTGTTGCGCCTCCAGATGCGCTGTCCGGCTCCACATGAGGCAGGCCCGCGTCGCCAGTGCCACCACAGTGCCGTCCTGGTTGCGGCCGGTATGTTTCATGGTCACCACGCCTTGCCCGGGACGCGACGACGACTCCCGTTTCCCGATGATGACCGTCTCCGTGTAGAGGGTGTCGCCGTGGTAGAGGGGGTGCGGGAATGAGACGTCCGTGAGGCCCAGTTGGGCAATGATGGTGCCCTGGGTCAGCTGGGTGACGGACTGTCCCACCATGGTGGACAGCGTGAACATCGAGTTCATGAGCCTCTGCCCGAAGGGCTGTTTGGCGCTCCACGCCGCGTCCAGGTGGAGGGCCTGGGTGTTCATGGTCAACGTGGTGAACAGGACGTTGTCCGTTTCGGTGACGGTCCGCCCGGGCCGGTGGGCGTACACAACGCCTTCCTCGAGTTCGTCGAAGTACATCCCCCGCTGCTCGACTACGCGGGGTTCAGCGTCCGCCGTCATACAGTCAACTCCTGGTCCTCTTCGAAGAGCTCGACGCCGGTCGCCGCGGCCACGTCCTCGGCCGAGACATTCGGTGCCAGCTCGCGCAGCACGAGCCTCGAGGCCCCGCCTTCGGAGACGACGTCGATCACGGCGAGGTCGGTGATGATCCGGTCCACGCAGCCTTTCCCCGTGACGGGCAACGAGCATTCCTTGACGATCTTGGGCTTGCCGTTGCGGTCCACGTGCTCCATCATCACGATCACCCGCTTGGCGCCGAAGACCAGGTCCATGGCGCCGCCCATGCCCTTGACCATTTTGCCGGGGATCATCCAATTGGCCAGGTCCCCGTTGGCCGCGACCTCCATGGCCCCCAGCACGGCGACATCCACATGGCCCCCGCGGATCATGCCGAACGAGGTAGCCGAGTCAAAGAACGCGGCGCCCGCGTTGACTGTGACCGTTTCCTTGCCGGCGTTGATCAGGTCCGGGTCCACCGCGTCCTCGGCCGGGTAGGGGCCGACGCCCAGTATCCCGTTCTCGGAATGGAGGATCACCTCGACGCCCTCGGGGATGTAGTTGGGGATCAGGGTGGGCATGCCGATCCCCAGGTTGACGTATTGCCCGTTGGTGAGTTCGCGGGCTACGCGGGCGGCGAGTTCGTTCCGCGTCCAGCCCTTGCCCTCGTGGTGCTCGGCGCCGGCGCGGCGGTACTCGTGCCTGACGGCCTCGGGACGCGGCGGCACATCCTGGGTGATGTTCGATTCCATGGCTACGCTCCTGCCTGCCGGGTCAACGCGACGGTCCGCTTTTCGATGCGTTTCTCCGTGTCCGGTGCAACAACGACCCGCTGGACGAAGATGCCCGGGGTGTGGATATGTTGCGGATCGAGTTCGCCGGGTTCCACAAGCTCTTCGACCTCGACGATGGTGATCCGGGCCGCCATGGCACACAGTGGATTGAAGTTCATAGCCGTCGCGTGGAAGACGAGGTTCCCGTGACGGTCCCCCTTCCAGGCGTGGACCAGTCCGAAATCGGGTGTCAGGGATTCCTCCAGGACATAGTCCGCCCCGTTGAAGGTGCGCACTTCCTTAGGTGAGGATGCGATCGCCACGTTGCCGTCGGCGTCGTACTTTTGCGGCAGACCGCCTTCCGAAACCTGCGTCCCGACGCCGGCCGCCGTGAAGAACGCGGGGATTCCGGCCCCGCCGGCGCGCAGTTTCTCGGCGAGGGTACCTTGCGGGGTGAGGACCACCTCCAGTTCACCGGCGAGGTACTGCCGCGCGAACTCCTTGTTCTCACCAACATAGGAACTGATGGTCCGGCGGATCCGTCCGTCCTTCAGCAGGATGCCCAGGCCCCAGTCGTCCACGCCGCAGTTGTTGCTGACTGTTTCAAGGTCCTTGGTGCCTTGATGGTGGAGCGCATCGATCAGCGCCACCGGGATACCGCACAGGCCGAACCCGCCGACGGCGAGAGAGGCACCGTCGTGGATGTCCTTCACCGCTTCCGCGGCGCTGGCAACAACTTTGTCGATCATCGTTTACCTTCCCTGACGGTTAAAGGCCCAGCTCGCGGGCGATGAGCATCAACTGGACCTCGGTAGTGCCTTCCCCGACTTCCAGGATCTTGGAGTCGCGGTAGTGCCGTGCCACCGTGAATTCGTTGATGAAGCCATAGCCACCGAACACCTGGGTGGCGTCCCGTGCGTTGTCCATGGCTGCCTCGCCTGCGACCATCTTAGCGATGGCCGCTTCGGTCTTGAACGGCTTGCCGGCCAGCATCCTCGCGGCCGCATCGTAGTAGGCCAGGCGGGCTGTGTGGGCCCGTGCCTGCATGCGGGCAATCTTGAACTGGATGGCCTGGTACTTGCCGATGTTCTGTCCGAAGGCCACGCGTTCCTTGGCATATTTCACGGACAAGTCGACGCAGCCCTGGGCCGCGCCGGTGGCAAGCGCGGCGATGGCGATGCGGCCTTCGTCCAGGATGGACAGGAAGTTGGCGTAGCCCCGTCCTCGGACACCGAGCAGGTTCTCTTCGGGAACCCGCACGTTGTTCAGTGTCAGCGGGTGGGTGTCGGAGGCGTTCCAGCCCACCTTGTTGTAGGCCTTTTCGGCGGTGAAACCGGGTGTGTCCGTGGGGACCAGGATGGTGGAGATTTCCTTCTTGATGCTCCCGTCCTTGCGTTCGTGCTGCCCGGTGACGGCGGTGACGGTGACGAGCCGGGTGATGTCGGTCCCGGAGTTGGTGATGAATTCCTTGTTGCCGTTGATGACCCAGCGGCCGTCCTCGAGGTGCGCGTTCGTCTTGGTGCCACCGGCGTCCGAGCCGGCTTCCGGCTCGGTCAGACCGAAGCCTGCGAGCGCTTCGGCCGAGGTCAGCTGGGGCAGCCATTGTTCCTTCTGCTCCTGGGTGCCGAAGCGGTACACGGGCATGGCGCCAAGCGAGACACCCGCCTCGAGGGTGATGGCCACGGACTGGTCCACCCGGCCCAGCTGTTCCAGCGCGAGCGCCAGGGCGAAGTAGTCCCCGCCCATTCCGCCGAACTCTTCAGGGAAGGGCAGGCCGAAAAGACCCATCTCACCCATCTGCTTGACTACCTCGTACGGGAAGCTGTGTTCCTCGTCGTGCTTCGTGGACACCGGCGCCACTACCTCGTCGGCGAATTCCCGGACGGAGTCGCTCAGGTCCTGGTATTCCTCGGTGAGTTCAAAACTTGCCATGGCTAGACTTCCTCGTCTTTCTGGTTTTCTGCTGAGGCTTCTGGGGCGGGCTCCGCCGCCACGTGGATGGTGGCGAGGACTTGGTCAGCCTTGACGAGGTCCCCGGTCTTGCTGCTGAGGTGCACGGTGCCGGACACAGAGGCCACGAGCTGGTGTTCCATCTTCATGGCCTCTACTGCGAGGAGGACGTCGCCCGCTTCCACGTGGTCGCCGTTGTGCACCGAAACGGAGACGACGGTTCCCGGCATGGGAGACCGGACTTCGGGATCCGCGGCGCCTTCTTCGCGCTGGATGCCCGCGAGGATTCGTTGGAGCCGGGCTTCGCGGTCCAGGATCTCCAGCCGGCAGGACCAGCCGTCGCTGCCCAGCCAGAGTTCGCGTGTCCCAAGCTCCGAAGATGGTGAGCCGTGCGCGAAAGGGTGCTCGACGCCGTCGAGCACCAGCACCGCATGTCCCGAGGGTCCCGGCCGCATGACGGCAGAGTGCTCGACGCCGCTGTCCACGCGGGAGGTGAAGCCCTGCGCGTCCACCGTCAGCCCCACGGTGGCCAGTCCGCCGTCGGGACGTCCGACTGTGGTCTTCCACGGTGCGGGCGCGCCGACGCGCCAGCCGTCGGCGGCGTTCCAGGGTCCTGCCGTTCCGGCAGGAGCCAAGACCTGACGGTCCAGCATCGCGGCGGCAACCAACTCGACGTCGGACACTTGGCGGAATTCCATCCCGTCAAGTTTGCGCTCGATCAAGCCGGTGTCGAGGCGGCCGGCGCGGACATCGTCGTCGTTGACCAGGAGCCGCAAGTACTCGACGTTCGTGTGCACGCCCAGCAGCGTGTAGTCCCCCAGCGCGTGGTCAAGGGTGTCCAGCGCCGCTTTGCGGTCCGGACCCCAGGCAATGACCTTGGCGAGCATGGGGTCGTAGTCCCCGCTGACGGACAGGCCCGTCAGCATGGCCGAATCGACGCGGACGTGCGGATCGTTGCTTGCCCGTTCCCGGAGCATCACGATCTCGCCGATGGATGGCATGAACCCGCGTTCGGGTACCTCCGCGTAGACTCGCGCCTCTACCGCGTGGCCCTCAAGCACGACGTCGGACTGCGCCACCGTGAGGACCTCACCTGCGGCGATGCGCACTTGCCATTCGACAAGGTCGACGCCTGTCACCATTTCCGTGACAGGGTGCTCCACCTGGAGGCGGGTGTTCATCTCCATGAAGAAGAAGTGCTCCGGATCCTGGTCCGAGACGAGGAACTCCACCGTACCGGCACCGCTGTACCTGACGCTTCGGGCAGCCTGGCAGGCGGCCTCACCGATCCGCGCCCGGACCTCGGCCCCATTCGCGAGGGACTCCAGCAGGGGGGACGGTGCTTCCTCGATGACCTTCTGGTGGCGGCGCTGCAGGGAACATTCGCGCTCGCCGAGGTGGATCACGTTGCCGTGGTTGTCGGCGAGGACCTGGACTTCGATGTGCCGGGGCGACTGGATAAGACGTTCCAGGAACAGGGTGTCGTCGCCGAAGGCGCTCGCCGCCACCCGTCGGGCCGTGAGCAGCGTTGCCGCCATATCCTCGAGCCGCTCCACGATGTGCATGCCCTTGCCACCGCCACCAGCCGAGGGCTTGATGAGCAGGGGGAAGCCGACGCCGGGCGCCGCCTCGATGAGCGCCTCGTCGCTCAATCCCGGTTCGGCGATACCCGGGACGCAGGGGACGCCGTACGACATGACATGGTTCTTGGAGCGGATCTTGTCGCCCATGATCTCGATGGCGTCAATGCCGGGGCCGATGAACGCGATGCCTGCCGCGTCCAGGGCCTTGGCAAACTCAACGTTTTCGGCCAGGAATCCATACCCCGGGTGGACCGCCTGGGCACCGCTTTGCAGGCAGGCCTCGATGATGGCGTCGATCCGCAGGTAGCTGTCCGCCGCCGCGGCTGTGCCGATCCGGACGGCCGTGTCTGCTTCGCGCACGTGGCGGGCCCCGGCGTCGGCGTCTGAATAGACCGCAACGGAACGGATGCCCATGGCCTTGAGGGTGCGGATGACGCGGCAGGCGATCTCGCCGCGGTTGGCGACAAGGACGGTTTCGAAGGAGTTGATGGTCATGGGGTCACATCCGGAAGAGGCCGAAGGAGGTTTCCGGCAGGGGTTGGCGGGAGACGGTATCCAAGGCCATGCCCAGGACGCGCCGGGTGTCAGCGGGGTCGATGATGCCGTCGTCCCAGAGCCGGGCGGTGGAGTAGTAGGGACTGCCTTGGTCCTCGTATTGCTGCCTGATGGGGGCCTTGAAGGCTTCCTCGTCCTCGGCGGACCATTCCTCGCCGCGGGCCTCGTACTGGTCACGCTTGACGGTTGCCAGCACGCTCGAGGCCTGGTTCCCGCCCATCACCGAGATCCGGGACGCCGGCCACATCCAGAGGAAGCGCGGCGAGTAGGCGCGGCCGCACATCGAGTAGTTTCCGGCACCGAAGGAACCGCCGATCACCACCGTCAGCTTGGGCACGCGGGCGGTGGCGACGGCGGTGACCATCTTGGCGCCGTTCTTGGCGATGCCGCCCTGCTCGACGTCCTTGCCGACCATGAAGCCGGAGAGGTTCTGCAGGAAAACCAAGGGGATGCCGCGCTGGTGGCACAACTCGATAAAGTGCGCGCCCTTGAGGGAGGACTCGCTGAACAACACACCGTTGTTCGCCACGATGCCCACAGGGTGGCCGTGCAGCTTCGCGAACCCCGTCACCAAGGTGGTGCCGTAGTTCTTCTTGAACTCGTGGAACCTCGAGCCGTCCACGAGCCGGGCGATGACTTCCCGGACATCGTACTTGGCGTTGACGTCCGTTGGAACGGCACCATAGATCTCGCCCGGGTCCACCACGGGCTCGACGGCGGTGTCCACGTCCCAGGCAGGGGCCTCAGGCTTGGGCAGGGTGGAGACGATGTCGCGGACGATCTGCAGGGCGTGCTCGTCGTTTTCGGCGAGGTGGTCCGTCACACCGGAAATCCGCGAGTGCACGTCGCCGCCGCCGAGTTCCTCCGCGGTGACGATTTCACCGATGGCGGCCTTCACCAGCGGCGGGCCGCCAAGGAAAATGGTGCCCTGGTTGCGGACAATGACGGTTTCGTCGCTCATGGCGGGAACGTAAGCGCCACCGGCCGTGCAGGACCCCATGACCGAGGCGATCTGCGGGATCTTCGCCGCTGACATCCTGGCCTGGTTGAAGAAGATCCGGCCAAAGTGCTCCTTGTCCGGGAACACCTCGTCCTGCTTGGGCAGGAACGCTCCCCCGGAATCCACGAGGTAGACGCACGGCAGCCTGTTCTCCAGCGCGATTTCCTGCGCCCGGAGATGCTTCTTCACCGTCATCGGGTAATACGTTCCGCCCTTGACCGTGGCGTCGTTGGACACCACCATCACCTGGCGGCCATGGACCAAGCCGATCCCCGCGATCACTCCGGCACCCGGGGAGTCGTCGTTGTACATCCCGTTGGCCGCCAGCGGGGCGATCTCCAGGAACGGGCTTCCCTCGTCCAGCAAGTAGTTGATGCGCTCGCGCGGCAACAGCTTGCCCCGGGAGATGTGCCGCTCGCGCGACTTCTCCGGGCCACCCAGGGCGGCCACCGCTAGGCGCTTCTTCAGCTCGTAAACCAGGGACAGCTGCGCTTCCGCGTTGGCCGCGAACTGATCGCTGCTGGTATCCAGCTGGCTGGCGAGTGTCTCCATCGACTGTGTCCCATCCCGGCCAATGGCCATCTCAGTTAGTACCGCATAACTGGAATTTAGGTTAGTCTCTATTAACTGTGTTGTCCATCACCCCGACACGGGGCCCGCCCGGTACCGGCGCTGAAGTGGACGCGTGCAAAAGGAGGAATTGTGGTCACTTTCCAGCGGAGCTCCCAGCAGGACGGCCCAGCACCGACCCAGCGGAGCCAAGCCAAGGAAACACGGCGCAAGGCCCTCCTGACCGCCGCAGCCGGGTTGTTCGCCGCCGATGGTTTCAACCGCGTGTCCCTTGAGGACCTGGGGGCCGCGGCAGGAGTCAGCGGACCTGCGGTGTACCGGCACTTCCCAGGAAAACAAGCCGTGCTCGCCGAGCTGCTGTTGAGTGTGAGCCGGAATCTTCTCGACGGCGGCCGCACCGTGGTGTCCGAAGCCGCCGACGCTGAAGCTGCGTTGCGCGGACTGGTGGAGTTCCACGTGGACTTCGCCCTCAGCAATCCCGATGTCATCCGGGTCCAGGACCGCGACTTCAGCAACCTCAGCGACGCCGACCAGGCCGAAGTCCGCACACTGCAGCGCAACTATGTGGAACTGTGGGTGGGGGTGCTCGGCGAACTGCATCCGGACACGGATCCTGCCGAGCTCCGGGTCCGCGCGCACGCAGCCTTCGGCCTCATCAACTCGACGCCGCACTCGGTCCGGCACCATGGTCGACGCATGGCCGTCAAGAGTGCCCGGCCCATCCTTGAACGCATGGCCCTGGCCGCCCTGACGGTGCGCTAGCCTTCCGCTAGCAAGGCCCAACTGATATGTAGAAGCTGTTGTCAAGAGGCAGTGGTGAGCGGCTCCCGGTTTTGGTGTCGGGGGCCGCTTTCCGTTGGGGTGCTGTCCGGGTGTGGTGGGTGTGCTGGCGGGTCTTGTGTTCGACTGCAGTGTCAGACTGATAT
>NZ_JBFTPW010000013.1:0-120170 GCF_056398685.1 Arthrobacter sp. 01T428 | reverse complement strand
ATGAAAGCCGTCCCGGACCAGATCCGCCAATTCATCCCCAACGAATTCGCCTCCCTCGGCGCCGACGGATTCGGATTCTCCGACACCCGCCAAGCCGCACGCCGCTTCTTCAAAAACGACACCCACTCCATCGTCGTGAAGACCCTGCAGCTCCTCGCGGCGAGGGGCGAGGTTGACCCGAGTGCGCCGTCGTACGCCATTGACCGGTACAAGCTCCTCGACGTGACCGCCGGCACCACCGGCGGTTCGGGGGGCGACTCCTAAACAGCTTTAAATAAGAATCGGCGGTAGTGCTCCTTGAGCACTACCGCCGATTTATTGCTACGCTCCGAGCGAGCGCCGATCCACCACGAATCCTGTGGCGGCATTCTCCCTGACTGCGTTGATACCGGCCACAAGGGCCGCAATATCCGGGAACTTGGGCGACACCGCCACTACCGTTCCATCATCGGCCTTCAACCGGAAACGGAACGATTGCTCCCCAGCTGCCAGAATTTCGAAAATGCCAGACATAAACCCTCTTTCCACCGCGGATGCGTCATTGCATCCCCTTCGATGACCACTGACTCTCGTGAAGTCCCTAAGAGAATATCGGCCATGGGAGTCTGCCAGAAGGCCTACCCATGGGTAATATTCAACCTCTTTCGGTAGACCTATATTGGAGTGCAAGGTGAACCTAGAGACCCCGCGAAGGCACATGGATAAGGTGAACCCCATGAACGATTCCAGCCCCGTAGCCACCACCGGTGTATTGTTGGCCGGCGGCGCAGGGACTCGCCTGGGACTCGGCCCCAAGGCGCTGCTGCCCTTCCGCGGCCGGACCTTGGTGGAAGTGCTCGCCAAGACATTGCTCGACGGCGGATGCCTCAAGGTAGTCGTAGTGCTCGGTGCCGGAGCCGAGCGGGTCCGTCGCGCTACGGAGCTGGACCAGTACCTCGTCGTCGACAACCCGGAGTGGGCAGCCGGCATGGCCAGCTCGCTCCGCACCGGCATTGCGGCAGCTACACACGGCCACAATGTCATGGTGACTTTGGTGGACCAACCTGGGGTGACCCCCGCCGTCGTCGCCAGGCTGTTAGCAGCGCACCAAGCCGGCCGGGTGACCGCGGCGGGATACCCGGAAGCCGCCTTCGACGGTGGCCACACAACAAAGCTAAGGCGCGGCCACCCGTTGATCATCGACGTCGGCCTCCGCGCCGAGGTCGCGGAGTCCGCGGTCGGCGACGCCGGGGCACGCCGTTTCCTCAAGGCGCACCCCGGACTGGTGGACGTCGTCGACTGCAGCGACCTCACCGACGGTGCCGACGTGGACACGAAGGACAAGCTGCACCTCCTCCGCGACTAGCCCCCCCATCGCGGCCCGGCCACCCAACTAACTCGCAGTAGATGCCGTCATGAGGCTCGATAACGACATTAAATGCGAGTCAGTTGGGTAGGGGTGGAGGCGGCGGCGTCCTTCAGCGCCAGGTAGATCTTGTCCCGGGCGATGGGGAGCGCCGCGAACCTCACCCCGGTGGCGTTCCGGATGGCGTTGGCCAGCGCGGGTGCCACGGGATTGAACGGGCTCTCGCTCATGGACTTCGCACCGAGCGGCCCCATCTGGTCGTTCGTTTTCGCGAAATAGACCTCGCTGCGTGGCACGTCCGCGAAAGAGGGGATGTGGTATTGCCGCAGGATGTCGGTGGTGACCTCGCCGGCGTCGTTCACGCGGACTTCCTCATACAGCGCAACACCCAGCGCCTGGGCGATTCCGCCTTCCACCTGGCCTCGGCACTGCCGTGGATTGACCACGACGCCGGCATCGGCCGCCTGGACGCTCTGCAGGATCCTCAGTTCCCCCGTGCCGGTGTTCACGGCCACCCGGAATCCGTGGACGTTGAAGGCGACCGAACGCGGAGTTCCGCCCCAACGCCCTTCGGTGGCGAGTTCCATGCCCTGCTGCTGTGCGGCGTCGTACACCTCGGTAAAGGGAACCACCCGCTCACCCCAACGCACCGCACCGTCCTCGAGCACGCAGTCCGCCTCCGGCACACCGGCGAACGCGGCCGCCACAGCCCGGATCCGGAGCGCGAGCTCCTGCGCCGCGAGCAAGGTTGCCTGCCCGGCCACCACGGTTCCAGCGGAGCCGAATGCGCCGGTATCGTGCTCCACGAGGTCCGTGTCGGACTGGCGCACGGCCACGTTCGACGCCGTCGTGGCCAGGGCGGTCGCCGCCAGTTGGGCGTGGACCGTGGTGGTGCCGTTGCCGAACTCGGCGGTCCCGACGGCGGCGTCGAACGTACCGTCCGGCAGGAGCCTGAGGCGCGTGTGGGCGAAGTGGCCGCGGGGCGGAACCGTGTCGATCATGGACAGCGCGGACCCCACGCCCGTGACCCACCCCGGGCCGAAGTTGTCGAGGCCGGCATCCCGGTAGCGTTTATCGCCCCGCTCGAGGGCATCCCGGACCAGAGCCACACACTGGTCCAGTCCGTAGCTCCCGTAGTAAACGTCCTCTTCCGGTTCCGGGTTCGTGGAGAGCATGTGGTCACCCGGCCGGACCATGTTCTTGAGCCGGAAGTCCAAGGGGTCCATGCCGATTCCGACGGCGAGCTCGTCGATGGCGGATTCGATCGCGAAGATCATTTGGCTCAGTCCGTAGCCACGGAAGGCGCCGGCCGGGACTGTGTTGGTGTAGACGGCCTGCGCATCCACTTTCTTGTTGGCACATTTGTAGACGGCCAGGGACTCGCCGCAACCGTGGAACATCACTCCGGGCGCGTGGTTTCCGTACGCGCCGGTGTTGGTGACCACGTCCAGCTGCATCGCCGTCAGCTGGCCGTCATTGCTCGCCCCTGCTTTGACCTTAATAGTGAAGGGGTGGCGCGTGGTGGTGGAGGTGAATTGCTCGGTGCGGGTGAATTCCACCTGCACCGGCCGGCGCAGCTTGAGTGCCGCCATGGCTACGAGGTCCTCGGCGAGCACTTCCTGCTTGCCGCCGAACCCGCCTCCCACGCGGCCTGCCACCACGCGGATGCGGTCTTCGGGAAGGTCGAACACGCGGGCAAGGGTGCGCCGGACCAGGAACGGGACCTGGCTGGAGGAACGCACCATGAGCCGGTCCTCCCCCGGATTGTCGGAGGGCTCCACCCACGCGATGGAACAGTGCGTTTCCATCGCGACGTGCTGGACCCGCTGGGTCTGGTAGGTGTTCTCGTGGATGAAGTCGGCCGCCGCGAAGCCGGCTTCGACGTTCCCCAGCTCGGAATGGACCTCCGCCACGACGTTGTTCTGCGGGCGGGAAATCCGTGCCGTTTCCCCGTCTTTCTCCCCATGGATCGCGGGCGCACCCGGCAGCAACGCGTCCTGTGGCGAGAAGACGGCGTCAAGGAGTTCATATTCCACCCTGATGGCCCGGGCCCCGGCTTCCGCTGCGCCCACCGATTCGGCGACGACGGCGGCCACCCGCTGGCCGATGAAGCGCACTACGTTGTCGAGGACGCGGGTATCGTCGGGATCATCGGTGTAAAGCTCGTGCTGGGCGGTGGAGAACAACCGGCCCGGCGCGTCCTCATGCGTGAAAACCGCGACGACGCCGGGTACTTGGAGGGCCGCCGTCGCATCGATGGAGACAATCCGGGCATGCGCATGTGGCGAGCGCAGCAGCTTCAGGTGCAGCAGGCCAGGGAGCTGTTCTGCCGGGACGTCGAGGGTGTAGCGGGCGGTGCCGGTGACGACGGCGCGCCCCGCCGGGGCGGGAACGTTGTCGCCGAGCTGACCTGAACCCTTTGATCCCGCGCCGGACTGCGACGCGGCGCCGCCGTCGGAGGTGTTTTGCCCGTCGCCGGCGTCACCGCACACTGCGTCCGCAATGGAGCGGTAACCCGTGCAGCGGCACAGGTTTCCCTTGAGGTTTCGGGGGAGGTTGGCTTTCTGTTCCTCGTCGAAGGTGGCGGCCGTCATCATCATGCCGGCCGTGCAGAAACCGCACTGGAAGCCCTGGTTATCGAGGAACTGTTGCTGCACGGGATGAAGCTCTTCCCCGTTCGAGAGCCCCTCGATGGTGGTGACCGAGTGTCCTTCGGCGCGGACGGCCGGGTAGATGCAACTGTGCACGGGTATGCCGTCCACGTGGACGGTACAAGCGCCGCAGTCGCCGCCGTCGCACCCTTTCTTGACGCCGAAGTTACCCTGTTCGCGCAGGAACGTCCGAAGGCACTGGCCCGGGCGTGGAGCGGCCTCGGTGGCTGTTCCGTTGATCTCGATTGCCATGCTCAGGCCTCCTTCTGTGCGGCTTGGGTGGATGGTTGCGGCGAGGTGGCGTGCGGCGGCCAGAAATCGCCCGAGACGGTGGGCGGTCCGGCCGGAACCGGATCAAGCAACTCCGTCCGGATCTCCTCCGCAAGGCGGAACGTCATGTCGCGGCGCCATTCCGGGAGCCCGTGGATGTCGTCGTGGTACAGCTCCGCAGGGATTGAATGCCCGACGGCGGCGGCCAGCCGCCCGGCGTCGGGCAACTCCGCGGCGGCGAGCCGCAGCTGCACGGGCCGTTTGGTCGCGGCGGTGACGGTGAGGACCAGGCCGCCATCGGCGTCGAGCCTTCCGATCAGCAGCACCCCGGATCGCCCGAGGTTGCTGAGCGAGAGCCTGCGGAAGGCCACCTTCGCCGACAAGGTCGACGCCGGCAACTGGATGCTGCGAAGTAGCTCGCCTGGCGCCAGGCAGTTTTTCCCGTCCCCGGTGACGAACTCGGCCACTGGCACGGTACGGCTGCTGCCGTGCCGGCCGAGGATGGTGGCCTTGGCATCCAGGCCGGCGCACAGCGAAATCATGGGCCCGGCGGGGAGTGATGTGCACACATTGCCGCCAACGGTGGACATGTTCCACACCTTGAACGAGGCTACGAAAGAGTCGCAGCACGGACGGAAAAGATCCAGTCCCGGCCAGTTCCGGCCAGCCACGGCGTCCGACATGGGCAGGGCGTAAAGCTCGGCGACGGTGCAGGTGGCGGCCAGTTCAATGCCTGCGTCGCCCACGGTGACGGCCGGCCAGCCCGCGTGGCCCAGATCGAGCAACCGCTTGAGCGGTTCTTCGCTGCCCACGGGGCTGCCGTAGGAGAACAGGACCGTGCCGCCGGCAAGCCAGGCGTCGCCCTCGCGCCACTGGCCTGGATCCGTGGTGGCAACCACGGACTCGATGGTGTTCATGTCCATGGGGTCACCTTGCTTTGTTCGGGGGTGTTGGTCTGATGGATCGGTCCTGCGCCGTCCTTGAGCGAACCCACGGCGGAGGCCGGGCGCGGCGCGCGGGACGCGAGGATTTCGGCGGTAATGGACACGGCCACTTCCGCGGGAGTCACTGCGCCGAGATCCAATCCGATCGGCGAATGCAGGCGTTCGAGGGCATCTGTCGGGATGCCGCAGGCAAGCAGTCCATCGATCCGCTGCCGGTGGCTGCGCCTGGAACCCATGGCTCCCACATAGGCGAGATCCAGATCGAGGGCTGTTTCCAGCAGGGGGATATCGAATTTGGGATCGTGGGTCAGCACGCACACGACAGTGCGGGAATCGATCCGGCCGGCGGCTGCTTCCGCGGCAAGGTAGCGGTGCGGCCAGGCCGTGACGAGGTGGTCGGCGGCGAGGAAACGGCCCTGGCTCGAAAAAGCGGACCGCGCATCGCACAGAGTGACCTCGTAGCCCAGGAGTTTCCCGGCGGGGAGCAAGGCCGCGCCGAAGTCGTTGGCGCCAAAGATCAGCATGCGGGCCGCGGGCAAGCGGGTTTCCACGAACAGGGTGATGGGTTCGGCTTCCGGCACGGAACCTCCGCAGCCTTCGGCCGGGGCGAGCCGCACCAGGCCAGCACGGCCTCCATGCAGAAGGGGTTCTAGCTGGGCCGCGGCCGCGCGGATCACGGCGTCATCCCCGCCAAGAAGGTCTGAAAGTTCCCGCGAACCGGCGGCGGAAAAACCCGCCGGATCAGGGACGACGACTGCGCCTCCCGCAGCGTCGAGCCTGCGGATGAGTGCCAGGGAAGAGCCTCCTGAAGAGGCATTCAACAAGGCCGGGTCCAGGCCGGCTGGCCCGGTCGGCTGGATGTGGACTTCCAACTCGCCGCCACACGTGAGCCCGACGGCGAACGCGTCCTCGGCGCTGTAGCCGAACGACTCGAGGCGGCTGCCGCCGTCGTGCATTGCTTGAAGGGCAGCCTCCACCACGGCGCCTTCCACGCAGCCCCCGGAGAGGCTGCCAAGGACATCGCCGTGTTCGGAAACCAGCATGGACGTGCCGAGGGGCCGGGGGACCGAGCCTCCCGCGGCCACGATGGTGGCAACGGCGCATCGCTGCCCGGAGACCGCGGGC
Source organism: Arthrobacter sp. 01T428 (assembly GCF_056398685.1). Classification (NCBI taxonomy): domain Bacteria; kingdom Bacillati; phylum Actinomycetota; class Actinomycetes; order Micrococcales; family Micrococcaceae; genus Arthrobacter; species Arthrobacter sp. 01T428. The sequence continues at coordinate 113,835 of NZ_JBFTPW010000013.1, read as the reverse complement.
CGCCATGTGCCCAGCGAGGGCATCAATTCCAGCATGGCAACACCTCCTTTACCGAGGTCCCGGACCGGAAACCCGCCCGGGGCAGTGTGCGATCTTGCCTCATATTCTCATTCCTTGCGTCTGTACAGGAGAGCTTCGGGTAAACAGGCGACCCGTTGCGTGAAGAGGACCGGGGCGGGCCTCTCATTTCCCACCCCGGTCCTTAGCGGAGCGGCCGCACCTCACCGCCGCCCGCCGTCGTCGTCCGCATGATGCGGTTGGTGACGATCGGCGGACGCCTATTCATTGCGGTGATTTGCGGCCGGACCGCCGTCTCAACGGCCGGCTACGCTCCCATCAGCGCGCTGATCGGCCCGCGGGCGAAGTAGACCAAGAAGCCGACGGTCACCACCCACATGAGCGGATGGACCTTCCTGCCCTTCCCGGAAGCCGCGTGGATCACGGCCCAGGAGATGAATCCGACGCCGATACCGTTGGCGATGGAGTAGGTCAGCGGCATGGTGACGATGGTGAGGAAAGCGGGCAGGGCCACGGAGAATTTGGAGAACTTGATCTCGCGGATCTGCGCCATCATCATGGCGCCCACCACCACCAGGGCCGCGGCTGCGACCTCGAGCGGAACCACGCTGGTGAGCGGGGTCAGGAACATCGAACCCAGGAACAACAGCCCGGTGACTACCGACGCCAGGCCGGTGCGGGCGCCTTCGCCAATCCCGGCAGCGGAGTCGATGTACACGGTGTTGGACGAGCCCGACGTCGCGCCGCCGGCTACCGCGCCCAGGCCTTCGACGATGAAGGCCGACTTGAGCTTGGGGAACGTCCCGTCCTTGTAGGCCACGCCGGCGCTCTTGGCGAGGCCGGTCATGGTGCCCATGGCGTCGAAGAAGTTGGTGAACACCAGGGTGAACACCAGCATCGTGGCCGCCAGTCCGCCGATCCGCGAGAACGAGCCGAAGAGGTCGAAGTGGCCCACCAAGCTGAAGTCCGGGGCCGAAACCAGCTGGCCGGACAATACCGGGGTGTTGAGGTGCCAGCCGCCGGGATTGGCGGCACTGCCAGGCCCGATGTGCATGACGGCCTCGACGACGGCGGCGAGGACCGTGGTGGCGACGATTCCGATCAGGAGGCCGCCCTGGATCTTACGGGCCACAAGGATTCCCATGACCAGCAGACCGACGATGAAAACAAGGGTTGGTATTGAGGTGATGGAACCATCGTTGCCGAGTTGAACCGGCGGTCCGCCTTTGGTGGCGCGGACGAAGCCGGAATCGACGAAGCCGATGAAGGCGATGAACAGGCCGATGCCAACGGTGATGGCGGCCTTGAGTTCCTTGGGGACGGCCTTGAAGATCGCCGTCCGGGCACCTGTGACGCCGAACAGGACAATCAGGATGCCGTTGATGACCACCAGGCCCATGGCTTCCGGCCAGGTGACCTCATGGATCACGGCTACTGCCAGGAACGAGTTGATTCCCAGGCCCGCGGCGAGCCCGAACGGCAGGTTCGCGATCAGGCCGAAGAGGACCGTCATGACACCGGCGGTCAGGCCGGTGACTGCCCCCACTTGCGCCGCGGATAACCATCCGCCGGCCACATCCGTGGGTGCGTTCTGGGCTGAGAATCCGCCGAGGATCAGTGGGTTGAGGATAACGATGTAGGCCATCGTGAAGAACGTGACGATGCCGCCGCGGAATTCGCGGGCCAGCGTGGAGCCACGCTTGGTGATCTGGAAGAAACGATCCAGGAAGGAGTTCGACGCGGGGGGCCTGGGGCTGCTGCCCCGCTGTGCCAGTCCGGTTGCCGTGTGCTTTTCGCGTGCCTCTGTCTGCCCTGCGCCGGAAGGCGCAGCCTGCTTTTCAGTTGCCGTTCGCATTTCTGCGGGGTCCAGGATTGTCATTTCAGCCACCGGGCCCTAGTAGTCAATCCTGGAGTCAAGCGTGTTCCAGGTGTTGAAGGGTTCCAGGATGGCCAGGGCCTGGGGGTCGCCCAGTTCCAGCTTGGTGACCGGCATGAGCGTGTCCCGGTCCTCGTTCTCGAAGTATTCGTAGAAGACGGCGTCGTCGAAGCCGACGGATGCTGCGTCGTGCCGGTCTGCTGCGAAGACCACCTTTCCGATGCGGGCCCAGAGCGCCGAGGCCAGGCACATGGGGCATGGCTCGCAGCTCGTGTAGAGGGTTGCCCCGCTGAGATCGAAGGTGCCGAGTTCGCGGCACGCATTGCGGATGGCGGTGACCTCGGCGTGGGCCGTGGGGTCGTTGGTAGCGGTGACCCGGTTGACGCCTTCGAAGGCGCGGCCATCCGCGGTGACAATGACGGCGCCGAACGGCCCGCCGCTGTTGAGGACATTGGCTGTTGCCAGCTCAATGGAAGTGGCCAAGAAATGTTCGGCCGTGACGGTGGTACTCATGTGCGACTTCCTTAGTGCTGAGGAAGCCTGTAACCAGGGAGGCATCTGAACATGACAGACCAGTGCTGCGATTACCAGGCTTCAGCATGTGCTTTTGAAGGTTTCGCCTGGTAGATAGCTTCCCGGAGTCCGGGTGCCCGCCTTTGGCAAATTGAGATTAGCACCGGTGGTGTGAGCCGCGCCATAGTTTCTGGAAAAAAAGTTTCAACATGTGAAATTCATGCTTGGTGCCCGGCAGGGGAGCGTTTCGCCGCCGGTCACATTGACGCACTTCGGGGAGCCACCTACGCTGGGTGCCACCGGCAGGGTTGACCTCCGGAACCTGGATCAGCAGACAGGAACCACTGAGCTGGAACGCAACTACGCCGACCAGACAAGGATCCCCGTGTCCCAGACATCCGATTTCCAGCCAGCAGCCCCGGCAACGGATCCAAGCTCTTCCCGGCTCTGGATCAAGAATCCCCTCGCAGTGTTCACCGCCAATGGCCTCGACGCCCGCGGCGGCATCGTGGTCAGCGATGGGAAAATCGCAGAGCTCGTCCCCGCAGGAAAGCGTCCATCCGCGCCCTGCCATGAAACGATCGACGCCGGCAGCCACGTCCTGCTTCCCGGGCTCATCAACACGCACCACCACTTCTACCAAACCCTCACGCGAGCCTGGGGCCCAGTAGCCAACGCTCCCCTGTTCCCCTGGCTGCAGAACCTGTATCCCGTATGGGCGCGGTTGACGCCGGACAGCCTCGAGCTTGCCGTGAAGGTAGCGCTCGCGGAACTCCTGCTTTCCGGCTGCACCACGGCAGCCGACCACCACTACCTCTTCCCCGCAGGACTTGAGGACGCGATCGACGTCGAGGTCGGCGTCGTGCGTGAACTCGGCATGCGCGCGACTCTCACCCGCGGGTCCATGACGCTCGGCGAGGACGACGGCGGCCTGCCGCCGCGTTCCACCGTGCAGCGTCCGGAGGTGATCCTCGCGGACAGCGAACGGCTGATCGGGAAGTATCACGAGCGCGGAGACGGAGCGGTTATCCAGATCGCCTTGGCCCCTTGCTCGCCGTTCTCCGTGACCAGGGAAATCATGGCCGAGAGCGCCGCCATGGCCGAACGGTTGGATGTCCGGCTCCACACCCACCTCGCGGAAACCATCGACGAGGAAGATTTCTGCCGTGAGATGTTCGGGCTGCGCACCGTGGACTATTTGGACAGCGTCGGCTGGCTTGGAAAACGCACCTGGCTTGGCCACGGCATCCATTTCGACGACGACGAGATCGCCCGGCTGGGTGCCGCGGGCACCGCCGTCGCGCATTGCCCGACGTCGAACATGCGGCTCGCGTCGGGCACCGCACGGGTGCTGGAACTTGAGGCCGCCGGGGTTCCCGTGGGGCTGGGAGTGGACGGTTCGGCGTCGAACGATGCCTCCAACATGATCCTCGAAGCGAGGCAGGCGTTGTACCTGCAGCGGCTGCGCTACGGCGCGGACGTCCCGGTGGAGCGCGCCCTCGGTTGGGCCACGCGGGGCTCCGCTGCAGCGCTGGGCCGCACGGACATCGGGCAGATCGCTCCCGGCATGCAGGCCGACCTGGCCTTGTTCACGCTCGACGGGCTGCGCTTCTCCGGCAGCCACGATCCCGTCGCGGCGTTGTTGCTCTGCGCGGCGGACCGCGCCGACCGCGTCATGGTGGCCGGTAAATGGCGCGTTGTGGACGGGCAAATTCCCGGTCTGGACATCCCGGAACTTATTGCCAAACATTCAGCCGCCGCACAGAAAATCATCAGGGGTTAGGAGTAGCCTCTCGATTAGGTCGTAGATCAGGAGGCACATCATGACCGTCCCCCAGCACAACACGCCGACTCCTCCAGGTTGGTACCCGGACCCCTCGAGCTCCGGGCAACTACGGTGGTGGGACGGTAACGCCTGGACCGGGAACGCGTGGAACCCGCCGGCCCAGGCCGGCGCGGGTCAGGCTGGCGGGGGTCAGGCCGGCCCAGCTCAGCCCGGCGCAGGCCAGGCCGGCGCGGGTCAGGCCGGCCCAGGTCAGCCCGGCGCGGCGTGGCCCGCGGCCGCAAGGCCCGGGCAATACGGGGGGCCTCCGCAATACGCGGGATCGGTCCAGCCCGCGCCGCGCCCGGAAATCAGCAGGGGGACGCCGGTCTACAATCCGTTCATCTGGCTCGTCACCCTGCTGCCGGTGATCACCCTGATCATCCTGTTGCTCTGGAACCCGGTCTTCCACCTGCGGTATGTCGGCGCTCGGCGCGTACCCACCCTCGATCCAAGCGCGTTCAGCGTTCCCTATTTCCTGCTGGTCATTTCAGGCTGGCTCATCTACGGGGTCAGCGTCCTCTTGTCCTACCTCGACTGGCAAAAGTTGCAAAGGGACGGGGTGGTCCGCCCGTTCCATTGGGCATGGGCCTTCCTCGGCGCCGGAGTCTACGTCGTGGGCCGTTCAGTGATCGTCCACAAGGTCGCCCCGCAGCGCGGACTCGCGCCGGTTTGGGCACTGATTGGCCTGACTGCCCTGAGCCTGATCCTGGTGTCCGTCAAAGCGAGCATGATCATTTCGACGATCGCCAAGGCCCTGCCAATGTAGCTTCGCCGGGCAGATATTTGTCCGCGACGCTACTTGTCGGTCAACCCGAAGCGGCGGGCGGCACCTCCCCAGGTGCCGCCCGCCTTTTTGGCTCTGTTGCGCAGAGTCCCTCATTCCCAGGGGCAGGAGCCCTAGGAACGCTGCCGGCCGAACACCGGAAGGGCACGCAACCAACGGGAGAAAGTCCCGGGCGTGCGGTCACAGTCGGCCGGAATGTAGAAGTCGGGGTCCGTGGCGCCGAACGGCAGGTACAGTTCCTGGCCGGGCGCCGGGAATTCCACGACGTTGTTCTTATCCTGCGAGTCCATCTGTCCTCCTATTTCATGCGCTCAAGTTCTCCGTGGCGATGCGGTTGAAGCTCTTCGTTACTTTCCACATCTTGGAAAACATTTTTTGTTATATGGAAATGGTAGAGGGGATTCCCGAACCGCGTCAAGGGGTGTCCGCGGGGCCGCGCCCCTGCCGCCAACCGCCGTCGGTCACATTCGGAAAGTAGATAACGATTCTCCAGAAGTGATGTACACCACTGGCAAAGGTGGGCTACGCTTTCTTCAATTCGTGGCGCAGGTCACGTAACCTGGGAGCAGCAGGCAGGGTCGTAATGAGCTGGCATCAACGGATGCCGGCTCTTTTTTGTTGGGTCGGCTCCACCAGAAACGCGTACGAAACACGCGCTTAATTTCATTGGTGGACCTTAGGGGTTCCACCTCATAGAAGTTGGGATATGACCATGAGCAACAAGATCGTCCTCGGCGACAACCAGTACGGCAAGGCTGAAGTCCGCGTCGTCAAAGTCACCCGCGACACCGACCGCCACCAGATCGAAGACCTGAACGTCACCTCGCAATTGCGTGGCGACTTCCAGGCTGCGCACCTCCAAGGCGACAACGCACACGTCGTCGCCACGGACACCCAGAAGAACACCATCTACGCCTTTGCCCGCGACGGCATCGGCTCCCCCGAAGCCTTCCTCCTGCGCTTGAGCGAACACTTCACCTCGGGCTTTGAGTGGGTCACGGGCGGCCGTTGGGAAGCCGAGGCCTACACCTGGGAGCGCATCCAGGCACACGGCTCCGAACACGACCACAGCTTTGTCCGCAAGGGGCAGGAAGTCCGCACCGCCGTCGTGGTCCGCGAAGGCAACACAACGCACGTCATCTCGGGCCTCAAGGACCTGACCGTCCTCAAGACCACGCAGTCCGGCTTCGTCGGCTACCCCCGCGACCGGTACACCACGCTGCCCGAGACCACGGACCGCATCCTCGCCACCGACGTCTCGGCACGCTGGCGCTACAACACCGGGCTCGACGCTGCCGGGACCGACTTCAACAAGAGCTACGAGGACATCAAGGCCCTGCTCTTGGAAGGCTTCACGGAGAACTACTCCCACGCCCTGCAGCAGACCCTGTTCGACATGGGCAAGAAGGTCCTCGAGGCCCACAGCGAAGTGGACGAGATCAAGTTCTCGATGCCCAACAAGCACCACTTCCTGGTGGACCTCAGCCCGTTCGGCCTCGACAACCCCAACGAGGTCTTCTTCGCCGCCGACCGCCCGTACGGTTTGATCGAAGCCACGGTCCAGCGCGATAACACCACACCGGCCCCGGCTGCGTGGAACGGCATCGCCGGCTTCTGCTAAGCCTCTAAACACCCGCCCAACTGGTCCCCACCGCCTCCCTCGCCTCGCAAGCTCGGCCAGGGAACCCTGGCGGCGTGGGCCCTCGCATTTGATGTCGTTTTGGAGCCTCAAAACGACATCAAATGCGAGTCAGTTGGGCGACCGTACCCAAAACCACCTTGTTAGCCAGACAACGTTAGCCAGACAAAGACGTCTGCCATGAACCAAGAAAGTCTGCCATGAACACCAAGAAGAAAACCCGCCCCGCAGGGTCCGGGCCAGCCCGCCCCGAGGACCAGCGCCTCTCGATCGGGAGCACGTTCGCCTACGGCTTCCAGCACGTCTTGACCATGTACGGCGGCATCATCGCCCCGCCGCTCATCATCGGAGCCGCCGCGGGCATGTCCTCGCAGGACATCGGCCTCCTGATCGCGGCCTGCTTGTTTGTCGGCGGCCTCGCCACCATTCTTCAGACCATCGGCATCCCGTTCTTCGGATCGCAGCTGCCGCTGGTCCAGGGCGTGTCCTTCGCCGGCGTTTCCACCATGGTGGCGATCGTCCACGGGGGCGGCGGGATCCAGGCGGTGTTCGGCTCAGTCATTGTGGCGTCCTTGATCGGCCTGGCGATCACTCCCCTCTTCTCCAAGATCATCAAATTCTTCCCGCCTGTGGTCACGGGTACCGTCATCACGACAATCGGACTGACCCTCATGCCCGTCGCAGCGAACTGGGCCATGGGCGGCAACAGCGCGGCACCCAACTACGGCAGCATGGCGAACATCGGACTCGCCGCGGCCACGATGGGAATCGTCCTGCTCCTGAGCAAGATCGGCAACGCGGCCATCTCCCGCCTGTCCATCCTCCTTGCCATGGCTATCGGGACCGTCATCGCCCTCGCCACGGGCATGGCAGATTTCTCCAAGGTCGGCCAGGGTCCGATCGTTGCCTTCCCCACTCCGTTCGCCTTCGGTGCTCCCACCTTCGAAATCGCGTCCATCGTTTCGATGCTGATCGTCATCCTGGTCACCCTGACCGAGACCTCGGCGGACATCATCGCAGTTGGCGAAATCGTGGGCACCAAGGTCGACTCCAAGCGCATTGGAAACGGACTACGCGCGGACATGCTCTCAAGCGCCGTCTCACCCCTCTTCAACTCCTTCACCCAGAGCGCCTTCGCCCAGAACGTCGGCCTCGTGGCCATCACCGGCATCAAGAGCCGCTTCGTGGTCAGCGCCGGCGGACTCATCCTGGTGGTTCTCGGCGTGCTGCCAGTCCTCGGGCGAGTAGTCGCAGCGGTTCCGACGCCCGTCCTGGGCGGCGCCGGCGTCGTACTCTTTGGAACCGTGGCCGCCAGCGGCATCCGGACGCTCTCCAAGGTGGAGTATCGCAACAACATGAACCTGATCATCGTGGCGGCGTCCATCGGCTTCGGCATGATCCCGATCGCCGCCCCGAAGTTCTACGACCAGTTCCCGTCCTGGTTCTCCACGATCTTCCACTCGGGCATCAGCTCGGCCGCCATCATGGCCATCCTGCTGAACGTGCTCTTCAACCACTTCAAGGCCGGCAACTCGGACAACCAGTCCGTGTTCGTCGCAGGCACGGGACGCGTGGTCACCGAATCGGACATTGCGTGCCTTGCGAACGGCGACCGGTTCGAGAACGGCAAACTGATCGAGGCCGAGGGCAAGGAAGTGCCACTCACGTCGTCCACCGCCGTCGAGCACTGACGGTTCTAAAGCGCCTTTCTGCGCCGAACTGGCAGGTGTTGCCCCTATTCCTCAGCCAAGGAATGGGGCAGCACCTGCCATTTCGCGCTAGTTACGGGTCCGCGTGAGACGGTTGTTTCATGAGGATCGATGAGCGAATCGAACAACACTACTCGGAGCTTGGGCCGCAGGAGCAAAAGGCCGCGGATACCCTGTTGGACCGCTTGGGCGACCTTGCGGTCTACAACGCGGCCGAGCTCGCCCAGCTTAGCGGCGTTTCCAAGGCCACCATGAGCAGGCTATTCCGCCGCCTGGGATTCGCCGATTTCAACGAGGTCAAGGAACACACCCGGAGCCTGAGGTCCAGCGGAGTGCCGCTCGCCAGGCAGGAGGCCGACGGCGGGATCCCCCTGCATTTGGCACAGGAGCAGCAGAACCTGGACCGCCTTTTCGATACGCTCGACGACGATCGCCTCCTCAAGGTGGCACAACAACTGGCTGAGGCCCGGAATGTCCTTCTGATCGGTTTCCGCAACAGTTTCCCTGTCGCCCTCCATTTCCGGCAGCAGCTTCTCCAGTGCCGTTCGTCGGTGGCTCTGGCCCCTCAGCCGGGCCAAAGCGTGGGCGAGGAGCTCGCCGGACTGGACGGGAACGACGTCGTGGTTCTGCTTGGATTCCGGCGCAGGCCCGACCGTTTCGACCGTGTCCTGAAGGCCGCTACCGCCACCGGCGCGAGCACCATCTTGATCGGAGACCCGAGCGCGCGCTGGCTGGCGGCCGACGCCTCCGTCTGGATCGAATGCCCTGTGGAGGGCAGCGCCGCCTTTGACAGCTATGCGTCGGCCATGTGCCTCGTGAGCGTCCTCGCGAACGGCGTGTTGGCGGCGAAGGGCCGTTCAGGAAGGGATCGCGTCCGGGAAATCACCGGGCTGTTCGACTCACTGGAAGAGATCGAGCGACGGTAGTCCGAAGGCGGCCGTGCTCGGCTCGCTCGCCGGGCCCGGCGCCAAGCGTAAAGAAAAGTTAGCGGTCCGGAAACTGAACTGAAACATCTGTTCCATTGAATTGAACCAGTGAAACGACTGCCCCGGTCGTGGAAAACCCTGATTCGAGGAACCGATGGCCGAAGCACGACTCGCCCCAGAGAAGACCGGCACCCTACTTGGCCACCCGATTGATGAAGCCGCCACACGCCGTGACCCGCGGCTCAGCAACGAAGACTTGGTGCCCCTGAACAACCAGCGCTGGAGCAGCTACAACCTGTTCGCGTTCTGGATGTCGGACGTCCATAGCATCGGCGGCTATGTGACGGCGGGCAGCCTTTTTGCCCTCGGCCTGGCGAGCTGGCAAGTGTTGGTGGCCCTGCTGGTGGGCATCGTGATTGTCCAGGTGTTTTGCAACCTCGTGGCGAAGCCCAGTCAGAAGACCGGCGTCCCCTACCCCGTGATCAACCGGGCCGTCTTCGGCGTCAAAGGTGCCAACATCCCGGCCATCATCCGCGGTCTCATCGCTGTCGCCTGGTACGGAGTGCAGACTTTCCTGGCCTCCGAAGCCCTGGTGATCGTGTTCCTCAAGTTCTTCCCGGCCATGAAGCCGTTGTACGACGTCCATCAGTACGGCTTCCTTGGCCTTTCTGCCCTGGGTTGGATTTGCTACGGAATCCTCTGGGTAGCCCAGGCCGCGTTGTTCTGGAACGGAATGGAAAGCATCCGCAAATTCATCGACTTCGCCGGACCGGCCGTCTACGTTGTCATGTTGGTTCTCGCCATCTACTTGGTATCCAAGGCCGGCGTCAGCAACATCAGCCTCAACCTCTCCGCCGGCGAACCGCTCGACTTCGCTGCGTCCATCCCGGTCATGATCTCCGCGATCGCCTTGGTGGTGTCGTATTTCTCCGGCCCCATGCTCAACTTCGGCGACTTCGCGCGTTACGGCAAGAGCTTCAAGGCCGTCAAGAAGGGCAATCTCCTGGGCTTGCCCGTCAACTTCCTGTTCTTCTCGCTGCTCACGGTCATCACGGCGTCGGCCACCACCCCGGTCTTTGGGCACCTCATCACGGACCCGGTCAAGACCGTGCAGGAAATCGATTCGGTGTTCGCCGTGCTGCTCGGCGGATTGACCTTTGTCATCGCGACCGTGGGCATCAATATCGTGGCCAACTTCATCTCGCCGGCGTTCGACTTCTCCAACGTGAGCCCGCAGAAAATCAGTTGGCGCATGGGCGGCATGATCGCCGCCGTCGGATCCGTCATCCTCACCCCGTGGAACTGGTACTCGAACGACGACGCCATCCACTACACGCTCGGCGTTCTGGGGGCGCTCATCGGCCCGCTCTTCGGCATCCTCATCGCCGGCTACTACCTCGTGGGAAAGCAGAAGGTGTGGGTTGAGGACATGTACACGATGAAGCCAAGCGGCAAGTACTGGTTCCGCAACGGCTACAACCCCAACGCGGTCAAGTCAGTGGCCATCAGCGGCGTAGTGTCGATCGCCTCGGTCCTGATTCCCAAAGCGCTCCTTGACTCCGGAGCCACCACAGTCAACGCAACTTGGATCGGCAACTACAGCTGGTTCCTCGGTTGTGCCTTGGGCCTGCTGACCTTCTGGTACTTCGAAAAGCGATCCCCCATGATCAACCTGGAGCCTAACGGCGTCGAAGTGAACGACGGCGCCCTCGCCTGAGCGCCCGCCGTCATCAAACAGAAACCGCCGGACGCTCGCTCACTTATAGGGCCAAATTCCAGGACGCTCGCTCACCCCGTGAGCGAGCGTCTGCCCGAAACCCGACATAGGTGAGCGAGCGTCCGCCAAAAACCCCACATAGGTGAGCGAGCGTCCGGGACGGTTAGTTCTGGTTCAGCTCGGCCGAGATCGCGAGCGCGGCCTCGCGCAGCAACGGCACGGCGCGGTCGGCGAAGTGCTGGTCCACGCGGGACACCGGTCCGGAAACCGAAATAGCCGTGGGCGTCGGAGCGTTGGGCACAGCCATCGCGAAGCAACGGACGCCGATTTCCTGCTCTTCCTCGTCGATCGAGTAGCCGCGTTCGCGGATCCGGTTCAAATCGGCGAGCAGGGAATCGATGTCCCCGATGCTCTTCGCCGTGGGAGTCGGCATGCCCGTGCGGGCCACGATCCCGCGGACCACTTCGTCGTCCAACTGGGCCAGGATGGCCTTGCCGACGCCGGTGTCGTGCGTATGGGCGCGGCGGCCCACCTCGGTGAACATGCGCATGGAGTGCAGGGACGGAACCTGGGCAACGTAGATGACCATGTCGGAATCCAGCACGGCCATGTTGGACGTTTCGCCGAGCCGGTCCACGAGGGACTTCAGCTGGGGGCGGGCCAGTGCTCCGAGTTGCTTGTTGGCGCCTTCGCCAAGCCGGATGAGCCGGGGGCCCAGCGCGTAGCGACGATTGGGCAGTTGCCGGATGTAGCCGAGGGACACCAAAGTGCGCAGCAGGCGGTGGATGGTGGGGAGCGGCAGGTCTGTCGACGACGATAGTTCGCTCAACGTGACGTCTCCGCCGGCGTCGGTGATGAGTTCCAGCAGTTCGAAGACGCGCTCGACGGACTGCACGCCTCCCGAGGGCTTTTCAGCCATTCCGTTGTCTCCTATGGCTCGGAATCCGACAACTCTTATCCGCATCGTGAAAAGAATTGCTTAGAACACTCAAGATACAGCACGCGACGCCGGAATGCTTGCCTGCCGATCAGGGCTTGTGTTTCCACTTTGTAGATAATAATATCCATAATACGAAAACATTCGGTTTGAGCGGAGGCCCGCTATGGGCCTGTACGAGGAGGAAATTCAATGGCGAACCCGAGCCCCGGAAATTCGATCACCCTGCGCGTCGCCGCGCCGTCGAGCTTCACTGCCACGAGCGAGCTGGCCGCTGCGGTCGCCGCTGCCGGTGCGGCCGTCACCGCGCTGGATGTGACCGAGTCGCACCACGACACCCTGGTTGTTGACGTCACCTGCAACACCACGGACGAAAACCACGCCAACCGCGTCAAGGACGCCCTCAACGCGCTCGACGGCGTCACGGTCCAGCACGTCTCGGACCGCACCTTCCTCATGCACCTGGGCGGCAAGCTCGAGGTCGTCCCGAAGGTGGCCCTGCGCAACCGCGACGACCTTTCGCGCGCCTACACTCCCGGCGTCGCTCGCGTTTGCCTCGCCATCGCCGAGGACCCGGCAGCTGCCCGCAACCTGACGGTCAAGCGGAACACCATCGCCGTCCTCACCGACGGTTCGGCCGTCCTTGGCTTGGGCAACATCGGCCCGGCCGCGGCACTGCCTGTCATGGAAGGCAAGGCCGCGCTGTTCAAGCAGTTCGCCAACGTCGACGCCTGGCCGGTCTGCCTGGACACCCAGGACACTGAAGAAATCATCATGATCGCCAAGGCCATGGCTCCGGTCTACGGCGGCATCAACCTTGAAGACATCGCAGCCCCGCGCTGCTTCGAAATCGAGAAGCGGCTCCGCGACGAGCTGGACATCCCCGTCTTCCACGACGACCAGCACGGAACGGCGATTGTCACCCTCGCGGCCCTCGTCAACGCGTTGCGCGTGGTGGACAAGAAGCTGTCCGAGGTCAAGATCGTTGTCTCCGGCGTCGGCGCTGCCGGCTCTGCGATCATCCAGCTCCTCAAGGCGCAGGGCGCGCAGCACATCGTCGCCGCCGGCCGCTCCGGCGCTATCCACTCGGGCGAAAAGTACGACGACGAGCACCGTTCCTGGATCGCCGCGAACACCAACGAGGCCGGATTCTCCGGCACGCTGCACGAAGCCCTCAAGGGTGCTGACGTTTTCATCGGCGTCAGCGCTCCGCACGTGATCGGCGAAGAGCAGGTCGCCTCGATGGCCGAGGACGCGATCGTGTTCGCCATGGCCAACCCCACCCCGGAAATCGACCCGGTGATCGCGTCCAAGCACGCAGCGGTGGTGGCCACCGGCCGGAGCGACTTCCCCAACCAGATCAACAACGTGCTGGCCTTCCCGGGCTTCTTCCGCGGACTGCTCGACGCCGGAGCATCGGACATCATCCCGGAAATGCTCGTGGCCGCGGCAGAGGCTATCGCCAACCGGGTCGCAAATGATGAACTGAATGCGAGCTACATTATCCCCAGCGTCTTCGACCCCCACGTTGCAGCCGACGTCGCCGCAGCCGTAGCAAATGCAGCAAACGCAAACGCGCGGAAGCAGCAAACGCAGGCCGCCGGCGCTCTCTAGGAAAGGACCACCCCATGGCTCTCACAGTCACAGACCCCCGGCCGATCGAACGAGCCGAGGAGATCCTGACTCCCAAGGCGTTGGCCTTCGTGGAGGAACTGCACCGCCGTTTCGCGGGCACCCGCACCGAGCTCCTCGCGGCCCGCGTCGCCAAGCGCGAAGAAGTAGCCCGCACCGGCCGCCTCGACTTCCTGCCGGAAACCCAGGACATCCGCGACGGCGACTGGAAGGTCGCCGAAGCACCCGTGGCCCTGCAGGACCGCCGGGTCGAGATGACCGGCCCGGCCTCCCCGGCCAAGATGGCCATCAATGCCCTGAACTCCGGCGCCAAGGTATGGCTCGCCGACCTCGAGGACGCCAGCACCCCGACGTGGGCGAACGTCATCGACGCCATCCTGAACCTCCGCGACGCAGCCCAGGGCACCCTGAGCTACACCTCCCCGGAGGGCAAGGAATACCGGCTCCGCACGGACGCGCCGCTCGCCGTCGTCGTCGCCCGCCCCCGCGGCTGGCACATGGACGAACGGCACCTGCTGCTCGACGGCGAACCCACCGTGGGCGCGCTGGTGGACTTCGGCCTGCACTTCTTCCACGTCGCCAAGCAGCTCCTGCTCAACGGCCACGGCCCGTACTACTACCTGCCCAAGATGGAAAGCCACCTCGAGGCCCGGCTGTGGAACGACATCTTCGTCTTCGCCCAGGACTACCTCGGCATCCCGCAAGGCAGCGTCCGCGCCACCATGCTGATCGAAACCATCCCGGCCGCGTTCGAAATGGACGAGTTCCTCTACGAACTGCGCGACCACGCGTCCGGCCTGAACGCCGGTCGTTGGGACTACCTGTTCAGCATCGTGAAGTACTTCCGCGACGCCGGCGAGTCCTTCATCCTGCCGGACCGCGCGTCCGTGGTCATGACGGCCCCGTTCATGCGCGCCTATACGGAACTGCTGGTCAAGACCTGCCACAAGCGCGGCGCCTTCGCCATGGGCGGCATGGCTGCTGTCATCCCGAACCGCCGCGAACCCGAAGTCACAGCCCAGGCCTTCGAGAAGGTCCGCGCGGACAAGACCCGCGAGGCGAACGACGGTTTCGATGGTTCCTGGGTGGCCCACCCGGACCTCGTCTCCACGTGCCGCGAAGTGTTCGACTCCGTGCTCGGCGACAAGCCGAACCAGCTGGACAAGCAGCGCCCGGAGGTCTCCGTGACCGCCGATCAGCTGCTGGACATCTCCTCCGCCGGTGGCCACGTGACCGAGGCGGGGCTTCGCTTGAACCTCTACGTCGCCGTCGCGTACACCGCGGTGTGGCTTTCGGGCAGCGGCGCCGTTGCCATCCACAACCTCATGGAAGACGCCGCCACGGCGGAAATCTCCCGTTCCCAGGTGTGGCAGCAGATCCGCAACAAGTCGGTCCTGGCCGACACCGGCAACACGGTCACCCGCGAGCTGGTCACCCGGATCCTCGGCGAAGAGACCGACCGCCTGCGCAGCGAGGTCGACGCCGAGTCCTTCGAGAAGTTCTACGAGCCGGCGAGCCGCCTGATCGCGGACATCTGTCTGTCCGAGGACTACACGGACTTCCTCACCACTCCCGCCTACGAGCTGGTGTAGGAATGGCCGCATCCTCCTTCTCTGCGGCCGATTTCGCCGCCATCGACTCCCAACTTGCCGCCACCGACCAGCTGCTGGAGCGCAATTACCCCGGCGACGACGGCACCCGCCAGCCCGTGCACACGGTGTACGTCCCGGCGGACCGTTTCACGCCGTCGCTGTCGGCGGAATGGGGCGCCCAGGCAATCACGACGGCGGAGGCCCACGGCGGTCTCGAAAGGCTCGGTACGTTGCTGGGCCAGGAGCCCGAACTGGCTGCCGCCGTCGCCACCCGTGTGGCTGCCAAGTTGCGCAGTGAACCGATCGAGGACTTGCGCCTCGACTTCGAGGACGGCTACGGCGACCGGGGCGACGAAGCAGAAGACGTCGCGGCCGTAGCGGCTGCCCAGGCTGTCAGCGAAGCCGTTGCCGCGGGGTCCGCGCCGCCGTTCATCGGCATCCGGTTCAAGTGTTTCGAGGCCCCCACCCGGGCACGTGGCCTGAAGACCCTGGACCTGTTCGTCTCCACTTTGGCCTCGGCCGGAGAACTGCCCGAGGGACTCATCCTGACCCTGCCGAAGGTCACCACGGTGGCCCAGGTGCAGGCCATGGACTTCGCGGTCTCCCGACTGGAGGAGATCCACACGCTCCCGGCGGGCCAGCTCCGTTTCGAGGTCCAGGTGGAGACGCCGCAACTGATCCTCGGCCCGGAGGGGACCTCTCCCGTGGCCCAGCTTCCGCACGCAGTTCCGGGCCGGATCAGCGCATTGCATTACGGCACCTACGACTACTCGGCTTCGTTGCAGATCTCCGCGGAGTACCAGTCCATGGAGCACCCGGTGGCCGATTTCGCCAAGGAAGTCATGCAGTTGGCCGTTGCGGGAACGGGCATCCGGCTCTCCGACGGCTCCACCAACATCATCCCGGTGGGCGACAACGTGGAAAACGCGTGGAAGCTGCACGGCCGCTTGGTCCGCCGCTCCCTTGAACGCGGCTACTACCAGGGCTGGGACCTGCACGCTGCCCAGTTGCCGAGCCGTTTCGCCGCGACGTATGCCTTCTACCGCGAGGGCCTGCCGGCCGCCGCGGCCCGCCTGCGCAACTACGTGGAGCGCACCGAAGGCGGCGTCATGGACGAACCCGCCACCGCCCGGGCCCTGGCCGCTTTCGTCCTGCGCGGCGTCCAGTGTGGAGCGGTGGGTTCCGAAGAAGTGCTGGCGCTTGCCGGCGTCGAACTCCCCCGGCTGACTGCACTGGCGCATCCGCGGCTCGCACACACCACCTCCGAGTAAGGATCCAATGATGGGCAAGTACTACTATCCCCAGGGCGGCCTGCCGCCGCAGACCCACCTCACCACCGAACGCGCAATCGTCACGGAGGCCTACACGGTCATCCCCAAGGGCGTGCTGACCGACATCGTAACCAGCAACCTGCCGGGCTTCTCGAACACGCGTTCCTGGATCATTGCCCGCCCTATCTCCGGATTCGCCACCACGTTTTCCCAGCTGATCGTTGAGATCGGCCCGGGTGGGGGCGCTCCCAAGGCCGAGTTCGAGGCCGGCGTCGAAGGCGTCGTCTTTGTCACCAAGGGCAAGGTCAACCTGACCCTCGACGGCGAACTGCACCAGCTCGAGGAGGGCGGCTACGCCTACCTCGCTGCCGGTTCCAACTGGGGCCTTGAGAACGTCTCGGACGACATCGTCTCCTTCCACTGGATCCGCAAAGCCTACGAGCGCCTTGAGGGCTATGAAGCCAAGTCCTTCGTCACGAGCGACGACGAAGTTGAGGCCGGGGAAATGCCGGACGTCAACGGCGTCTGGGCAACCACACGCTTCGCGGACCCCAACGACCTGGCCCACGACATGCACGTGAACATCGTGACGTTCCAGCCCGGCGGGGTCATCCCATTCCCGGAAACCCACGTCATGGAACACGGCCTGTACGTCCTGGAGGGCAAGGGCATGTACCTGCTCAACAATGACTGGGTCGAAGTGGAGGCGGGAGACTTCATGTGGCTGCGCGCCTTCTGCCCGCAGGCCTGCTACGCCGGCGGCCCGGGTCCGTTCCGCTACCTGCTGTACAAGGACGTCAACCGTCAGGTCAAGCTGACCTAGGCCTTCGGGCCACCCCAACTGACTCGCAGTTAATGTCGTTATGAGCGCTCATAACGACACCTACTGCGAGTCAGTTGGGTTTGGGGGCGCGCCCGCGTTTTCGGCGTTGACCCCCTCGCTTCCGAAGAGGACGATCGAAACTACGGGGGCAAGGGCGCCTGGCCCGTTGCCCCGCAGCGTAGCTTCAGGAGGCAGCCATGGAGGCGGCGCGGGCCTCTCGGACTTCCCGCGTATCCCGGACTTCGCGGCGAGCGCGGATGGCCGTCGTCCTGGCTCTGATCCTGGCGTCCGGTTCATGCACCTACCCTCTGACGGCTGAACCCCCGGCGAGTAGCTCGTCGACCGATTCCCAAGGGGCAGTACCCGAATCCCCCGTTGCGGATTTCTTCGCGCATGAAATGCTCAACCGGGGTGCGCCGGCCGTCGTCGTCCAGATCAAAGTCCGGGGCCGGGAATGGTCCCAGGCCTACGGCAGCCAAGACGTCGAGACCGGCGAACCGGTGGCCGTGACCGACCGGATCCAGGCCGGCGGCATCACCCAGTCCATGGTGGCGGTCTCGGTGCTCAAGCTGGTCCAGGAAGGAAAGCTGGGCCTCGAGGACCCTGTCACTCAGTACTTCCCGGAATTCGGGCAGCTCGTCCATCCGCCGGGCCCCGTCACAGTCCGCTCCCTGTTGAACCACAGCTCCGGCCTGCCCGACGCGCCTGTTGCCATCCTGGATGCCATGCCGACCAAGCGGGCCATCGACACGAGGTTCAGCATCGAGGACTACCTCCGCATGGCCGGGACCGTGCCGTGGACGCACGCGAACTTCCAGCTGTTCCGCTTCTCGGATGCGAACTACTTCGCCCTGGCCGCGATAGTGCAGAAGCTCCGCGGCCGGCCGATCGGCGATGTCCTGAAGTCAGATATCTTCGTGCCGCTGGGAATGAGCCACACCTCGCTGGCATCCGAACCTGACCGGGATGCGCGCGACATGATCCAGAGCTATGAATTCATCGACGGCGAGCGCGTCAACGCCTCGCAGCCGGAGTATCTCGTCGGTTCCCCCGCAGAGGGCGTCATCTCCACGGTGGGCGATATCAACACGTTCTACGCAGCGCTCATGCAGGGCAGGCTACTCACGGCGAGCACCCTCCGCGACATGCAAACCCTATGGCAGGAGAACCACGGACTCGGGCTGCAGCGGTGGAATGACGAATGCACGAACGGCTTCTACTACGGCTACGGCGGCAGCACCTGGTTTGCGAGCATCGCGTTGTCCACGAGCGACGGGAGCCGCCAGATAGCCATGAGCTTCGCCTATCCATCCGACACGGACAAACACATTGAATCGACGGATGGCAGCGGCCAAGCGGAGTTCGAGCAGCTCCGGCAGGTGGCCATCGCCACGATGAACGGGCTGTGCTGAGTCACGACGCATCCTGCTAGGGTCTGTGCATGGATGAAAAATTGGGGAAATTCATCGAGGACTTCGGAACACTGACAAGGCTCTCCCAGCTTGGCTTTGACCATGGCGACGACGGCGAACAACTTCTACCGGCACTGACCGGGCACCTCGCGGTTCCCGCCCATGAACTGTCCGTCGTGACGGAGGAGATCCCGCAGCACCGTCTGGTGGATGTGGACATCGTGATGGAAGGGATGGCCGGCCGCGACCCCGAGCGGCGGCTGGTAGGAATCGGCGGCGGCGATCAGCGCCACCACATGTCCTTCAGCGACATGTTGCAGCAATCCCGCAGCTACCCGAGGTTTCCCCTCAGCCAGCCGGACTACAGCAACTTGGCCACCGGTCCGGACCAACAGCGCCAGGCCGTTGCGCTGGGGCTCTGGCTCTTCAGCTACGCCGGATCACCCATAGCGGTCCTCCAACGTGGTGCCAAGATCGAGCGTGGCCGGCAGACTGCGTCGCTCGAAGTCCTGGCCACCCACCCTGCCGTCGCGTCGAGGTTCCTGGCCGAGGTACGGCGCGAAATGGAGCACAAGAGCGTTTTCAGAGGCCAAGTCATCTCGCTCTCCGCCAGCGACTACGGGCCGGGCATCAGCGGAGTGACCTTCATCCGGCGGCCGCAGCTTGCCAGCAGTGACGTGGTCCTTCCGGACGGGCTCCTCAGCAAGGTGGAGAGCCACACCCTTGGCATCGCACGGCAAGCGGACATCCTTGCGGCACACGGTCAGCATCTCAAACGCGGCCTCCTACTCTATGGAGCGCCCGGGACGGGCAAGACGCACACGGTCCGGTACCTGCTGAGCCAAAGCGAAGGTACGACGGCGGTACTCCTCTCGGGCGGCTCACTCGCCAGAATTTCCGAGGCGGCCAAGATCGCGCGGGCCTTGGCGCCGTCCATCGTGGTGTTGGAGGATTGCGATCTGATCGCCGAGGACCGCAGCTTCGGCCACGGGCCCAAACCGTTGCTCTTCGAGGTACTCGACGCCATGGACGGGCTGGACAACGACGCCGACGTCGCGTTCGTTCTGACCACCAACCGGGTGGAACTTTTGGAACGGGCCCTCGCCCAGCGGCCAGGACGCGTGGACCTGGCAGTGGAAATCCCGCTTCCGTCCAAGCACGAGCGGGTGGAACTTCTGCGGCTGTATTCCAACGGAATCGCGTTCTCCCCCTCGGCGATCGAAGCCGCGGCAGGCCGGACCGCCGGCACCACGGCGTCGTTCGCGAAGGAGCTGATCCGACGCTCGGTGGTCGCCGCCGCGCTGGCAGACGAGACTCCCGGAGACCCGCACCTGGGCACCGCGGTGGGACAGCTCATGGCCGACGGCGAGGCCCTGACCCGTAGCCTGCTCGGAAGCAACGGGAGCGCGGAGTAACCACGTTGTCGATCGTGAGCACTGTCCTTGGCGCCAGGGCCAATCCGGCGACAGGAATCACTCAGGCCGGAGACTTCTCCTGTTCGGGTTCCTGGTCGGCGGGCGTCCACGTGAGCTTGACCGTGGCTCCGTCGTTGTTCTCGTCGATCCTCAAGCGCAGTTCCTCGCCATAGAGGAACTCGTGTTCAAAATGCCGTCCGTCAATGCGCGCCGCATCCAGGAGCTTTGTCATCGCCGTTGCCATCGCCCGGCCCCAGTCATGCGGATTCTTGCTGGACGCGTCTTCAAGGGCTGAATAGCTGACCATAGATCAATTGTTCTCCGGCTCGCGACGTTCTGCCAGACCTCGGTCCGGTCCGGACACTAGCCGGAAGCAGTTTCCGGCTTCCTCCGGTGGCCGCAACTCTTATGATGCACTCCTCGGGCCCGGCTGCAGGCTAAGTCCCGCTGCGGCCATGTCCGCCGCGAGTACACCGGTGAGTTTGGCGTGCCCGGCAGCGTTCAGGTGGACGCCGTCCACCAAGTCCCCGGCAACCTGGTATTTGCTGATCCAGTCCCCGACGCTAAAGAACGGAGCACCGGCCTTGGCCGCAATATTGCCCAGCAACGCGTCAACCTCGGTGCGGCGCCCCCCGCCCGCGTTGGCACCCCTGGCAAGGGTTCCGATCATCACGAGCTTCGCCTGCGGGTACCTCTTTTTGAGGGCGGCGAGGAGCCTGTTGGCGTTGGCCGTGATCTGCTCGTCGCTGGCGTTGTGGGAGGCATCGTTGCCTCCACCTTCGACAACGATCAGCGGCGGCGTCCCGTAGGGCAGGACCCAGTCTCCGCGCTGCAGCGCGTCGATATAGTTTCCGCTGCTGCTCGTCGCGGCGACGTATCCTGTACCGCCCCGGGCCACGGAGTACACCTTGTAACCAAGCGAGCCCAAAGCCCCCCGCGGCCATGAGCCCAGGGGCTCAGACTGGGAGTCCCCGATGAGGACGGCGGTGTGCCGGACGTCCGCGAGGATGATTTCGTTCCGGTTGTTGCTGGGGTTCTTGTACAAGGACCCCACGGGAAGCTTTGACGGATCTTGTCCGGACTCAGGTTTCTTGGGACTTTGGCCCGCTGCGGCTGGACTACCCGAGGGTGCAACGGGTGCCGCTGTCTGCCTGCCGCTGGATGAGTCGCCCGGTTCAGCAGGCGCCTGCGAACAGCCTGCCAAAAGTACTCCGGCGGCGATCACGGCTGCGGCGGAGCGGAATATGCGAGATTTGTGCATCGGCCTGTCCCGGGCTTGCTTTCTGTTCGTATTAGCGCTGTAAAAGCAACTTTCCATTGCTCATAGACCGGTGGCGGAACGAGCCGACAGCCTGCCTACGTCGGAGTCTATTGGATCGGGACGGGGAAGGTCACGGCGAGGTGGGAATTATCCTCGCCGGATGGCCGGTGTGGAAGAATTTCATTTCGCACCCCCATCATTCCGACGCACAGATAGGAACCACGTGCACGCACCGGCGCCCGAGCCGGACACCCGCTCCGTCCCCGATGTCCGTTCGCGGCGATCATGGACGGAAAGACTGCGCTCAGCGCAGCTCACGTTGGGATTTGTCATCGTTTTCTGGGGATTGGGAGCGCTGACCTCCAGCCTCGCCACGGGGCCGGACGCTCAATTGCGGCTCAATTTCGCACTGACGCCTCGCTCCGTACCTGATCACTGGTGGGCCGCGGCGACGTCCGCCTTCTGGGCCAGGGACCTGACGGGCTATGTGCTGGAAACTGCTTTGGTGCTGTTGCTGGGCCTCCCGCTGGAACGCCGGATGGGACAGCGGGCGTACGCAATCGCTGCGGTCTCCAGCCAGATTCTGGGCGTTGGCATTGCCCTGGGATTCCTTGCCTTGGCCCAAGGCTTGCTCGGTAACTGGACAGCCGAGATAGGCAGCCACCTCTTCGTGGGTCCGAGTGCGTTCATCATCGGTACCGCCATGGCGGGTACTGCGTCCATGGCAACCCTGTGGAGGCGCCGGATCCGGCTTGTCGTCTTCGCCTTGTTGCTCCTCCTGGCCCTCTACAGCGGAGGGTTTGCAGACTTGGTCAGGCTCGGCGCCGCAACCGCGGGCACGGTTCTCGGGCCCCTGCTCATGGGCCGCCGGCCGAGGTTTGCACGCCCGGTCAGTTCCCGGCACGAAGGCCGGGTGCTCCTTTCGCTTCTCCTTGCCGCATCGGCGATCGGTCCGGTAGTCGCCGGCCTCATCCCGCATGCGGTGGGGCCGTTGTCCATCCTGCGTTTCCTGTTCACCAACATCCAGCCTGTCGATCCCCAAGCACTCCAGAACGTCTGCTCCGATCCGGCGCAAGCGAAGGACTGTGCGGTCGCGCAGTTGCAATTACGTGCCGGGGCCGGTGGGATCTTCATGGCCATCCTTCCGTCCTTCCTCTTGCTGCTGCTTGCGGAGGGCCTGCGCCGCGGACGGCGCTTTGCCTGGGTGGGGACCCTTTTGATCCAGGTGGGGCTTTCCGTTCTCGCCGGAATCGCACTCGCCGGAGTCTTGCAGCAGACTACTTCAGACACCGGCGCCAGCGAGGGGATTGTCGCAATCGAAGGATCGGCTTCCTCGCAGCCGTTCACTTTTGCCCTGCCGCTGCTCCTGCCCCTTGCGCTGACCATCATTCTGCTCGCGACCCGGCGCTTGTTTCATGTCCAGGCCCCGAAGGGGACCTACCGACGCCTCGCGGTGCGTGTACTTGCGATGGCTGCCGTGCTCAGTGCCGTCTATGTCGGCGCCGGCCTCTTGCTCGCCCAGGACTTCTCCCCCGTTCCGGGACTACCGGAACTACTGGCGGATGTCCCGGACCGCTTCCTTCCGCTGGGCTTCGTCCTGGATGTTCCCCCGGCGATCTTCCCCCAAGGCACGGCCGCCGTTCTCGTGTACGAGGGCGTCGGCGTCGTCTTTTGGGCGGTCGCCGGTGTCCTGATCTTCAGGACCTTCCTCCACCAGGCCCACACCCGGCACGACGCCAGTACGGAGCGTGCCCGGAAAGTCATCAAGACGTGGGAGGGAAGCTCACTGTCCTGGATGACCACGTGGCCGGGAAACATGTACTGGTTCTCCCCTTCCGGGCTGTCCTTTGTTGCCTACCGCGTGAGCACGGGGGTCGCCCTCACGCTCGGCGGCCCGGTGGGACCCACCTCCGAGAAAACCGCCGTCTTCGAAGAGTTTGCCCGTTATTGCAGGGGCAACGGGTGGACGCCATGTTTCTACTCGGTGCCCCAAGAGTTGCGCGACCATGCGGATTCCGCCGGATGGAGCTCTGCGCAGGTAGCCCAGGAAACGGTCCTGCCATTGCATTCGGTCTCCTTCAAGGGAAAGAAGTTCCAGGACATCCGTACGGCGTTGAACAACGCATCGAAGGCGGGCATCCGCTACGAATGGACGAGCTACGCCTCGGCTCCCTTCTCGGTCCAGGTCCAGATCGAGGAAATCTCCGAAGAATGGGTGGCAGACAGGAACATGCCCGAAATGGGCTTTACCTTGGGCAGCCTCGACGAACTCGACGATCCGGAGGTGCGCTGCCTCCTTGCAATCGACAAACGCCACACGGTCCACGCAGTCACCTCTTGGCTGCCTGTATACCGCAACGGTCACATCGTCGGCTGGACCCTCGATTTCATGCGTCGCCGTAGCGGCGGCTTCCGGGCCAGCATCGAATTCCTCATCGCGTCCGCGGCCCTCAGCCTCAAGGATGAAGGATGCGAATTCGTGAGCCTCTCCGGTGCGCCCCTGGCTCGGGCCGAAGAGGACCCTTCCGAGATGCCTCGCCCGAAGCCGCGATCCCGCCCTCCCGGCAACCTCGACCGCCTGCTCGACTGGTTGGGGGCGACATTGGAACCGGTCTACGGATTCCGGTCCCTCTTGGCATTCAAAGCAAAATTCCGGCCGCGATACGAGCCGCTCTACATGCTCTACCCCGACGCCGCTTCCCTGCCTGCCGTTGGGACCGCAGTGGCACGGGCCTACCTGCCAACGCTCAATCTCGGAGCGGGCCTGGCCTTGGCAGGCCGGATCTTCCGATGGCCCAAGCGCTCCGGAACGTCAGGGCGAAACCGCTCCTGAGGCCGACGACGGCTCTTGCGCCTCTGCCGAAGCGCCCGACGCCGGGACCCCGCCGATCGGGACATTGCTGTGGTGCGCTTTGCCGTGGTGAAGTTGCAAGGCGCTGAGCACCAAACCGAAATGGCTGAAGGCCTGGGGAGTATTGCCAAGTTGCCGGCCCGCGTGTGCGTCCCATTCTTCGCTCAACAGGCCCACGTCATTGCGCAGGGCCAGGAGCCTCTCGAAGAGGGCTGTCGCCTCTGCCCGGCGCCCGGCGCCCAAGAGTGCGTCCACCATCCAGAAGGAACACGCAAGGAAGACGCCCTCCCCGCCCGGCAGTCCGTCGTTGCTGTCTTGCGGGCGGTAGCGCAGCACAAAGCCGTCTTCGGTCAGCTCACGCTGGATGGCGTCAATGGTGCCTATCACGCGCGGATCGTCGTGCGGCAGGAAGCCCACCTTGGGGATGAGGAGAAGGCTCGCGTCCAGCTCCTTGCTCCCGTAGGACTGGACGAACGTGTTGCGCTCCGCGTCGAATCCGTGGGTCATGACTTCGTCGTGGATGGTGTCCCGCAAAGCCTCCCAGCGATCCAGCGGACCGGGCATCCCGGCTTCACGGATTCCGCGGACCATGCGGTCCGCCGCAACCCAGGCCATCACCTTTGAATGCACGAAGTGGCGCCGCGGGCCGCGTACTTCCCAGAGCCCGTTGTCCGGCTTGTCCCACGTGCTCTCAAGGTGGCGCATGAGGGCGGTCTGGATGGCCCAGGACTCATCGCCGACGGTCATCAGCGATGCCCGGGTCAGGGACAGGCAGTCCAGGACTTCTCCCCAGACGTCCAGCTGGAGCTGCTCCGCTGCCGCATTCCCGATGCGCACCGGCTTGGAACCCTGGTATCCGGAAAGCCACGTCAGCTCCGACTCGGGCAACCGCCGGCGACCGTGCAGGCTGTACATGATCTGGAGGTCGGCCGGGTCGCCTGCCACTGCGCGGAGTAGCCAATCCCGCCACGCGCTGGCCTCCTCGGTGTAGCCCGCGGCCAGGAAGGCTTGAAGGGTCAGCGTGGCATCACGCAGCCAGCAATAGCGGTAGTCCCAGTTCCGCGGTCCGCCGATCTGTTCGGGGAGCGAAGTAGTGGCGGCGGCAACGATGCCCCCGGTTGGCGCATAGGTGAGGGCCTTCAGCGTGATCAAGGAACGCTGGACGGCTTTCCGGTAAGGCCCCCGGACGTTGCAACGCTTGGACCAATCCGTCCAGAATGCCGAGGTGTCTTCGAGGGCGATATCCGCCTCGACGGTGCGGGGCCGCCGTTCGTGGCTGGGCGCCCACGTCAGGACGAAGGGCACGTGGTCACCCGCGTTCACGGTGAACTCGCTGACCGTGGTGAAGTCCTTGCCTACCAACGGCGCAGGGGTCTTGAGGTAGACGGAGTCCGGACCGGCAACCGCGCGGAGGCCGTGCCTGTCGCGGCGGACCCAGGGCACCACGTGCCCATAGTCGAACCTCAGGATCAGTTCCCCGCGCATCTTGACCGTCCCGCGGATCCCTTCCACCACGCGCACGATGTCCGCGACGGCGTCGCGCGGCGGCATGAAGTCGATGACCCGGACGTGCCCTTCTTTGGTTTCCCACTCTGTTTCCAGGATGAGGGTCCCGTCCCGGTACTGGCGGCGCGTGCAAATTCCCCCGGCTTCAGGTGCCAGGAGCCAACGCCCCGCCTGGGGGGAATCCAGGAGCGCGGCGAAGCACGCCGGCGAATCGAAGCGCGGGAGGCACAGCCAGTCTATGGAGCCCGCCGTGCTGACCAGGGCTGCGGTGTGCAGGTCCCCGATCATCGCATAGTCTTCGATTCTTTGGCCGGTAGGCGGTTGACCGTTCACTGTCCCTTTCCTAGTGCTGATTCAATGGCGGCTATGGCCTTGGCCGTGATCTCTTCCCGCCGGCCGGAGCCATCGACGGCGAGGACTATCCCACGCTCGGAGTACCGCTCGACCACCGCCTGTGTCTCGTTGCGGTAGAGCTCCAGGCGACGCCGGATCACCGGTGCTGTGTCATCGCTTCGGCCCTGCACCTGTGCCCTGCGGAGCATCCGCGCGACGAGCTCGTCGTCGTCGACCGCCAGTTCGACGACGGCATCCAGCTGCTGCCGGTTGCCGGCCAGAATGCCGTCCAAAGCCTCGATCTGCGCCGTGGTGCGGGGATATCCGTCAAGGAGAAATCCTGCCAGGACGTCGGTGTTGCCAAGCCTCTGGCGGATCATGGCGTTGGTGACGTGATCCGGCACGAATTCGCCGCTGTCCATGTACTTGCTGGCCTCGGCTCCGAGTTCCGTCTTGCCGCCGACGTGCGCGCGGAAGATGTCTCCCGTGGAAATGGCAGGTATGCCGAAATGACCGGCGATGTGCTCAGCCTGGGTACCTTTGCCCGAGCCAGGAGGGCCCATGATGATCAATCGCGTCATGATACTGTCCCGTTCGTGAAGCGGTTTGCGTGCCCCGGCATTGTGGCTCGAGCTTAGCAACTGTGGAGCGCTCGCGGCAGGGCCAAGGCAGCCTGCTTCAGACCGTCGCGGGGTCGGTGTTGGCACCGCACAGGATCACGGCCACCCGTTCCCCTGCTGCCGGAACATACGCTCCGGAGTTCACGGCCGCGAAAGCGGCGGCTGCGCCATGTTCCACGACAATCCGGTACTGCTCCCAGAGCAGTGAGCGCGCCGCGGCGATGTCGTCGTCGGACACCAGGACCGTCCGGACGCCTGTGCGGACGGCCACCTCGAAACCGATCCTGCCGATCTGCCGGGCACCCAGGGAATCCGCGGCGATCCCGGAGACGGCCACATCAACAGGTTCCCCTGCAGCGAGGGCCGAATAGAGGGTGGGAGCGTTGTCCGGCTCGACTCCGACAACCCTGGCGTGACCTTCGACGGCGGCCGCGATTCCTGCCATGAGCCCGCCGCCTCCAACGGCCACTACAACGGTGTCCACCTCTCCCAGCTGTTCCAGCAGCTCCGAGCCGACAGTGCCGGCGCCGGCGGCGATTTCTGCTTGGTCGTAGGCATGGCAGTAGACGGCGCCGGTTTCCGCGGCGTAGTCCAGGGCGGCCTCAAACGCTTCGGCGTATTCGCTGCCGCGCTGGACCACCGAGGCTCCGCTGGCCTTGAGCTTCTTGACCTTCACGGCAGGTGCGGTTTCGGGGACAAAAACGGTTGCGGGCACTCCGAGTTGCGCCGCGGCGTAGGCATTCGCAAGCCCTGCGTTGCCTCCCGAGGCGACGACGATTCCAACATTGTCCTTCAGCTCGCCGCGCTCCCGGGCGGCAAGCACGCGGTTGAAGGCACCCCTCGCCTTGAACGTCCCGGTGTGCTGCATGAACTCGCATTTGAACCACAATTGCCCTGGCACCGTCCCGGCATCCGCCTCGAAAACGGGCGTGCGGCGGACCCTCCCCGCAATCCGGGCGGCAGCTTCATCGACGTCGACGCGTGTGATCATGGTAGGTCCTCGTTCCGTGCAGTCAGATCCTGGGCAGGCGCTAGCCTCAGGCTATCGCTTACCGGGCCCACGCTTAGAGGGACTCGACGTCGGCCGTTCCGAGCTGTTGCCGGCGGGCCTGGCGGTTCCGCAGCCAACGGCGGGCAAGGTCCACTGCGGCCCAGATTCCGGCGAGGGGAGACAGCACGACCACGCCGTAGATGAAGATCATCCACGTCAGGATGGCCAAGGGCTGCTGCGCTCCGCTCAACCAGGAGAGGCCGCCGAGCAAGCCGATTGTCCAGAACAAAACCACTCCCACGAGCACTGCTCCCGCCGGAAAATACTCGCTCCTCACAACAGCCATCAGCGTCTCCACCGGCTGCCACCTGCCTTCCATCACCGCGCCCGAATAACTTCAGTATGCATCCGGAAAAACGCCGGACACGGCCAGCGCGCGGGCGAAGTGACGAACATAACCAAGGGGGGCGTGTCGCCACGGATTCGGGAGCCTATGTGACGGGTGGAATGGCGGCGTAATCTGAAAAGACGCACGGTTGATAGCTGGAAAAATGGCTCGGAAAAACAACCCGAAAAATGGTTTGGCCAGGGTCCTGCGAAGGATCTTCGGATTCTTCCTGGTGAGTGCTGTTTGTGGCGTCTTGGCCGCCGGGCTAGTAGTCCCCGGCGTGGCGTCGGCCGGGATGGCTGTCAGTGGTTCGATCCAGTACTTCGACAACCTCCCGGGTGATCTGGTGGTCAATTCGCCGTCGCAGTCCACCAAAGTGCTCAGCGCAGACGGAAAGACGATCGCCACCTTTTATGCGGAGAACCGTGTCCGGGTCAGCCTGGACCAGATGTCGCCGTACATCAAGGAAGCGATTGTAGCCGTCGAGGACAACCGCTTCTACGAGCACGGCGGCATCGATCCCCAGGGGATCCTCAGGGCATTGGCCTCGAATTTCACCAAGGGCACCAACGAGGGTGCGTCGACCCTGACCCAGCAGTACGTGACCAACGTACTCAACGAGTCCCGTTTGGCGGCAGGCCAGACCGGGCAAGTGGTGCTGAGCGGCCAGAAAACCCTGGGTGACAAGGTGCGGGAGATGAAACTCGCCGTCGAACTCGAGAAGAAGTTCACGAAGGACCAGATCCTGGAGGGCTACCTCAATATCGTGTTCTTCAACCGGGACGCGTACGGCATCGAAGCCGCGGCGGAGCATTTCTTCAGCGTTTCCGCGAAGGACCTGAGCCTTCCGCAGGCGGCCCTGCTCGCTGGCCTGGTCAACAGCCCCAGCTACTACGACCCGTCCGTCCATCCGGACAACTCCATCAAACGGCGCAACCTGGTGCTGGCCGATATGCTCGCCCAGCACAAGATCCAGCAGGCAGCCTACGCGGCCGCGGTGGCCACTCCCCTCAAGCTCAACATCACGCCGGGGAAGCAGGGCTGCGCGGCTGCGGACATGGCAGTGTACTTCTGCGACTATATCTCCCACCTGATCCTCAACGACCCTGCATACGGTGCCACCGTGGCTGACCGGGAAGAGCTCCTGTATCGCGGCGGCCTGACGATCAGCACCACCTTGGACAGCCGCTTGCAGGCGGTGGCCCAGCAGCAGGTCGATGCCACGGCAGGAGCGAACCCGGACAAATGGGGCGCCTCCCTGGTCTCGGTGCAGCCCGGCACGGGCAAGATCCTGGCCATGGCACAGAACACGGTGTTCCTGGCCGAGCCCGGCAAATTCGATACCCAACTCAACTTCAACGTTGATTCCGTTGACGCCAACGGCAATGACCTCAACGGAGCCGGGGGCTTCCAGCCAGGTTCCGCAATGAAGCCATTCACTTTCACGGAGTGGCTCAATGAGGGCAAGTCCTTGACCACGGTGGTGGACGCGTCGCGGAGGGTCTATCCGCTCGGATTCCCTTGGAGGGACAGCTGCGGGAAGGTACTCGGCGGCTACAGCACGGCCCAGAAAATCGCGGGCCTTGGCACGGCTGACGATCTCCGCAACAACGACGAGGGCTACTACCGCCCGATGCCCGTCAACTACGGGCTCTACAACTCCATCAACACCGCAACTTTTGCCGAGGCGAGCCAACTGGACTTCTGCGGCATCCAGAAAGTGGTGGATGCGGTGGGTCTCCACAGTGGTGTGGACAACGCGCCCGTGAATATGCACCAATTGGGCAATCTCCTCGGCGGCACCGAGGTGTCCCCACTCGTGATGGCCGATGCCTTTGCCACTTTCGCCAATGACGGCACGTACTGCGGGCCGATCGCGATTGTGGGCATCACGGATCCATCCGGCGGGAAGCTGCCGGCCCAAGCCAGTTCCTGCCGCCCGGCCATCAAGCCCGACGTTGCCCGCGGCGTCAACTCGGTTCTCCAAGACGTCCTGAAACGGGGATCGGGTATCTACATTCAACCGAAAGTCCAGGCCTTGTTCCCTACCGCGGCAAAAACGGGAACGAACAACAGCAATGGCTCTACCTGGGTGGTCGGATACACCACCGGGCTCGCGACGGCGTCCTTCTTCGGCGACACGATGGCAGGACAGAGCCGGGCCGGACAGAACGTCACCATCAACGGCAAGTTCTACACCGCCATCGACGGCTACATGCTGGCCGGGCCGCAATGGGCCAACTACATGACGCAGGTCGCCGGGCTGTATCCGGCTACAGCCTTCCCGGCGCCACCTGCGTCCATGGTCGGGACGCCCACGCCGAGTCCTTCACCCTGAGTTTCAGAATTCCTGTCCAGTAGCACGGACCGTCACTTCGGAGACGTCGACGCCGGGTGGCTGGTCACTCACGAATCGAGCCTTGCACGTAGCGGTACAAGGCTTGACGGGTGGTCATGCCTGTCTTCTTCAGCGCCCTCGAGATGTGATTCTCGACCGTGCGCAGGCTAATCGCGAGCCGGGCAGAAATCTCGATGTTTGTTTGACTACCGGCAAGTATTGCGACTTCGGTCTCCCGGACCGACAAGGTCGCCGACAGTTCATGACCAATATTGAGGCTGAGGTGTTCGCCTGCCATCGGAAACCTGCCGTCGAAAAGCCGTTCTGCCTGCTGCATAGCAGCAGCCGCCGTCCTGACCCGTTCCAAAAGACGACGCTTGGATGCGCCTTTGAGCAGCAACCGGACAGCGTGCAGATCAGCATCCGGCCGGTATTTGTCCAAGAGGACCTTGAGCAGCCCGTGGTCATCGTCTACCACTGCTTCGGCTATGGCCAAAAACTGGTTGTGGGATGTGACCTTCGAGTTCCGAAAGACGTGTTCCGCCCTCTCAAGGACCTCACGGCTCGGAAGCAGGCACATGATGAAAACCGAAGTGTAGGCGGCTTCCGTGAGGAAGCCGCGATCCAATTGGGCGTCGATGAGGGTAATGGCACTCGCGTCAAACGACTGCGGATCGTCGTACCGCTGGGCAAAGAGGTCAAAAACGCCCTTGCCAGTCCCCGGAAGAGGGCCGATATCGGCTACATGCGTCCTCGCTTGGGCGCCCACCGAGGCAGGCTCTTTCTCTTCGTCCATCAAAGCCCGGAGTCCCACAAGTCGAAGCATGGCGTCATGCAGGGCACTCG
Organism: Arthrobacter sp. 01T428; assembly: GCF_056398685.1. NCBI lineage: Bacteria > Bacillati > Actinomycetota > Actinomycetes > Micrococcales > Micrococcaceae > Arthrobacter > Arthrobacter sp. 01T428. Next base: position 82,612 of record NZ_JBFTPW010000013.1, on the reverse strand, counting down.
CGAGGAATCCTGGGCGGCCGAGCGCGAACACGCTGCTCATCATCAGATCGGCATGCTGGCCGAACCCCGATTGTGTAAGAGCCAGCGCGGCCACGTAGCTGTTCGCGCTGAAGCCGAACCGGTCAAGGCCGCGGCGGGCCTCGATGCGTCTGTTCAGGGAGAACACCAAAGCCTCGTCTAAGCGCCCCGCGACAAGCAGGGCCAGTCCCCGGACGAATGGCTCGATGCCCGACGCCAAACCGAAATCATCAGTTGACTCCAGTGCCTTGAGTGCTGCCAGTCCATCGAAGCGGTAGACCTCCAATATGGCCCGTACCACGGTCAGGACCCCACTCTGCGGATGCGCGTTTCCGTAGCTGTCCAGGATCTCGCCCAGGTTTGCCGGCATTCGGTCATACGAGGCGGCGAGGAACAGGCCGAAACCCTCGGCCTCGGCCTCCTGCTGGGGACTGAGTGCAGCAAGTTCGGAGAGCATACCTTGAGCTGCTGCTACGTCATCACCGCGAGTGATTGCCCAGAGCGCCCGCGTCATAGTGAAGAAAAGGGAGTCCTCCGCTTTGCCGTTGACCATGACGGTGTGGGCAAAGACGTGTTCGATCCGCTCCGGGTCTATGGGTCCGCCCCAGTAGAACTTGAGGAACGCGGCCGAGTTGGCCATGCTTGGGTCCGCCTCCCACTGTTCGTAATGGGCTTCCTCCCGCACGCGCAGCTGTTCTTGGAAGTGACGGGCAGCCAGCGTGCCCCCCGCTCCTGATTCTTCCCTCAGCTGCCCGACGGCGGCAGCAACGGAGGGCGTCATGAATCGCCCATTCCCGGGGGCGGGCGCGAGCGCCTCGGCAACGTTTTCGATCCGTTTGACCAGTACCCGACGAGAGTACAAAACGTGATTATCACGAAAGTAATCAACCAGGAGGGGCGGATTTGAGGCCACGCAGAGCTCTCCGTCGATGTTTTCGGACACAGCGACCAGACCACGCCCTTCGAGCCTGTCGAGCATTGTTGTGGCAACGATCGAATGTAAGGAAGCCACCGACCGGGTGCCTAGCATCGACAATGCGTCCAGCGCGAGAAGCTCGTCGGGTTCGAGGCCTTGGAGGAGTGCTTCGGCCGTTCCGCGGAGATCCTCGTTCCAAAGGGTATGGCCGGTCATTCGCCACTCTCCCTCGCAGAGCGTTAGCAGCTTGTTGAGGACGCCGCTTTGGGCGATCCTTACCACCAACCTGGGGTTGCCCGCGGACTTCATCAGGATGTGGGCGGTGACATCGACGTCCGCGGGGGCAGAAAGTGTTTCGGCGATAAGCTGATTGACTTGGTCGTAGCGGAGTGATGGGAGCCGGACTTGTGCTTCCGGCCATCGTTCCGGGACGAGCACGGAGGTCCTCGGATAAATGGGCGAATCGTCCATCGACATGATCAGCGGCCTCTGGGACCGTCTTTGCGCGATGTCCAGGACAGCGAGGGACTCATTATCAAGCAGGTCGATATCGTCGACCACAATGATCCTTGATCCGCGTTGCGAAAGTTGTTCGGCGAGAACGTCAGCCATGCCCAAAGGGCCCGTATGGCGCCCTCGCATATCCAGGCCAAGGGAAGCGATTCCGGCGAGCGGCGTCTGTTGGAGAAGGCGGGCTCCAAACAGGCTGTAAACCTCGGCGCCGGTCTTTTCCAGCTCCGTGATGATTTCGCGGATTGCAGTCGACCGCCCGCTTCCAGCGCGACCAACAATTCGCACGCTAACCCCACGTTTAGCAAAGCCTAGTGCCCGGCGTATTTCTTCCTGGAACACTGAAGACTCCTAACTCTCCGCCCACTACCATTTGAACCCGCGGCAAGTACTTCACCACGGATATCGAGACGAGTCCGGCCCGAACATTCAAACACGCTAAGGAGGCGCGGACTGAAGATTGCGGCGCTTCCATGCGGAATCAGGCAACCAGGACAAAATTATGACGATCACTCAAAGATCACTGGAGGCTGTCTGCTCCGGGCCTTGCAGCCAACTACCGCGATGGGAACCGCGCATGTTGACCACGGCCTCGCATGTGTCCCAGGCCCATCCGCAATCCGTTGCGAATCGTATTTCCATGGCGCTGACGATCTCGCCGCCATGGAGAACATCGGATTGGCGGACGATATAGCCAAAGTCCAAGCTCACGCTTTCGCCAGATCCGAGATATGGAATGGTCATTCGCTCAGGGCCGGGCTGGGAATCGAACGCCAACTGTTCAACGTTGGCGTTGGTCAATGAACGCGAAATAAGCTCCACTGCTGCGACAGGCCCCTGTGAAGCGTTATGGATCAATGCAGTGAAGGATACGGTTTCGCCAGCCCGGGCAGAGTACTTGTCAGCGAAATGCAGCAAGGAAAGGGCTGGCAAACCAGAAGCCGTGGGGGACCTGTGGCGTCCGCTCCGTCCCGAAAGACGGGAGCGGACAAGCCAGTCATGAACATGACTCATTCGGGCCCCGGGGAGTAGCTGATCCTGCAATTTAATCAGCACTTCCGCCTGCGTGCTCTGGCAGCAGAACCTTGTGCCAATCGCGCCGGGTCCAGAATGAACAGGGCCAGCAACGCAAGCCCGGCCGCACCGGCGATGAAGATGCCGTATGAGGACTGCAGGACGGCTGCCAGATAACCAAGCCCAACGATGTGCCAGATGTATTTTCCGGCAGTAGTCACCTTGTAGGGCTCGGGGTCGTTCTGGGTGTTTGCATCCCCCTTGAGCGTGTACTCGTAGACGTCTGGTGTTGGTTGAACGGACTTGACTAGCCGGTGCGTAACCAAACCCAAGCCGCGTGGACGCTCCACCGTGACAATGCTGCCGTCCTCGATTTCGCCGGCAGGTACTTGTTGCGACAAGACGACCGACCCCACCGGTATTGTCGGTTCCATTGATCCCGAAACCACAACAAGGGGCCGAATTCCGAAGAGAAGCGAGACAGCGAACACAAGAATACAAGCGGCACCCAGGAGCGCACCGAGCGACAAGAGGATCGAGCGGAAAGCACCGTAAGCCCGGAACGCAGGATGCTGGCGCACTTGCTCCGACGTCTCCTCAGGGACCTCCTCCTGCCGGAATTCTCCCTTTGCCGGCTCACCCCCTGCCTCGCTCCGCAGTTCATCAATCCCGCCGTGCTCTTCCTCAAGGTCCGCCGGGCTGCCCATCCGGGCGCCTACCTGGTCCTCTTGGCTTCCCGTCAACCGGTGCGTTTCCGGATTTCCACTACGAGTGTTCACGGGGCAACTGAAACCGCGTCGAAGTGCACGGCGAGCGCCGTCTGTCCACCGTTGTACTTCTCCACGTCCGGGCCGTCTACATAGGTGATAGTGAGCTTCAATTTCTTCGCAGAACCGTCCGCGGCAGGAGTGTAAGCATCTCCCTGGTTCAACACCGCACCCCAGCGAGGTTCAAGGACACCCAGCGATCCCTTTGCTTGGTCCCACCTGACATTGGTGAACAGCACCTTGCCCGTTTCGTCCGCTGCGGTAAACGTCAGGAACGGAAGAATATTCGGTACCCCTGCAGCAACCGTCCCATCGCCGTTTCGAAGGATGATTTTGAAACTCGTATCCGCCTTGAAGACAGAAGTGTTGTTGAACACCGGGATCATGGTGACGACCGACCTGCCAGGTATCAGGTCAGCCGCTCCCGCGACGGCCCAATCAAATCCGGCTTCCGTATCGGCTTGTTCCACGGTTCCGTTGTCCCGCACAACGCCAATATCAAAGCGCGGAGTCTCGATGAGGGCCTCGCCGACGATGTTTAGATTGGCGAAGTCGTATGCCGCAGCGCTCGTGGCCGTAACGGTCGCCGCGACAAGTGCGCCTGCCGTGACTGCGAGCCGGAGTTTCCCGCTCCGTTGCCCCACCCCTTGCCATACCGGTCGTTTCATAGTCAGCTTCCTCATTTCGTCACCATTCCGAGATCCCACGAGACCTTGCGGTTGGCGATTTGAGTTCCGATGGGGAGCCCAATCGCTCCTTGGGGGTTGTATCCCCTGCCCCAGAAGGAACCATCAGATTTTTGCCAGAGGTAGAACCCTTGGCCCGATCCGTACTCCACAACGCCAGTATCGATTCGGGTCGGGTTTTGCGGGAATTGACCGTAATCGTCGCTAGCGCCATAGCCCCAGAGCTCTCCGTCGCCGTTGAGCAATGCAACACCGGTGAACCCGAACTGCATGGATTTAATCTGGGACAGCGAGGGAACCACAGTGGGCACCGTCGGTGTGGTGGTTGGACCTCGCCCGGTACGGCTAGCGTCAGTTCCCCAGCTCAGTACCTGTCCGTTGGAGAGCAGGGCACCACCCATGTTGATGCCGCCGTCGACCGCAACAATATATGGAGCGCCAGGCGCCACGTTTCGCTTGAACCAAGGCGCAAGCGGACTGACGAGCCTGGGCGTCGCACCTGTGTCGAGTAGGCCCGAGGGCAGACTGTTTCCGCCTATGCCTCCCCAATAGTAGACGTCGCCGCGCTCCAGAATGAGGAAGAAGTTGGTGTAGGCGCCTTTGAGGTAAATAGGCCGGTTACCAGCGACCGAGGGGTCCGGCAGTCCGGCAAGCTGGCTTGCACCCGGGGCAGCGTTTCCGCCGTAGCCAAGGGGATACCCCCAATGCCAGATGGTGCCATCACTTCGGATTCCGGCACCGGCATATTCAGTGGAGGAGATCGCGATGATTTTGTCCAGGATTGCCCCGGAACCATTCCACGCCGTGTTTATCCGGACTTGCTTCGCGTTGCCATTGGGCTTCGGCGCGTCTGTGCCGTCACGGAAGTTGTAAGAGCCCCATCCCCAGACCGTGCCGTCCTTGTCCAGTGCGTTGGCGTTGTATATCTGGCCGGTCGCTTGCCGAACAATTCCGTCGGGAATGCCGGCGACCTTCTGCGGCGGCTTCTGCCACCCGGAGGTGGGAATATCGCCGTTGATCTCGTAGAACGTAAGGCCCCACACGTAGACGTTTCCGTCGTTTCCGACTCCCATCCCTGTATCTACCATGCGGGAGTTCTTGGAGACGCCGACGGCAAACGGAGGCCCGGCATTCGCTGGGATAGCCTCCGAACGGGCGTGCGTCTTATCCTTGTACGCGGCACTTGTGGCTACGGGAATTTGAGCAGCACCGACAAACGTGGCGAGCCCAAACAGGCCCGTCGCCGCGAGGCATTGCCGACGAGAAATGTTTGAAGGCTTACTCATGAGCGGGCTTCTTTCGACGAACGAGGATGAGGCCAAAGCCGACGGCCAGCAGGAGCGCGGCCGCGACACCGACTGGAATCAAGTTCCTGAGGCCTGTATGCGCAAGATCGGATCCAGACGCGGGTTTTTCTGGCGTGACATTGGGTCGATCAATGCTTGTGACGAAGTGGAATTTCAGGTTCCCGCCAGCGCCTTGGTAGGAATTGTCAGCGTCGCGTGGAAGCGTCACAGTCCCCACCAAGTTGTATGAGGCGCCGGCTTGAAGTTCGGGCAGTCTGATCGTGCGCCCGAGCACTTCTCCAACACGGATCCGCTCGACGACAGCAGTGCCATCTGGAGTATTCATCGTCAGTTCCATCGGCGCGGCTCCGGAGAAGAGGACATCGGAACGTCCCGAAATCTCCAATGCAAGCGGCACCGGTGAGTCGACTAGATTCTTGACGGACATATCCCATTTCTGAGATTCCCCAGGAGCCGGAGCGTCAATAACTAGCGACGTCGGTGCCGTATCGATGAGATCCGAGGCCACAGCCGAGGCGCCGGCAGACTGCACAAGTCCAAGGAAGACCGCGGCAATCACCGCGATCAGCGCGCGGATGCTACGGGGCGCGATCATTTGCTTTCTCCGTTGGTCAGTACGCCAAGTTGGGTGGATTTTCCGCTCGCCTGTGCCCCACTGTTGGGCGCCAAGACCGCTGATACGCGGACAGCACGCTGTTCACCCGGAGCGACGTCCTGGAACGTGAGGCCAGCCTGGTTGACCTGCTGTGCGGTGGCGTTTGCGATCGCGGGCGTTGCTGCGCCGTCGAGGTAGACCGTGAAAAGCAGCGTGCCGAACAGATCACCGCTTTGTGGGTCTGGATCGTACAGGGAGACCGTCAAATTGCCGTTCACCCCTGGTTTTCGGTTCGTTACCGATACATCGAACTCAACAGGTTTGCTTTCAGAGAAGACCGTTCCCGCTGACAGCGGCAGGACGACGGCCGTCTCCGGCGTATCAGCATCGCGAAGCACTCCCGTGCTGTCCCTTACCGCAATGTCGAAGCGATTCGGATTGCCGAGCCCTGAACCAGCGATGCCCGTCCCCAGGTTCACGCGGGCGAAGTCCGAAAAGGCGGCCGCAGTGGTGCCGGCGCCGAGAACCAGCACGCCTGCCACGAGCCCAAGGGTCAGCCGCTTCCATCCGTCACGCTTCACCGTCCTGCTAGTCATGGGTTCACCGCCTCAAAGTTGAACTGGATATCTGTTGCGGCCATCTGCCATCGGTTGTCCACCGTGTCCGGAAGTTCGACCCGAACATCGAGAAGCTTGTATTCGCCGACACGCAATGGATCAGGCCAGGTGATTGCCGTCAACTGCCCTGCAGGGACGTGGTCAAGGAGAACCTTGCCACCATCCGAAACTGTGAAAACCAGCTGGTCGAAGAGTTCCAGGTAGGTGCCGGTCTGCGGATTTTTCTCAGCGCCGCGTGGAAGCGGGTCGAGGATGCGCAGGCCAATGAGGCTGGACAGGCGAGGGCTGTTGTTCTTCGCCGCGATCCTCAAATCCAGGACACTGCCTGGGGCCATGGTGTACCCGCTGTTATCTCCGGTCAGGATGATGCGCAATCCTCGCGGGTTGGCTTGGTCCCAATCTGAGGGCGTTGGCAGCCATGAGGGATCAGCTTTCCCTGCGGCCACAATGTCAAAGGTATTGCGGGATCCGTCCAGTGCGACGTCAACGTCAGCGCTGTCGGTAAATGAGGCGGCGGTGATCAGCGTACCCGCCGCAACCAGGGATCCGGTTGCGAGTAACAGCCGCACCCGCCCGCGGCGTTGAGTCCTCATACTGTGTCCTTCATGGGTCCGAGCGCTCCGTTCATTGAGGCCCCGTAGGCCAAGTGCAGGTGGGGACCCGAAGGCCCCCACCTGTTGTCGTTCCGACTACTTGACGGAGGAGGCGTCGAAGTGGGCCTGGACGTAGGAGACCTGGCCCTGCAGTGCGTTGTTGGCAGCTGCACTACCCTGGTCGGGGAGGTTGATGCTGACGCCGAGGACGCCTTCCTTCCCGGCGGTGTAGGTGCCCAGGTCGAGGGCGGTCACGTCGGCCTGCTTGACGTTGGTAGCGATTGCCTTGCCGTCCAAGGTGACGCTGTAGCGGAGGGCGCTAACCAATGCGGGGCTGGAGGTGTAGCCGGCGCGGTCCTGGAACCCGAAGGTGATGGCTGCGCCGAGGGCGGGGCTCTCATTGCGGAAGGGGATCGACACGGACACGGTGTCGCCCGGGGTGATCAGGTCCGCGCCGGGAACCTTGACGTTCACACCTGCGGCAGTGTTTGCTTCCTGCCATGTGCCCGGAACAGGCAGGCCGGCGGTGTCCGTTCCAACCACCTGGATGTTGAAGCGGTTGTTGCCGCCAACGCCGGAATCAGCGGATCCGTTGCCAATGTTCAGGTTGGCGAAGTCGGTGAACGCAGCAGCCGTCAGCAGCGCGGTGACGCCCAGCAGCGAACCACCGGTTAGCAGGGCACGCTTACGACCGGAGCGAAGTTTGGTAGTCAAGAGGAGTTCCTTTCACGAGGTTGTCGGCGGGTTCGCCGACAGTGCGAGTGACTGCATCGGCAAGGGACAGGTACATTCCCTTGAACACCGGCGCGCGGTGTGCAACCAACAAGAAACTAAGGTCGCAATTGGGCCACTGAGTGGTGTTTCCCCGCAATTGAGTGGCAAAAAGGGGCAAATTAGGTGGTGCCGAGAGGGATCATTGAGTGTCGACGGTCTCAAACTCCGTTGAAAACTCCTCCGAAGAGCGGAGCCGGTTCAGCGCCGAAGTTCTCGCCTTCGCGCTGGCAGAATTGCTCGCTGCGGACGAAGCCAGGCCCACTGATGCACGGCGATCGCCACGGTAACGGGTCCAGAGGTACTTTGCCGCCCACTGGCTGGGTGGCCGCCGCTAACGACGTCTTTCTAGGGCCGTACCGATGACAAAAGCCGGCGTACCCCCGTCCGCACCCCCGGGGTACGCAGATTTCCTGTGAGTTTCGGAAGAGTTCGGCTACCCGCAATTGAACCTGTCATGAACGTTTCCACAGTGAGGCCCAATCGGCGGGACAGATCCCTTCCCCGCAACAAGAATCATCCGGGGACGCATTCTCGATCGATAAGAACGCAATAGCGAAGGGTCTTATTTTGATGAAGACAGCCAAGAAAAACGGGCTTGCCACAGCAGCGGTCCTGGGCGCCATACTGATGGCCGGATCCGCGGTGGCGCCGGCGATGGCCGACGACGCTTCACGCGGCGGCGAGGATGTCCAGGGCCAGCAAGGATCCGACAGCAAGGCCCAGGGCGGCCAGGGCGAAACATCGAAGCACGTCCTGCTGCTTTCGGTGGACGGCCTCCACCAGAAGGACCTGGATTTGTACGTGCAGAACCACCCGACGTCGGCACTGGCGTCGCTGGTCAACCGCGGCACAAGCTACACGCACGCCCAGACACCCGTGCCTTCGGACTCCTTCCCCGGTATGGTGGGCCAGCTGACCGGCGGAAATCCCGGGACCACCGGCGTCTACTATGACGACACGTTCAACAGGGCGCTCCTGCCGGCCGGCACGACGGACTGCAAGAACACGGCGCCCGGCGCCGAAGTGGCCTTCACCGAAGCCGCGGACAGGAACCAGAACGCCCTCGACGCCGGCCAAGGGCTGGCCGGGCTTCCGGCCAGCATCCTGAACATGACGGGGCAGCCCGGCGCACTCCTCGACCCGGCCACCCTCCCGGTTGACCCGGCGACGTGCAAGCCGGTCTATCCGCACCAGTACTTGAAGGTGAACACGGTCTTCGAGGTGGCGAAGAGCGCCGGCCTCACCACGGCGTGGTCGGACAAGCACCCGGCCTACGAGATCCTGAACGGCCCTTCAGGCAAGGGCCTGGATGACCTGTTCACCCCTGAGATCAACAGCATCGCCCCCGCTCCCTTCAATGGCGACTGGACCAAGGACAACGCCGCAACCCAGCAGTACGACGGCTACAAGGTCCAGGCCGTGCTGAACGAAATCGACGGCAAGGACCACTCCGGCACCAAGATGGCCGCAGTACCTGGAATCTTCGGGATGAACTTCCAGGCCGTGTCGACGGCCCAGAAGCTCCCGACGTCGGACGGCCTCACCGGCGGTTACCTCCAGGGCGGCACCGTTCCCGGGCCGCTCTTGAGCAAAGCCCTTGACTTCGTCAACGCTTCTGTCGGTAAGCTCGAGTCCGCGCTTGCCGCCTCCGGCCACGCAAAGGACACCACGGTGATCCTTTCTGCCAAGCACGGGCAGTCGCCGATGGACGCTTCGACGCTGACGAGGGTGCCTGACAGCGCAATCATCGACGGCCTGAACGCAACGTGGAAGTCGGCCCACCCCGGCTCCGCAGACCTCGTGGCGTTCTCCACCGACGACGACATCATGCAGCTCTGGCTTTCGGACCACTCGCAGGCCGCAGCGCAGTTCGCCAAGGACTACCTGGCAGCGCACCCTGCCGCCGGTAACGACATCAACGGCGCCGCCAAGACCGTGACAACCTCAGGCTTGAGCAAGGTCTATGCGGGCAGCGAAGTTGCAAACTACTTCGGCACCCAAACCAGCGATGCACGCTACCCGGACATCCTCGGCATAGCGCAGACCGGAGTGGTTTACACCGGCGGCAAGGCCAAGATCGCCGAACACGGCGGAGCCAGTGCCGACGACCGCGATGTGCCGCTCGTGGTCTCCGGCGCCAACGACGAACACGCCCGGACCGTGACCACCGCGGTCGAGACGACGCAGATTGCTCCGACCATCCTGAAGACGCTTGGCTTGGACCCGAACAAGCTGCAGGCAGTGCAGATCGAGGGGACCAAAACCCTCCCCCAGCGCTGATCCAGCGCGCTCAAATCATAGGAGGGGTTCCACGGCCGGAAGGCCGAGGGGCCCCTCCCTTGTACTCATCCGACCCTGGGCTGGACGAAATGGACCGGTCCGCCGGCTAAGCCTGCATTGGGCGCGACGCCCCGTCTGCTTACAATCAAACGTCAGCAACTACTGAGGGAACCATGAAGAAAATCACCACAACCCTGCTCGCGGCCGGGCTCCTCCTCTCCGCTTCAGCCTGCTCGGCATCGCAGCAGCTGAGCACCGCGGACACCTGCAGCAGGGTCAAGACCGTCATCTCGAACCCCACGAACACCACGGACAAAACGGGAACCATCCGGGTAGCCAACCAGCTCCGCCCGATCGAAGCCGTGTCCTCGGATGAGCTGAAGCCCACCCTGAAGACGCTTGTGGACTACCTGGACGAGTCCTCGAAGGACAACCCGGATACCGCGAAGCTCAATGCCATGAAGAACGATTACCAGAACGCGGGGACCAATTACAGCAAGTATTGCGGCGGCTAAAGACAGTTTGCATTACCTCCCCGAGGACTGGCCATGGCCGCCCAGTCCTCGGGCGGCCTCGCCCTTCCGCTCTGCGCGGCACGGAGACGCCGTTCAGGGCAGCCACCAGTAACAGCTGCAGCTCCGCAACCCGCAGCCCAGCGCACGTTAAAGCGCGGTGTGCTTCCCGAACGGATGGTGGCCCGTGGCTGGCTGTCCGTGGCTCCCCAGCCATTCGGACAGGGCCTCGCGCAGGATCTCGCTGGGCGTGAGGCTGAGCGTTTGCGAAGCCGACTCCAAGGCACGGTCCAGTTCCTCAGGGATCTGGAAATCCAGGGGCGAGGGATGGTTGCTTTCCCGGGCTTCGGCAGGCAAACCCTCACCGCGCAACAACTTGCCGACGGCTGGCTTCATGTCGTTTTCGGTCCACGCCGAAAGTCGCTCGAAATGAGTCACATCTCGTGTCATGATTTTCCCTCCCAACAATCAAGCATCCTCCGTTGGAAGGCCGCAGTCACCCTCTACGAGTAATTACTCTCTAACTATCGCGAGGTTGCGTCGAACGCAGCGAGGGCGTTGGGTCATGTCCCGCTTCTGCGCCCTGCTATTCGCTGGATGATCGTCACGATTTTAGGCGGACCAGGCTGCCTGACGACGCCAAGTTGGAGCATTGCGGTGAGGTCATCGCGAGTGGCCCAATGCTCAGCCAGCTTGCCGTCCTCGATCCTGAACCAGTGCGATTGACGCGCGGACATGCGTCATGGTCATGTCGGGAAACTGGGCAAGTAGCCACTGTACGGTCGCGCGCATCGCTTGCGGTCCGACGACGGCGCCCGGCTCGGTAGTCCCGAAAGGAGCCTGGGCGTGCTCGACGTATGAATCGGCCATGATTTGCTCACAAACGTCCAGTTGTCTCTGGTTCCAGATTTCCTGGAAGTGGCGCCGTACCAGTTCCTTGTTGGCTTCACTCATAGGAAGGCCTCCTCTGGATAGATGGTCCCAGCGGAGGTCGACCGGGCCCGTTCGAAGACCCAGGAGTCGCGGAACGGACCCGGCGCTCACGCTAAAGGGTGAGACCGCGACGGACATCGATCAGCCAGGGCTGGTGCCGTCAGAGTGATCTTAGGGCTTGCGTCGATTCCGGTCTAGGGAATCGGACGCCCGGAGTGGTAAAAGCTCAGCGGTGCAAGAGGTAGTCGGCCACCCCAACCGGATTCGACAGCCCAAGGAGATGCCCGCCGGGCAGCACATCCGGCTCGAGCCCGAGGCGATCCCGCGCGACCCTCTGCTGGAACTCGAGCGGGAAGAACCGGTCCCCCGCGCCGCTGAGCACCCTGATGGGCACGGCCGGCCACTCCACGAAGTCGCAGCTCGACGCGAAGACTGCGTTTGCCTCGGGCCGCTGGTGCGGTTCGCCCTCGGCCGCGACCTCCGGTGAAACGTCATGGAGGAAGTACTCGTTCACATCGAACTCTTTGCCGTAACCGCCGGCCGCGGCGGCACGCTTGCGTGCGTCTTCCCAGCCGGTGTTGTCCCACCATGTTCCAGGGGTCTCACCCGGGTTGGGAATCATTGCGTTCACTAAGACGATCTCTGCGACGCCGGTCCGGGCACCCACCATGGGCGCGGTGAAACCGCCAAGCGATTGCGCAACGAGCACGACGTCGGGCCGGCCACCGATTGCCGCCTCAACCAAGCGCGCGTACTCAGGCAAACCCGCATTTTCGTCGTCTCCCGGCAGATCAACCGCAACAGCATCGTGGCCTGCTTCCTGCAAGAGGGGGACGACGCGGCTCCAATACCAGGCTGAGCCGCCTGCTCCGGGTACCAGCACGAACGCGCTCACGAGGCGTCCCCGAAGAAATCATGGACGAACGGACCAAGGCTCGGCGTCGAAGTCATGCCCCACATTCTTCCCCAGATCGACGCGCCCGCAAGGGACCCGATGAGATCCCTTCGCCCGGTCTTTCCCTGCAGAAGGCCTGGTGGGAGGATGCCTATAGGCGCGGGCAACTACGAGAAGGACGGGAAACGGAATGTCGACCCAGGAATCCGTGGAAACAGAACGCAAGTACGACGCTGACCTGGAAACGCCTCTTCCCGCGTTCGAGGACATTGCCGGCGTCGAACAGGTCGCAGACCCTGCAGATCATCAGCTCGAAGCCGTCTACTTCGACACCGAAGGCCTCATCCTTGCCAAGCATCGCATCACCTTGCGGCGCCGCACCGGCGGCACCGATTCAGGCTGGCACCTGAAACTGCCGGCAGAGAGGGACAATCGCGTGGAGATCCATGCGCCGCTGGGTCAGCCCGAGATTGTCCCCGAGGAACTCGCGGAGAGGCTCCTTGTGTTCACCCGCGGCGATGAGCTCAGGCCTGTGGCCCGGATCCACACCCGCCGCACTCTTCACCGGCTACACGGAAGCGAGGACGTCACCCTGGCCGACTTCGTGGATGACCACGTGACCGCCGAGACCTTGCACCCAACTCAATTGGAGAGGCAATGGCGGGAATGGGAAATCGAGCTGGTGCACGGCGATGAAGCCCTGTTTGAGAGCGCGGACCGCGTCTTGTCCGGGGCCGGCGCAACCCCATCGGGGCACGCGTCCAAGCTGGCCCGCGCATTCGGAACGTCCTGGCCAGCTGCGGTACCGGCGCCGCCCAAAGCCCGTCCGAAGGGCTCTGCCGGGGATGCAATAGTTTCCTACATCGCCGCGCAGATAGCTGAAATCACCCAACTGGACTCCGGAGTCCGGCAAGGCGCCGACGACGCCGTTCACGGCATGCGCTCGGCTACGCGGAGGCTCCGCTCAACTTTGTCCGCCTACGGCAAGCTCTTCGACGCCGACGCCGCGGATCAGCTCAAGACCGAACTGAAATGGCTGGGCAAGGTCCTGGGCAAGGCCCGGGATGCCGAGGTGCTGCGCGACCGGATCGGGGAACTGATGAATGAGCAACCCGACGGCCTAGTGCCCGCTTCAGCTGCCAGCAGGATCAATGACGAACTTGAGACAGCCTTCAACTCCGGGTATCGCAACATGCTCCGCTCTCTAGGAACGAAACGCTATTTCCGGCTCCTGGAGTCACTTGAGGAATTCCGCGACGAGCCTCCCACGAAGCCTCGCGCCGGGAAGAAGGCCCGTCCCGTCACGGCCAAGCTGGCCGGTAGGGCGATCAAGCGGCTGCGCCGGTCCCAGAAGGCAGCCGCAGGGCAAACCGGCGTCGAAGGCGACAGGGCATTGCATCAGGTCCGCAAAGACGCGAAACGGCTGCGCCATGCGGCCGAAGCACTGGCGGACGTCCACAAGAAACCCGCCGTGAAGCTGGCACGGAATGCCCAGAAGATCCAGAAGGTCCTGGGAGAGCATCAGGACAGCGTTGTCAGCCGCTCAATACTGCTCCGGCTCGCAAGCGATACCGACGGATCGGTGGAGGACAACTCACCATTCGCTCCCTTGCTCGCTGCCGAAGAGCAGCGAGCAGCGGACTCCGGGGCCCGCTATGAAAAGCTCGCCAAGAAGCGCCTGAATTCCCTGTGATGAACGCAACTGCGGGAAAGGCGGCTAAGCGGCACGGGGCTGGGCCTCAGAGGCTCAGCCTTCGCACTCCACGCAGTACGCGTGGCCGTTCTTTTCACGGGCAATCTGGGAGCGGTGACGGACGAGGAAACACGAGTAGCAGGTGAACTCGTCTTCCTTCTGGGGAACGACTGCAATGATGAGTTCCTCGGCTACGAATTCGCCGCCTGGCACCTCATTGCCTTCAAAAGCATCGGCCTCGTCCAGCTCCCGAACAACGCTGCGGGCGTCCGGAGCATTGGCAGACTGCAGGGCCTGGAGTGACGTGCTTTGGGATTCCGCGACGTCGGAGCGGAGTTCGTCGTAATCGGTTGCCACCTGGGGTTATCTCTTCTCTTGTGTATTTGCTGGCGAATGTGCAACATACACCATGCAGCTGCTATTCCCCACATAGTGGCAAAAATCGTGGCCCGATCGTCATGAGAGCTCCCGACGGCGGCACGGGACCCGGGCGCCCGATCAGGCCTTGCGTACGCCGTCGGATCCGGCATCGCTTCCGGCCTGGCGACCGACATCGCGGTGGAGGTCCTTGTCCAGCCCGTGGCCGCTGGCGAGTTGGGCGAGAAGCACGTCAAGCTGGCCAATCTGCTCCGTTGTCAGGGGGGCCAGAAGCTCCGCTTCATGCTGTTCCGCGATACCTCGCAGTTCACGCAACACGCGTTGGCCGGCGTCCGTGAGGTGCAGTTCATAGTTCCGCCGGTCCGTACTGCTGCGGATCCTCTCAACAAGGCCGCGCTCCTGCAGCGAGTCGATGAGTGAAACCACCCGGCTGGGGACGGCGCCGAGCCTGTCCGCGAGGGAGCGCTGGCTCAACCCGGGGGCGCGTCCGAGCAGGCGGATGACGCCGGCGTCGCTTGGCGTGAGGCCGATCTCCCGTGTGCGGTCGGCAAAGCGCGACGACGCGACCGCGCCTAACTGCGACAAGAGAAAAGCGGTCCGGTTCGGCCGGCCCGGTGTGGCTAAGTCCATGGATTCAGAATACAGGCTTGACAGAATAATTCTGTAGGTGAACTATTTCAGTAGTGATGCAATTAGGAAAGGTTCAGCCATGAGTAGTCGTTCGATTCCCGGCGAGGGCGGCCGTCCAGCCAGGTCAGGCGGCCCGCACCCCGGCATTCTCGCCCTGGTCAGCTTGGGCATCTTCCTCGCCAGCCTCATCACGTCCGCAATCCTGACGGGCGGCCAAACGTTCGTCTCGCCCTTTGCTTCAACCGGACAGGTGGCCGCTTTCTTCCAGCAAAACGTCGCCGCGGTGCGGGTCGGCGGCATGCTCCAATTCGGTTCTGCCGTGCCCTTGGGGATCTACGCGGCCACCGTCTACGCCCGGCAGCTCCGGCTCGGCGTACGCGTTCCCGGACCGGCCATCAGCTTCTTTGGCGGAGTCAGCGCGGCCATCTTCCTCATGGTGTCGGGCTCCCTGACCTGGTTGCTGAGCCGGCCGGAAATCACCACGGATGTGACGCTGACGCACGCACTCGCGTTCCTCGCATTCATTACCGGTGGGGTCGGCTTCGTCGTCGGAACCGGCCTCCTCATGGCGGGAATCGCCGTCCCGGCCCTGATCCTTGGCTTCATGCCCCGTTGGTTGGCTTGGACCGGCCTGGTCATCGCCGCACTGTCAGAGTTGAGCTTCCTGTCGATGGCGATCGAGCCTCTTCAGCTCCTTCTGCCGCTCGGGCGCTTCGGCGGGCTGCTCTGGCTGGTTGCCGCAGGCTTCCTGCTCCCCCGCAACCGCGCGGCCGCGAACCAAGAGCCCCGGCCGCATACGCCGCGGACAAGCCGGACAGCGCCATGACGACGGCGGATTCCACCCGTCCCCTGTCAGGCAAGGTCGCGCTTGTGACCGGAGCGAGCCGGGGAATCGGTGCGGAGATCGCGGCTGCGCTGGCCGGTGCCGGTGCCGACGTCGTCCTTGCCTCCCGTGACAGTGTTCGACTGTCTCGGCAGCTCGCCGCCATTAGCTCGGGTGGCGGGAAAGCGGTAGCGATGTCCGTGGATGTGGGCGATGAAGATTCGGTGAAGACGCTGCTGGCCCAGATCCTGGACCGCTTCGGCCGGCTCGACGTCGCCGTCAATAATGCCGCAGGCGGCGGGCGGACGCCGGCGCCCCTGGCCGAATGGGCGAGCGCGGAGTTCGACAGCGCCATCTCAGTCAACTTGCGCGGAGTGTTCCTCTGCCTGAAATACGAAATCGAGCTCATGCTGGCGAGCGGGAACGGCGGAGCGATCGTCAACATGTCCTCCACGGCCGGCGAACAAGGAGTCGCCGGCATGAGCGGCTACGTGGCGAGCAAGTTCGGCGTCGGCGGCCTGACCCGGGTGGCCGCGCTCGACTACGCTTCGCACGGGATCCGGGTCAACGCGATCGCTCCCGGCCCTATCCTCACCGAGCGGCTGGCCGGGGCCGGCCAATCCGCCCAGGATCGGGTGGCCGCCGCCGTGCCGCTCGGGCGGATCGGCTCCACGGCCGAGGTTGCCGCTGCCGCCGTCTGGCTCTGCTCGGAGCAGTCCTCGTTCGTCACTGGAACCGTGCTCGCAGTCGACGGCGGCCGGCTGGCCGGAACGCCTGCGTTCAACACCGGCAGAAATCGCTGAGGTCCCCACTTACCCCGAGCCGCTCCAGATGCGGCGCCACCACGGCCGCGTGTCCACAAGCTCCTGGTTCACGGCTTCCTGGGCCGCGGTTGCCTCGGCAGCCGCAGCACGGCGCTCGCGCCAGCGTTCCAGCTCGACGCCGATATCGCGGGTTTTCGTGATCACTGGAGGACCGCCCTGGAGCTGGCGCCGCGCGTCAATGACCCGGGCGTTGAAGTCCTCCACCAGATCGCGCACCTGCTTTTCCGAATACAGGGCGTCAAGCTTCGCATCCAATTCGGCATCCTCGGTGCGGAGCAGAATGGCTTTTGGGCCGAGGCCGCTGAGATGTTCGCGCTGGATGAGGCCTTTGACCCACCAATCGGGATCGTAGCGCTCCCCCAGCCCTGGGATCGGCTTGCCTGCGTACTTCAGATTGTCGAACTTCCCTTGCGCCATGGCGTCGCGGATCAGGTATTCCACCCGAGCGGCGTCGTCCACCTTCTTGCGCTTCCGCCGCTCTTCGTCGTCGGCGGCCTCGAGTTCCGCTTCTTCCCCGGCCGTCATGCCGGTGGCGCGGACATTCCGCAGCTCCATGGCTCGCTCCAGCCGGCGCTTGAACGCACCGTTTTCGCCGTTCACGGCTAATCACCGCCTTCGCTTGCGGAAATCCTGGATCTGCGTCCAAGTATTCCGCAAATGGGACATTGGCGGGATGGCACTTGCAAACACCGCCTCTGTTCACGCCTAGCGCAGCTCACTAACCTGACTGGTAACGGCTAGTTCAGGAAGAGGTAACCATGGACGAACAGGGCATTCTGCACCACATCCAGTCACTTGTGGAGGAGGAGCGGGAACTCCGGGAGAAGGCAGAGGCGGCCCCGCCGGGTCCTGCGCATGCCCCCGACCGGGCAAGGCTCGAGCGCATCGAACAGGACCTGGATCAGAGCTGGGACCTGCTGCGCCAGCGGCGGGCCAAGAGGCAATACGGGGAGAACCCGAACGAGGCCAAGCCACGGCCCCCAAAGCAGGTGGAGGGCTACACGGGCTGAAGTCGCAGGAAACCCAGGACGACGACGGCGGGACGCTCCCGCCGTCGTCGTCTTGCCTAGAGAGCCGCCTTACAGCGCCGACCAGCCGCCGTCGGACGCGAGGATGGCGCCGTTGACGTTGGTGCCGTCGTCGCTGAGCAGGAAGGTGATGGATGCCGCCAACTGGGCGGCCGTCGCCGGCGTGGGGACAGTGGCCTGCATGAGCGGACCGAGGCGTTCGGCGGCCAGCTGGGAGCCCCACGTTGCCTCGATGTTGGTGATGGTTGGCCCGGGGGCAACGGCGTTGAAGCGAAGCCCCTTCGGCCCGTACATCACGGCCGAGTTCTTGGTCAGTCCGACGACGGCGTGCTTCGACGCCGTGTAGCTCGCGCCGGCGGCGGAGCCGCGCAGCCCGGCCTCGGAGGCGACGTTGACCACGGAGCCGGTGCCGGCCTCCAACATCAAGGGCACCACGGCGCGGGTCAGGCGCATGAGGGCTGTGACGTTGATCCGGAAAACGCGCTCCCACATGGCGTCGTCCACCTCGTGGATCGGGGTGAAGTTATCCATGATCCCGGCGATGTTGGCGAGGGCATCCACACGGCCGCCGGCAGCGACGACGACGGCGGCAACGGTCTCCTCGGTTGAGATGTCGCCGGCCACGGGCAGCAGGTCCAGGCCGCTGTTTTCCTCCACCAAGGCGTCAAGGCGCTCCTTGCTGATGTCGGCGGCGATGACCCTGCCGCCTTCCTTCGCGATGCGCAGGGCCGTAGCTTGGCCGATGCCCGAGCCAGCTCCGGTGACGATGACTGTCTTCCCGGCAAAACGGCCATTGATGGCGGCTTCCTGCCATGGAGTTTCGTTGCCCATGTTGTTCCTCCTGAAGGTGCTGGTGGCTTTCCGTCCACTTTATGACACTCCGTGTCATTATGTAAGAGTGGATACTGGAGAGATGCCCTCAGACCATACGAAGCCCGTCATCGGGCGCTCCACCGGACGCCCGGCGACGATTGATCCCGACGCCGTGGCCGGCGTCGCGCTCCGGCTTTTTGCCGAGAACGGCTACGAGCGGACGTCAATGGAGGACATCGCGCGCGAGGCGGGAATCGGGCGGAAGAGCCTGTACCGCTACTTCCCCAGCAAGGCTGATCTCGTCTGGGGCGGCATGGAACCGGTAGTGGAAGCTTCGGGCCGTGTGCTGGAGGCCGCCCGCACAGCGGAGCCGTCCGACGGCGGAGCGTCCGACGGCGGTATCCTCGCAGGACTGCGGGCGGCCGCCATCGCCGGGATTTCGGCGATCCCGGATCTTTCCGTAACGCGAGGGCGCCTGCGCCTGATCGCAGAGCACCCGGAGCTGGCGAGCAGGAGCTACGATGCCTTGGCTCCACAACGGGACCGGGCACGGCTTTACCTCGTTGCGCACGGCGTCCGCGAAAGCGCGGCACGCTATCTGTGCGCCGCCTATCTCGGGGCGACGTTCGAGGCCTGGATGCAATGGGCCGCCGGCACGGATCCGGATCCGGGGCCTTACCTGGCGGAGGCCGTTGGCGTACTGCGGGTTCCGGCTTCCCGGCCCGGCGGATAACCTGTGCCTGGGAGGGCAAATGACAGTTCGAAGCGCGGGCATTCTGTTGTTCCGCCGGAGCTCCACTACGGAATTGGAAGTATGGATAGCCCACATGGGCGGACCCTTCTGGGCCCACAAGGATGCACGCGCCTGGTCAATTCCCAAAGGCGAATACCTCGAGGATGAGGACCCCCTGATGGCCGCGAAGCGCGAATTCGCCGAGGAGATAGGCACTCCCCCGCCGGCCGTCGATTATCACCAGCTAGGCATCTTCCGGCAACCGTCGGGCAAACTCGTTGCGGCTTTCACGGCGGAGTCGGATTTTGAACCGGAGAACATCGTGAGCAACACGTTCGAGCTTGAGTGGCCGCGCGGATCAGGTGTCATCCGGAGCTATCCGGAGATTGACGACGCCATGTGGGCCACGGAAGCCGTCGCCCGCACCAAATTGGTGAGCGGGCAGGTGCCGATCCTCGACGCGTTGATCCGGCACCTTGGGCCACACTAGCTCTGGACGAGCGACTCGATTGGCCGCGGGGAAAGAATGGGATCCGCGTGCCGGTGGACGACCTTCCACTCACCGTCTTCCCGGCGGAAAATCGTCGTCACCCGAAGGGGAATCGGGGACACCTCATCAGATCCGCCAACTTTGGCCCGCGCCCATTCAATTTCGACGATGTACGCAAGCTCCGTCCCGGCATCGCCGGAGATTCGCTCGAACCTGATCGGCTCGCCCTCCCTGAGCCCGGAAGACGCCCGATCCATGGTCGCCTCGACTGCACTCGGGCCCCGCGCAGGCGGGCCGAGAGGATTAGCGAGCGTGACGTCGTCGCGCTTTGAGAATAGCTTCTTCTGCTGCCCGGGGTCTCCCTTGATGAATGCATCGAGCGCTCGGTGGTACTTCTCCACCATCAGGTCGAGATCGGATTCCGGCATTGCTTCCTCCAGCCACGCTCTTGCCCTGGCGCGGCGCCAAGGCCCCGTATTCGGCCATGGTGGCACCACTCACCGGGGATGTCCATACAACGAATATCCCGCAACAAGACCGGTCAGGAATGGAGAAGCGCCGCTCCCGGGCCGCGCCTAGAATGGCGGTCATGGACAACACCGTCCACGCCAGCTTCGTCCCCTAATGACTTCAGGAGTGATCATGAGCGACTCTTCCAACGAGGGAATCAAGACCGTGCTGCATCCCGTTTCCGACCTCGCCGCCGCGAAGGCGGTGTACACCGCTTTGCTTGGGACGCCGCCGCAGGCCGACGGACCGTATTACGTCGGCTTCGACGTCGCGGGCCAGCACATCGGGCTCGTCCCTGGAGGCGGACCGCAAGCCATGACCTCGCCCGTCGCCTACTGGCACGTTTCGGACATCGAGTCAAAGCTGGCAGAGGTGACTGCCGCCGGCGCTACGCTGAAGGAAGCAGCCCGCGACGTCGGGGGCGGCCGTTTGGTGGCCACCGTCACCGACCCGGACGGCAATGTCCTCGGGCTGCTTCAGGATCCTCACTAGCCAAGCGATAGCCGACGAAGACCGAAGACGACCCCGCGTAAAAGATGGAGACACGATGAGCACGGCCACGAGCACGGACACCCAGTCGCCTGAGCTTCATACTGCCGACACCCACGATCTGATTCGCGTACAGGGCGCACGGGAAAACAACCTCAAGGACATCAGCATCGAGCTGCCGAAGCGTCGGTTGACGGTGTTCACGGGCGTCTCCGGTTCGGGCAAGAGCTCCCTCGTGTTCGCCACGATCGCCGCGGAGTCGCAGCGCATGATCAACGAGACGTACAGCACCTTCGTGCAAGGGTTCATGCCGACCATGGCGCGGCCGGATGTGGACCTGCTCGAGGGGCTCACGACGGCGATCATCGTCGACCAGGAGCGGATGGGCGCGAACCCCCGCTCCACCGTGGGTACCGCCACGGATGCGAACACCATGCTGCGCATGCTCTTCAGCCGGCTCGGCCAGCCGCACATCGGATCGCCCCAGGCGTTCTCGTTCAACGTCGCTTCGATCTCGGGCGCGGGCGCGGTCACTGTCGAGCGCGGCGGTACCACCACGAAGGAGCGGCGGAGTTTCAGCATCACCGGCGGCATGTGCCCGCGTTGCGAAGGACGGGGCTCGGTCACCGACTTCGACCTCACCGAACTGTACGACGCCGGCAAGTCACTTAGCGGGGGCGCGCTCACCATCCCCGGCTACAGCATGGATGGCTGGTTCGGGCGCATCTTCAGCGGCTCCGGTTTTTTCGACATGGACAAGCCGATCAGCAAGTACACCAAGAAGGAACTCCACGACCTGCTCCACAAGGAGCCCACCAAGATCAAGGTCGAGGGAATCAACCTGACCTACGAGGGCCTGATTCCCAAGATCCAGAAGTCCATGCTCTCCAAGGATCCGGAGGGAATGCAGCCACACATCCGCGCCTTCGTGGAGCGGGCCATCACCTTCACGATCTGTCCCGATTGCAACGGAACCCGGCTCACCGAGGCGGCCCGTTCGTCCAAGATCAAGGGAATCAGCATCGCGGACGCCTGCTCGATGCAGATCAGCGACCTTGCCGAATGGGTGCGCGGCCTCGACGAACCCTCCGTGGCACCACTCCTCAAGGGACTGCGGCACCTCCTCGACTCCTTCGCGGAGATCGGGCTCGGCTATCTCTCGCTCGACCGGCCGGCCGGAACGCTGTCCGGCGGTGAGGCACAGCGCACGAAGATGATCCGGCACCTGGGCTCCTCGCTCACCGATGTCACCTACGTCTTCGACGAGCCCACCATCGGCTTGCACCCGCACGACATCCAGCGCATGAACAAACTGCTGCTGCAACTGCGGGACAAGGGCAACACCGTACTCGTCGTGGAACACAAACCGGAGGCGATCGCGATCGCCGACCACGTCGTCGACCTCGGTCCCGGCGCGGGCACCGCCGGTGGCGAAGTGGTCTTTGAAGGCACCCTCGAAGGGCTGCGTTCCAGCGGCACCCTGACCGGGCGCCACCTCGAGGACCGCTCAACCCTCAAGAAGACGGTGCGGGCATCCGCCGGCGCACTGGAGATCCGTGGCGCGAGCGAGAACAACCTGCGCGACGTCGACATCGACATTCCGCTCGGGGTCCTGGTTGTCGTCACGGGCGTCGCCGGATCCGGCAAGAGCTCGCTGATCCACGGCTCGTTGTCCAAGCGGGACGGCGTCGTTTCGATTGACCAGGGGGCGATCAAGGGTTCGCGGCGGAGCAACCCCGCGACGTACACCGGTCTGCTCGAGCCCATCCGGAAGGCGTTCGCGAAGGCCAATGGCGTGAAGCCTGCGCTGTTCAGTGCCAACTCCGAGGGCGCATGCCCCACCTGCAACGGCGCGGGCGTCATCTACACGGATCTCGGGTTCATGGACACGGTCTCCACTCCGTGCGAGGAATGCGAAGGCAAGAGGTTCCAGGCGTCGGTGCTCGAATTCCGCCTCGGCGGCCGCAACATCGCCGAGGTGTTGGCGATGTCAGTGAAAGAGGCCGAGGAGTTCTTCTCCGCGGGCGAATCCAGGATCCCCGCAGCGCACGCAATCCTGCAGCGGCTGGCCGACGTCGGACTCGGATACCTCAGCCTCGGCCAGCCGCTCACCACCCTTTCCGGCGGCGAGCGGCAGCGGATCAAGCTGGCCACCCACATGGGCGAAAAGGGCGGCGTGCTGGTTCTCGACGAGCCCACCTCGGGCCTGCACCTGGCCGACGTCGAACAGCTGCTCGGCTTGCTGGACCGGCTTGTCGACTCCGGGAAGTCGGTCATCGTCATCGAGCACCACCAGGCGGTCATGGCGCATGCCGACTGGATTATCGACCTTGGCCCCGGCGCCGGTCACGACGGCGGACAGATCGTTTTCGAGGGCACCCCCGCCGACCTCATCGCAGGGCGATCCACCCTTACCGGCGAGCATTTGGCGGCCTACATCGGCCGGTGAGCTCGCGGGAGGGCGCTCCCTAGCTTTTGGCGGCGCCCGGTGAATGGAGGAAGAGGCTGGCGAACGCGGTAAGGAGGAGCAGCGACGCCGCGATGATGAAGCTGGTCTGCATCCCGTGGACGAAGTTGCTGCGATCGGCGATGAGGGCGCCGAAGACTGCGATGGCGACGGCGCCGCCCACTTGGCGGAAAGTATTGAAGACTGCGCTGGCCGTGCCCGCCTTTTCGCTCGGCACGCTCGCGAGCACGACGGCGGTGACCTGCGGCATCGCGATCGATCCGCCGGAACCCGTGAAAATCAGGAAGGCACCGACGAGTAGCGGCGATCCCAACGGTGCGGTGAGAAGCATCGCGGTGAGTCCCACCACCATGGACGTCAATCCGACAACCACCGGCACCCGCGTCCCGAACCGGTTCGAGAGGGTTCCGCTGACGATGTTGCCGACGATGCTGAACGCCGCGGACGGAAGGAACGTGAAACCGGCCTGAAGTGGCGTCAGCCCGAGGTGCTGCTGGAGGAAAAGGCTGACGACAAACACCGTGCCGAAGTGGCCCACCATGAACGCGAAGCCCACCGAGAGCGAGATTCTCATGCCGGTGGAGCGAAACAGTTCAAGCGGCATCATCGGGTGCCGGCCGCGCGCCTGAATCAAGAGGAAGGCCGTGAGGCTTACGGCTGCCAGTACCAGGCTCCCGATGACGGGCACCGTGCCGAACCCCTCGGTCCCTCCCGTGATGAGGCCATACATCAACGTGGTCAGGGCAACGATCGCCGCAGCCTGCCCGGCCCAGTCGAACGGAGTCGGCCGTCGGGGCGACGTGGCAACGGAAGCCAGGAGCACCAGCATCGCGATGCACACGGGAAGGTTGATGCCGAATACGAGCCGCCAGTCCAGGGTGGTGAGGAGCCCGCCGACAAGGGGTCCCACTGCTCCAGCCACGGCCCCGCCGACTGCCCAGATCCCCAGCGCATGTGCGCGACGGCGGGGATCGGGAAAGGCCTGCCGAATCAGCGCCATCGACGCCGGCAGCATGATCGATGCCGCACCTCCTTGGAGGAAGCGGGCAGCGATGAGGATCCCCGACGTCGGCGCGAGGGCGCACGCGACCGACGCCACCAGGAACAGTGCGATGCCCCATCCCAGCGCTCTTTTCGCGCCGATCCGGTCCGACAGGTTACCCGCGAACAGCAGTAGCGAAGCGAACATCAGCGTGTAG
This sequence comes from Arthrobacter sp. 01T428, assembly GCF_056398685.1. Lineage (NCBI taxonomy): Bacteria > Bacillati > Actinomycetota > Actinomycetes > Micrococcales > Micrococcaceae > Arthrobacter > Arthrobacter sp. 01T428. The sequence continues at coordinate 58,118 of NZ_JBFTPW010000013.1, read as the reverse complement.
CCGTCGATGACCCATTGCAGGCTGGCTGTTCCGCCCCCGAGTTCCTTGCCGATGCTGGTGAGCGCGACGTTGACGATCAGGATGTCGAGGGTGATCAGGAAAAATCCCAGCGACGCAATCATGAGCGTGAGCCGTGCGCGGGGCGCATCGGCCATGGACGAGGGAGGAACCGGAGCCGGCAACGTGGTTTCGGGACGAGTCATGATTTAAGGAAACAGCGTGTTGAGAACATCAGGGAGTCTCTGTCTTGAGGGGTACTGGCAGTGACCCCCAACGGAGGTGCCGCCACCCGGCGATGCGCTAACCGGCAAGTCCAAGGAACACCAGCAAAGCTCTTTCAATCTCTACGAGCTGTGCGGATGTCAAACGGCCGACGCGGCTTTGCACGTTGGAACGCCGGACCGTCGTCAACTTGTCGATCATCACGTGGCTTTCCTGCCGCAAGCCGGACAGCTCTGAGGCTGAGACACTGACCCGAAGGAGGGGTGCGTCGATGAGGTTTGTTGTCAGAGGAAGAACCGTGACGGAATCGGTGACGTCGAATCGGTCATCCTGGATCACAAGCGCTGGCCGCGGCTTGGAGGCGTAGACACCGCCAGCCACGGTCCAGAGTTCGCCACGGTTCACTCTTCGTCCCAAGGCGCTGACACAGCCTCGATAAACTCCTGGTCATCGGACTGGCGATCAGCAGCTGCTGCGGCAGCGGCCTGCCGGTGTGCTTCGGCGTCGAAACCGTCGGCCCGAACGTCCGGTACCCACACCTGGATTGGGCGGAAGCCGTGTTCGCGCATCCGCTTACGGTACTCGCTGACCCGATCTCGAACTGCCATGGAATCCATGTTACATGTAACACCGCTGTGGCGACAGGTTCAGAGATGCCCTCACTCGATGTGCCGTCGTCGAGCGCTAAGCCACCAGCTCCGCGGCAGCGCTGTCCATGTGCTCAAGGATGGTTTTGCGGGCCAGGGATACGTCGCCGGTCTCGATGGCGGCCACAATGTCGTGGTGACGCTCGACGCTCATGTTTTTGACGCCCTTTTCAAGGCCGGCGAACATGATGGACATCCGGATGGATCCCTCCAGCGATTCCCAGGAATGGAGCAGGGTCTCGTTGCCCGTGAGGCGGCACATGGTGCGGTGGAATTCCAGATCGGACTCGATCCGTTCCTCGAGGCTTCCCTTGGCGGCGGCCGCCATGGCATCGATGGCGGTACGCAGCGAAGTGATCACCTGTTGGCGGTCCGGCAGCTCGCAGAGCGTGCGCGCCGCAAGGGACTCGAGGGCCGCCCGCACGGAGTAGATATCGCGGATTTCCTTGGCATCGAGGTGCCGGACGGAAAGCCGGCCGCGGGGTCCTGCAGACAGCAGACCCTCCTGCTCGAGTTGACGCAGGGCTTCCCGGAGCGTTCCGCGGCTGATCTGGAGCATGTCCGACAGCTCGGTCTCCACCAAGTGCCGGCCGGGCGCCAGCTCGCCGCTCGTGATGGCGGTGCGCAGGGCAGAGAGCGCCTGCTCGCGGAGGCTCTTCTTTTCCAGTCCCAGGAGGGGTGCTGTTGCTCCGGCCATCATGTCCGTCCTCAATGTCAGTGGTCGACTGTTTACAGTCGGTGTGTTAACTGTTGATCTTACGTCAGGAGCGCGGAACCGGCCCACGCCTGCTCCGCGCTCCTGCGTCCTTTGATGAACCGGGTCAGCCCAGTTCCGCGAGGACCTTTGCCACGATCCGTTGCACGGACAATCCGTAACGCTCGTGCAGGGTAGGCAGCGCACCGGCGTCAAGGAACTCGTCCGGTAGAGCCACGGGAACCACGCGCTTACCCAGCCCGGCCGTGACCACGGCCGATGCCACGGTTTCGAACAAGCCGCCCACCACGCTGTGGTTCTCCAGCGTGACCGCCAGGCGATCGGTGTTCAGTTCCGCCAGGACGGTGGCGGCGTCGAACGGCTTGATGGTGGGCGCGTGCACGACGGCGACATCCACCTTGTGTGCGGCGAGCGCCTCCGCTGCCTGCAGCGCACGCATGGTCATGAGCCCGCTCGAGACGAACACGACGTCGTTTCCGCCGCGCAGCACCTTCGCCTTGCCGAGTTCGAACGTGTAGTCGTACTCGTCCAGCACGGTGGGGACGTTGCCGCGGAGGAGGCGCAGGTACGTAGGCCCGTCGCTGGCTGCCAGCTGCGGCACGGCCTGTTCGATGTCCACGGAATCGCACGGATCGACGATGGTCAGATTCGGCATTCCTCGGAAGATCGCCATGTCCTCGGTGGCCTGGTGACTGGGGCCGTAGCCCGTGGTCAGGCCCGGGAGCCCGCCCACGATGTTCACGTTCAGGTTCGGCTCGGCGATGTCGAGGCAGAGGAAATCGTAGGCCCGGCGCGCGGCGAACACAGAATAGGTTGAGGCAAACGGAATCAAACCTGTCTCGGCCAAGCCTGCCGCCGCACCGAAGAGCAACTGCTCGGCCATGCCCATCTGGAAAAACCGCTCCGGGAACGCCTTCGCAAAGATATGCATGTCCGTGTATTTGCCGAGGTCGGCGGTGAGTCCGACGATTCGCGGGTCGGCCTCGGCGGCCTTCACCAACGCGTGGCCGAAAGGCGCCGACGAAGTCTTCTGGCCCGGGTCGGCGAAGGACGCGATCATGGCCGACGTTTTCAGCTTGGGTGCTGCGCCTTTCAAAGCTGCGCCTTTCGAAGCGGTGACGGTGCTCATCGGCCGGCCTTCCCGTTGGATCCTGCGGTCAATTGCTTGCGGCAGAGCTGCCATTCGTGTTCTTCGATGCGCATGAAGTGCGCCTTTTCGCGTTCTTCGAGCAGCGGCACGCCGCGGCCCACCTTCGTGTCACACAGGATGACGGAAGGACGCCCGACGGCGGCGGCCTGGCTAGCCGCGTTGTCGAACGCAGCCAGCAACGCACCGACGTCGTTCCCGTCCACCCGCTGCGCGTACCAACCGAAGGCTTCCCACTTCTCCGTCACGGGTTCGGTCCGGAGGACGGTGTCCGTCTTGCCATCCGCCTGGAGGGCGTTGATGTCCACCATGGCGGTGAGATTCCCCAGCTGGTGGTGGTGCGCGCCCATGGCGGCTTCCCACGTGGACCCTTCATCAAGCTCACCGTCGGAGAGGAAGTTGTACACCCTCGCGCTGGAGCCCTCTCCCGATGGAGCGCGGTGCCGGAGGCCAAGGGCAATTCCGACAGCGATGGAGAGCCCGTGGCCAAGCGACCCTCCCGAGATTTCCATGCCCGGCGTGTATGTCGACATCCCGGACATGGGGAGGCGGGAATCGTCCGAGCCGTAGCTTTCGAGCTCCTCGACGGGAATGATTCCGGCCTCCGCCAGGGCTGCATAGTGGCCGATTGCGTAATGGCCGGTGGAAAGGAGGAAACGGTCCCGGCCCTCCCACTCGGGATCATTGGCCCGGTAGCGGAGCTGGTCCGCGTAGACTGCGGCGAGCATGTCCGCCGCTCCGAGTGCCTGTCCGACGTAGCCCTGCCCCTGGACTTCGCCCATGTTGAGGGCGTGGTGCCGGATCCGGGTTGCGGCAGCGCGCACGCGTTCGATGCGTTCCATCGCGGTTTCTCCGATTCGTCCGGCCGTTTTTTGTTCCTGCGCCACCGTCATTAGACATTCACCGACTGGGGAGTGCTTTTGGTGGCCTCATCGGCCAACTGGCGTTCCTTCTTGCCCCAGGTTTCGCGGGTAGCCAATGCAGCCCAGAGGCCGATCGCGGCGTACAGGCCGAAGAGCACGGCCGGGCCCATCCAGCCCATGGCGACGAAGAGCAGGGTGGTGATGAAGGGGGTGAAGCCGGAGATCGTGGCCGAGATCTGGTAGGCCAGTGAAGCGCCGGAGGCACGGGTCTTCGCTTGGAACAACTCGGGGAACCAGGCGCCCTGGGCGCCGGCGAGGGAGTTCTGGCAGACGCCGTAGGAGACGGCGATCGTGGCAATGATGAAGATGAACAAACCGGTGTTGACCAGCAGGAACATCGGGATGGCAAACAGCACGGCGAAGGCGCAGGACCAGATGTAGACGGGGCGCCGTCCGATCCTGTCCGTGAGCCGCGCCCAGGCCTGGGTTGCGAAGATGCCGATGGCCGAAGCGATGCAGAGAGCCACCAGGGTCTGGGTTTTATCGGCCAAATGCTGGCTGTTCAGGTAGGAAATCATGTACGTGATGGAGACGGCGTAGCCCGCGGTCTCGGCGATCCGGAGGCCGATGCCCTTGACGATGTTGCGCCAGTCGGTCTTCAGGACCTCCACGATGGGCGACTTCACGATTGCGCCGCTGTCCTTGACCTCGTCGAAGACGGGAGATTCCGGGACCTTGGAGCGGATGATCAAGCCAACGACAACCAAGACGATGCTGGCGAGGAACGGGATGCGCCAGGCGAGTTCGCCGCCGAGCTGGACGCTGACAAGGAAGACCAGGTTTGCCAGCAGCAGGCCCACTGGGAATCCGGCCTGGACGATGCCGGTGTACTTTCCCTTCTTCTTCCAGGGCGCGTGCTCATAGCTCATCAGAATGGCTCCGCCCCATTCGGCTCCGAAGGCCAGGCCTTGGACGATGCGGACGAACACCAGCAGTGCCGGAGCCAACAGGCCCACTTGGGTGTAGGTGGGAAGCAGGCCGATCAGGAAGGTGGCCACCCCCATCAGGATGAGGGAAGCCACGAGGACCGGCTTGCGACCCAGCTTGTCGCCCAGGTGGCCGCCGATGATGCCGCCGATGGGACGGGCCGCGAAGCCGACGCCGAGGGTCGCGAAAGCGGCGAGGGTGCCGGTCACGGGATCGCCCGTGGGGAAGAACGCCGTTCCGAAGTACAGGGCAGCCGCGGTGCCGAATCCGATGAAGTCATAGGTTTCGATAACCGCGCCCACTCCGGAGCCGATGGCGACGCGCCTGGCGTCCTTGGTGCCGTGGACCGGACCGCGCATGGTCAGAGCTTCTTTGCTCATTGGTGAATCCCTTTCGAAGAGCGACTGAGGCTAGGCGCTTCAGCACTGTCGACTGTTAACACATGATACGCCAGTGTGACCTGCATCATCCATTTCTGTCAACAGTCAACTTCAAGGGTTGACTGTTAACAGTTAACTTAGCTACTGTGGTTCCCATCACTACTGCCTTCGGGCACGACTGGAGGAAACGAAGATGTTCAACTCCCGACTCGGTTGCTCGTCCATCAGCTTCCGGCACCAGGATCTGCCCGCCGCCCTGCGCACCATCGGCGGTTTGGGCTTTGAGGAAATCGACCTCGGCGCGCTGCCGGGCGTCTGCGATCACGTTCCCTATGAGCTTGATTCCGACGCCGTCTCGGCCGTGACCGCGGAGGTCGTCGCCTCAGGGTTGCGGGTCCGTTCGGTCAACGGCGATATAGGAGACCTCAACGCAGCGCTCGACGCCGGCCAGCGCGCCGCCCGCGAAAGTCACCTCGACGCACTCCTCACCCTTACGGCCAACACCGGGGCGAAGGCCTTGGTCCTCCCGTGCGGAGCGTTGTCCCACGATCCCGTCCGCGGCCTCGACGAGGACCTGGACACCATCGCAGCCCAACTCGTCGGTGCCGGACAGCGCGCGGCGGAGTTCGGCGTCGAACTCTGGACAGAATCGCTGCACTTCCTCCGGTTCTGCTGGAACCTGGACCGCGCAGAACAGCTCGCCACGCGGCTGGCGGGCTCCGGCGTCGGGATTGTCATGGACTTCAGCCACATTGTCGCCGCGGGCGAAGATCCGCTGGAGTACATCGAACGCCATCGGGGCCGGATAGCCCATGTCCACTTGCGGGACGCCGTTCCGGGCAACATCAACCTGAGCATCGGAAACGGCCAGGCGGACTTCGCCGCCGGACTCAGCTCGCTCGCAGCCACCGGTTACAGCGGCCATTTCTCGCTCGAGCTCGAAACCCGCGACGTCACCCACGACGAGCGTCCGGCAGCGGCCGCCAAAGCCGCCAGCTTCATCACAGACCTCATCTGACTTTCACACCAACAAATTCAAGGAGCATCATGACCACCACCATCCAGCGCACCGCAGTCCTCACCGGGGCAACCTCGGACCGGGGAATCGGCATCACCACCGCACGCCGCTACGCCAATGACGGCTGGGCCGTCGTGATCCTGGACCTCGACGGCGAGAAGTCCGCCAAGGTCGCGGCGGAAATCGGCAACCAGTTCAACGTCCCCGCGTTCGGTTACGAGATCGACGTCGCCAACGAGGCTTCCGTCACCGCGGCGTATAACGCAGTCGCCGCCGAGATCGGCGCAGGCAACCTCCCCGCCGTCGGCGCCCTCGCCAACATCGCGGGCATCACCTCGCCTGTACCGTTCCTCGAAACCACGCTGGAACTGTGGCACAAGATCATGGACGTCAACGCCACCGGCACCTATTTGGTGACCAAGGCCTTCCTGCCGGACATGATCGCCAACGGCTGGGGCCGCATCGTGAACATGTCCTCCGTCTCCGCCCAGCGCGGGGGCGGCGTCTTCGGCAAGGTCCCGTACTCCGCCGCAAAAGCCGCCATCCTCGGCTTCACCAAGGCCTTGGCACGCGAAATCGGCGCCACCGGCGTGACCGTGAACGCCATTACTCCGGGCGCCGTGGACACGAACATCCGCGTCGGCAGCACCGACGAGCAGGAAGCCGCCATCAACGCCGGGATTCCCCTGGGCCGCAACGCCACCACCGAGGAAATCGCGGCCGTCATCACGTTCCTCTCTTCCGAGGAATCCGCCTACCTCACAGGCACCACCATCGACATCAACGGTGGAAGCCACATCCACTAGCAGCCCCCGCATCCGTAGCCGAAAGAGCCCACGATGACCAAAATCTTCAATGATCCCGCCGATTTCGCAGACGAAGCCCTCGCCGGCTTCTGCGACCTCCACTCCGGCCTGGTGCGCCAGGTTCCCGGCGGCGCAGTGCGCCGCCGTCGTCCCGAGCAGCCCAAGGTGGCCGTCCTGGCCGGCGGCGGGTCCGGGCACTACCCGGCATTCGCCGGACTCATCGGCGCGGGACTGGCCGACGGCGCCGTCGTGGGCAACATCTTCACCTCGCCTTCCGCCCAACAGGCCTATTCCGTGGCCAAGGCTGCGGATTCCGGGGCCGGCGTGGTGTTCACGTACGGCAACTATGCCGGGGACGTCCTGAACTTCGGCATGGCCAGCGAGCGCTTGGCTGCAGAAGGCATTGCCGTGGAAAACGTGCTGGTGACGGACGACATCGCGAGCGCACCGCCGTCGGAATCCGCGAAACGCCGCGGCATCGCGGGCGACTTCACGGTCTTCAAGATCATGGGCGCCGCCGCCGAAGCGGGAGCCGGACTGGCCGACGTCGTGCGCTTGGGCCGCAAAGCCAATGACCTGACCCGCACCATCGGCAGCGCCTTCCATGGCTGCACCTTCCCCGGCGCCGAAGCGCCCCTGTTCACGCTGAACGACAAGCAGATGGGACTTGGCCTGGGCATCCACGGCGAGCCCGGATTGTTCGACACCGAGCTCCCGCCGGCCAAGGAACTCGGCCAGGAACTCGTCGCTCGGCTGCTGGCGGAAACCCCGCACGGAGCGGGCAACCGCCTCGCCGTCATCCTCAACGGACTTGGCTCCACCAAGCACGAAGAACTCTTCGTCCTGTGGCTGACCGTGGCCCCGTTGCTGCGTTCAGCCGGCTACACCTTGGTCATGCCGGAGGTCGGCGAACTGGTCACGAGCCTGGACATGTCCGGCGTCTCCCTCACCATCACGTGGCTCGACGAAGAACTCGAACCGCTGTGGACAGCACCCGCTGAAACACCGGCTTACCGGCGCGGCAACGCCACCCTTGCTGGCGGTTTGCTTTCGGAGGAGGCGTACGACGGCGGCGCTGAGGCTATCGCTTTCGCGGCCACCCCGGACTCGCGCAACTACGCCGCGAGCTGCGCGGACGCGCTCGAGGCGGCGCGGAAAGCACTGCACGACGCCGAATCGCGCCTCGGCGACATGGACGCGGTAGCGGGCGACGGCGACCACGGCCGCGGAATGGTACGCGGAATTGACGCCGCAACCGCGGCAGCGGTTGCTGCGTTGGCCGGTGGCGCGGGAGCCGGCGATATGTTGGGTGCCGCAGGCGATGCCTGGGCGGACAAAGCGGGGGGAACCTCGGGCGTTCTGTGGGGCGCAGGCCTCCGCGCCTTCGGCGAATCCCTTGGCAACGACGAGGCGCCGGAACCGGCTGGACTCGCCGCAGCCGTGACAGCGTTCGCCGCGCGGATCACCGAACTGGGCAAGGCCGAGATAGGCGACAAGACCATGGTGGATGCCCTGCTCCCCTTCGCCGAAACCTTCAGCGAGCGCGTCTCCGAGGGTGTCCTTCCGGAGCGTGCCTGGGCTGAAGCTGCCTCGGCGGCCACCTCGGCTGCGCAAGCTACGGCCGCGCTCCGTCCCCTCAAAGGACGGGCCCGGCCGCTCGCCGAGAAAAGCCTGGGCACAGCAGACCCCGGAGCCACGTCACTGGCGATGATCTTCACCGTCATGGGCCCGCATGTTGTGAGTGCCGGGAAGGTCACGGCATGACCACGAAACGTTTCCGACTCATCCTGGGCGCCGACGAAGCAGGCGTGGACTACAAAGACCGGATTATGGCGGACTTGCGGGACGATCCGCGGGTCAGCGAAATCATCGACATCGGCGTCAACCGCAGCGACTCCACCGAAGAATTCACCACGCCCTACCCCTACGTAGGGATCAAGGCCGGCGAACTCATTCGAGACGGCCATGCAGACCGTGCCATCCTGTTCTGTGGTACCGGAATCGGCGTGGCCATCGCCGCGAACAAAGTGGACGGCATCCGCGCCACCACGGCCCACGATTCCTTCTCCGTGGAGCGGTCCATCCTGTCCAACGATTGCCAGGTGCTCACCATGGGCCAGCGCGTCGTCGGGGTGGAACTGGCCAGCAGGCTCGCACGGGAATGGCTCGGCTACGCCTTCGACCCAACGTCGGCGTCGGCGGACAAGGTCAAGGTGCTCACCGATTTCGAAGGCTGCTGAGTCGTCCTGCCCCCTCCCAACTGACTGACAGTTGTTGTCGTTTTGAGCCCTCATAACGACAACAACTGCGAGCTAGTTGGGTCCTGCAGCGCCGGGGTGGGCCTGAATTTGGGCTAGGCGTAGGGTGGAATGTGGACGATAGGAGCATTTCATGAAGAAAATCCTCATGGTACTAACCAGCGTTTCCGAGCTTGGCGATACGGGAAAGAAGACCGGCTACAACGTGGCCGAGGCTGCACATCCTTGGAAGGTCTTCAAGGATTCCGGACACTTCGTCGACTTCGCATCCATCCAGGGCGGTCAGCCCCCGCGCGACCAGGTGGACTCGAAAGATCCCATCCAGGTTGCCTTCACGGAAGACGAGGCCACACGGGCCGGCCTCTACAACACTGCCCGCGTGGACGTTGTTGATCCGGGCCAGTACGACGCAGTCTTCCTCGTGGGAGGCCACGGCACCATGTGGGACTTCCCGGACAGCGAAGGACTCCAGAAACTTGTGGCGAGCGTCTACGACGCCGGCGGTGTGGTGGGCGCGGTCTGCCACGGACCCGCGGGCCTGGTGAACGTGGACCTGGCCGACGGCTTCAGGCTCGTCGGGGGCCGGGAGGTGGCCGCCTTCACCAACGACGAAGAAGTTGCCGCAGGAATGGACAAGGTCATCCCGTTCTTCTTGGCCGATCGGCTCAAGGAACAGGGTGCGATCCACGTCTTCGCCGACGTCTTCGCAGAGAAGGTTGTCGTCTCCGACCGCTTGGTGACCGGGCAGAACCCTGCCTCCGCCGCGGGCGTAGCGAAAGAGATGGAGAAACTCCTCGCGGAGGTCATCCATCAGGAAAAGGCCGAAGAACAGCAGGAATCGGAAGCCTTGCGCGCAGAAAAGGACGCCAAGAAAGAAGCCAAGAAAGCTGCCGCAGCAGGCACAGAGCACTAACACCGGCAGCGTTTTGACACTGGCGGCCGCTCCGACGACGGGGCGGCCGCCAGGGTCGTCGGAGCGATCCCCAGTGTCGTCGACGGCCTGGAAACGACCCGCACATACCGATCAATTTCCCGTTTGCCCTTGACAAGAGTTCCCTGAACCGGTTCAGTAGAGATAACAAAACCGGTTCAGTGACCCCAATCACCAAGTGGCAATGAGGCAAACATGACAGTGACCATCAACGACGTTGCGCAGGCAGCCGGCGTGAGCAAGGGTGCCGTCTCGTACGCGTTGAATGGGCAGCCCGGCGTCAGTGATGACACCCGGGAGCGCATTCTCAGGGTAGCCCGGGAACTAGGGTGGAAGCCGAATCTTCGAGCCAAGAGCCTGTCTTCTGCCAAAGCCTTCGCCGTCGGACTCGTGGTGGCAAGGGACCCCCGGCTTCTGGGAACTGATCCCTTCTTCCCCGCATTCATCGCCGGGATCGAGACCACCTTGGTCGAGCACGAATACGTCCTGGTCCTGACGGTGGCCGCAAGCGCCGACGCCGAGAAACTGGGCTATCGGAAGCTGGCTGCCGACAGCCGCGTGGACGGCGTCATCCTCACGGACATGAGGGTTGACGACTCCCGGATCGCTTTGTTGACGAGCCTCAAGATTCCGGCCGTCACCCTTAACCGGCCCGAAACCCCCTCGCCGTTCCCTGCTGTCTGCATGGACGATACCGAAGGCATTGCGGCCGCCGTCGAGCACCTCGTTTCCCTGGGACACACCAAAATCGGCCACGTGGGCGGACCGCAGAGTTACATCCACGGCCGAAGCCGGCGCTTGGCGTGGCAAAACGCCATGGCGAAAGCCGGGCTCGGGGCCGGTTCCTTCATCGAGGCGGACTTCACCGCAGCGGGCGGATTGGCGGCTACCGCGGAATTGCTTCGCTCGGCCCAACGGCCAACTGCGATCATCTACGCGAACGACCTGATGGCCACCGCCGGACAGTCCTACGCCCAGTCCCTCGGACTGGCGGTTCCCGATGATCTATCCATCACCGGCTACGACGACACCGAGCTCGCCAGGTACCTCAATCCTCCGTTGACGACTGTCCCCGCCGATCCGCTGCTCTGGGGGCGGGTTGCCGCCCAGCAGCTGCTTAGCCTCCTCGGCGGAGCCCCTGCGGAAGACGTCTATCTGCCATCTCCAAAACTGGTAGTCCGCGCATCCACTGGGCCGGTCCCCAGCATGCCGAATAAATAATCCTTACTAATACCGATCTACCCGCAATTGGGTGGGGTTATTTGCCATTCCCGTTTGACGGCAATGTCGCCACCGCATTTTCAGTTTTTACCCGCAAAAGGAGTTGCAATGAAGCACGGAAAAATTAGTTCGAGAGTCCTCTCCCTTACCGCTATTGCCGTTATCGGAGCCGGCCTGGCCGCATGCGGTGGAGGCGCCTCCAGCAGCACGGCTTCTGGAGCGAACTCCGCCACCACGGCCAAGGGTCCCATCAAGATCTGGTACTCAAACAACGAGTTCGAGGTGAAGTGGGGCAAGGACATGGTGGCCTCCTGGAACGCCGCCCACCCCGACCAGCAAGTCGATGCCCAGGAAATCCCGGCAGGCAAGAGCTCCGAAGAGGTCATCGGGGCGGCAATTACCGCCGGCAACGCCCCCTGCCTGGTCTTCAACACGGCCCCGGTAGCTGTTCCGCAGTTCCAGAAGCAGGGTGGCTTGGTCCCGCTGGATTCCTTCCCGGACGGCGCACAGTACATCAAGGACCGCACCGGCGATCTCGCCAACCAGTACAAGTCCTCCGACGGCAAGACGTACCAGCTTCCGTGGAAGTCCAACCCGGTGGTCCTCTTCTACAACAAGGACGTCTTCGCGAAGGCCGGCCTGGACCCGGAAAAGCCCAAGCTTGCCACGCAGTCCGAGTTCCTGGACACTGCCCGCACCCTCGTGAAGTCCGGCGCCGTCGCCAATGCCGTGTGGCCTTCGCCCACGAGCGACTTCTACCAGCCCTGGTTCGATTTCTACCCGTTCTATGCAGCCAATTCGGGTGGGACGACCCTGCTCAAGGATGGCAAGTCCACCTTCAACAGCGATCAAGGCAAGCAGGTCGCCACCATGTTCCAGACCCTCTACAAGGAGAACCTGGCATCCAAGGAAGCGTACAAGGGTGACTCCTTCGCCGACGGCAAGGCCGGCATGTCCCTCGCAGGCCCCTGGGCCGTCGCCGCTTACAAGGGCAAGGTGAATTGGGGCACGGTCCCGGTCCCGGGTGCGCAAGCCCAGACCGACGGCTCCACCTTCTCCGACGCCAAGAACATCGCCATGTACTCCTCGTGCAAAAACCAAGGAACCGCCTGGGAGGTCATGAAGTTCGCCACCAGCAAGGAACAGGACGGCAAGCTCCTCTCCGGAACGGGCCAGATGCCGATGCGCAAGGACTTGGCCACCACGTACGCGGACTACTTCAGCCAGAACCCGGCCTACAAGACCTTCGCCGACGAAGCCGCACGCACGGTGGAAGTTCCCAACGTGACCAACTCGGTGCAGATCTGGCAGACCTTCCGGGATGCCTGGAGCAAGTCCGTGATCTTTGGCAACCAGAGCATCGATGACGCCTTCAAGGGTGCATCCGACAAGATCAACCAACTGGCAGCCCAGAAGTAGCAGGCGAATCCCCATGTCACTTCGCTCAGCTGGGGTTCCCGCTACGGGAGACTCTGCGGGGCGGGCTGTGGACCAGCGGCCGGCGCCCAGGAAACGCAAGAACTTCCTGGGCCGCCAGCCACTGGGACTGCTGTTCAGCGCCCCCTACGTCATCTTCGTCCTTGCGGTGCTGGCCTACCCGCTCGGGTATGCCGTCTACATCTCCTTCCACCAGTTCTTCTTCACCGCTCCGGGCGTCCAGGTTGACCGTCCCTTCGTGGGGTTGGACAACTACATCACTGTCCTGTCCGACCCCGAAGTGCAACGTTCCTTCGCCAACATCGGCATCTTCCTGATCATCAACGTGCCGCTGACCGTGGGGCTATCCTTGGTCCTAGCCAACGCCTTGAACCGCGTGACGCGGCTCAAGACCTTCTTCCGCGTCAGCTACTACGTCCCGTACGTCACGGCGAGCGTCGCCGTCGTCGGAGTCTGGCTGTTCCTGTTCCAGCAGGACGGGCTGGTCAACGCCATTCTGGGCCCGCTGGCCCCGAACCCCTCGTGGTTGACGAACTCCTGGCTGGCAATGCCAACAGTGGCCCTGTACGTGACGTGGAAGCAATTGGGATTCTTCATCCTGCTGTACCTGGCGGCCCTACAGAACATCCCGGACGAGCTCTACGAATCCGCCTCGGTGGACGGCGGGAACAAATGGGTCCAGTTCTGGAACATCACCGTTCCGGGAGTGCGCTCGGCCAGCGTGCTGGTGACCCTGCTCGCCACCATTACCGGAGCCAACCTGTTTACCGAGCCCTATCTGCTCACCGGCGGAGGCGGACCGGACGGAGCCTCGACCTCGCCCGTGTTCCTGATGTACCAGAAGGGAATCCTGCAGGGGAATCCCGATGTGGCCGCAGCCCTCGGTGTGGTGCTCGTGATCGGCGTGCTGCTGATCGCCTTGATCCAGAAACGCCTCGTTGGCGGGAAGGAGGACTGACGTGTCGATTTTCAATAAAGCGCCTCTCAGGAACGACGACGACGACGCCCGCAGGCCACGTGCCGGCGCCTCCGAAGGAGCGACGTCCGAAGCCGGTTCCAGTGCTGAGGCACCTGTATCCACGGCCTCCCGCAAAGGCAGTTCCGTGGCGAAGCGCAAGAACCTCGGCGTGGGCAGCTTCTTGCTGCTGGCCCTGGGAGCCTTCGTCTTCCTGTTCCCGTTCTACTACATGTTCATCGGCTCGCTGCAGACTTCCCCGGACACTTCGGTGGGCGGAGCTTTCCCTAGCCCGGCGAACATCACCGGCGAGAACTACAGCAACATCAACAACTCGATCGACCTGCTGAAAGGCCTGGTCAACTCGGGTATCTTCACCGGTGGCGTCATCTTCTTCACGGTGGTCTTCGGGCTCCTTGTGGGCTACGCGCTCGCCCAGATGCAATTCCGCGGCAAGGGGGTTGTCTTCGGAATGATGCTGCTGGTGCAGATGATCCCGTTCCAGCTCCTGCTCATTCCGCTGTACGTCATGATCGTGCGGGACTACGGACTCGCCGACACGTACCTGGGCATGATCCTGCCGTTCGCGATCAATTCCACCGCAGTGTTCGTGTTCCGTCAGTACTTCATGCAACTCCCCTCCACCTTGTTCGAGGCCGCCCGCATCGATGGAGCCAGCGAGCTGAGGATCCTTTGGCAGATCGCGATCCCCCTGGTCCGGCCCGCCATTGTCACCGCAATCCTGCTGACCTTCATCGGTCCGTGGAATGAGTTCCTGTGGCCGTTCCTCGTCACCAAGGACCAAGCCATTCAGCCCCTCGCCGTCTCCCTGGCGAACTACATCTCGAACATCGCCGCCACGGCATCCAACCCGTTCGGCGCCATCCTTGCCGGTGCCTGCGTCCTCGCGGCGCCCGCCGTCGCGTTGTTCATCTTCTTCCAGCGCCAATTCATTTCCACCAATATCGGTTCAAGCGTAAAGGGCTAAGCTCTATGACTTCCTCAACTTCAGCACTCCCCACCGTCCCGTTCACCCTCACCCGCGCCGGCGTCATCATGACCCCGGAGGACGGGAACGAGTTCGAAGCCGAAGGCGTCCTCAACCCGGCCAGCGGCCGCGGACCCGACGGTGAGCTGTACCTCCTGCCGCGCCTCGTGGCGAAGGGCAACGTCTCCCGCGTCGGGCTCGCCAAAGTGATCATCGGCGACGACGGCGTGCCGTCCGGCGTCGAGCGCCAGGGCGTTGTCCTGGCACCGGACGAAGGGTGGGAACGGGGCCTCAACAATGCGGGAACGGAAGATCCCCGCATCACCTGGGTACCGTCCCTCGGCCGCCACCTCATGACCTATGTTGCCTACGGACCGCTTGGTCCCCGCCTGGCCTTCGCCCATTCCGAGGACCTGCGCACCTGGGACCGCCTGGGTCCCTGCCATTTCGAGTACCAGGCGGACTTGTCCATGGACTTGAACCTGTTCGCGAACAAGGACGCCGTGTTCTTCCCGGAACCGGTCAACGATCCCGACGGCGTTCCCTCCTACGCCCTGCTGCACCGCCCCATGTGGGACCTCGGCTGGATCCGCGAGGGCGAAGGCGAGCACCTGCCCGCGGGCCTCGATGACAACCGCCCGGGTATCTGGATTTCCTATGTCGCAGTTGCCGACGTCGAGAAGGACATCCGCAACCTCGTCCACATGCGCAAGCACAAGCTCGTGGCCCTGAGTGAGTTCCCTTTCGAAGAACTCAAGATCGGCGGCGGACCGGCACCTATCCGGGTCGACGAGGGCTGGCTCCTGATCTACCACGGTGTTTCCGGATCGATGGAAAAGTCCGCCTTCGACCACCAGCAGAACGTCAACTACACAGCCGCTGCGATGATCCTCGACAGTGACGATCCCTCGATCGTCATCGCCCGCAGCGACAAGCCGCTCCTGGCACCGGAAACGGAAGACGAGATCTCGGGAATCGTCCCCAACGTCGTTTTCCCCACGGCGATAGAGAAGATCGGCGAGCAACTGTTCGTCTTCTATGGCATGGCTGATTCGAAGATCGGCGTGGCACGCCTGGACCGCGCGTAAAAGCAGTACCGCTTCATTAGTCCAGCCCTTCTTCCATGCCCCCTAGGAGTTAGACATGACACCTCCCCTTGTTTATGCACGGCTGAAATCCGCCCCGGTGGCAGTTGTTGCAACGCTGTCGATGCTCCTGGCCGGGGCAGGCGTGGCCTCGGCGACGCAGCCGGTTCCGGCCGCTGCGTCGCAGGCGCCGGCCGCGGCACCGCAGGCGCCGTTGACCAACTTGTCCCACCTGAATTTCCTGCTGGACACTGTTCCCCTGCATGCCGTGGAGGGCCACACGACGTACCAGATCGGTGAACATCCCGCGGCACAAGCACCGTGGACGTACGCCAACAAGAATGCCGACGGCAGTTACACGCGGGTAGGCGGAGGTTCCAAGGACCCGGCCACGGGCAACTGGAGCCAGGGAGCCTTCAACGCGGACGACATTGCGCGCACCGCCGTCGTCTACTTGCGCCATTGGCAGCAGACCGGCGATGCCTCGAGCCGCACCCGTGCCTTCGACCTGTTGCGCGAGCTGGCGTATTTGCAGACAACATCCGGCCCCAATGCCGGCAACGTGGTCTTGTGGCAGCAAGCCGATGGCACACTGACGCCGAGCGCCAAGCCTGTGGAACTTCCCGACCCCAGCGACTCGGCCGAGTCCTACTGGCTTGCGCGGACCGTGTGGGCGCTGGGCGAAGGGTATGCGGCGTTCAAGTCTGCCGATCCCCAGTTTGCCGCCTTCCTGCAGTCCAGGCTTGATCTCGCCGTCGGGTCCCTGAACAAGCAGTCGCTCGCCAAGTACGGGAAGTACGACGTTGCCGACGGTGCCAAGGTCCCTGCCTGGCTGATCACCGGAGGAGCGGACGCCTCGGCGGAAGCCGTGCTCGGACTCTCCGCCTACTCAAAGGCCGCGCCCGACGACGGCGCTGCCGCCACCGCGCTGAACCAGCTTACCGAAGGTGTCGCCGGGATGTCCTCGGGATCAGTTCAGCAGTGGCCCTTCGGCGCGATTCTTCCGTGGAACCAGTCCCGGACACTCTGGCACGCTTGGGGCGGAATGGCCGCGGCCGCCGTCGCGAACGCGTCCCCGGTACTGCATCGCCCCGATCTGTTGACGGCTGCGGTGAAGGACTCCGCCCAATTCACTCCGCAGCTCCTCGCCGCCGGTGGACCGGACAATGCCTGGAGCCCGACCCCGGGTGAGGCGCAGATAGCCTATGGCGTGGACTCGCGGGTCGAAGGACTCGTGGCGACCGCAAGAGCCGCTAATGCTCCCGGCCTGCTGGACGTCGCGGCAGTTGCTGCCGGCTGGTACTTCGGTGCCAACCGCAGTGGAAAGCCCGCCTACAACCCGGCAACAGGTACCGCGATCGACGGCATCGAAACCGACGGACGCGTCAACCCCAACTCCGGGGCGGAATCCACCATCCACACGTTGTTGTCCATGCTCGCCTTGGACGCCAATCCGGAGCTCAAGGCCAAGGCCTTGGGGATCAGCAGCACCGTGGGGACGGACGGACTCAAGGTGGCCGAGGCCGAGACCGGCACCATCAGCGGCGGCGCAGTCGTCAAACCCGCCTCCGCATGGACCGGTGAGGCGAACTGGTCCGGCGGCGCATACGTCGCCCTCAACGCGGGCGGCACCCTGAAGATCACGGTCCCGGTCTCGGACCAGGCACGGAACGCATACCCGATCGTGAACCAGCGCCCGGAAGCCGCCGGCACGACGTCGTGGACATCCGGGACCACATTCCTCGGCAGCACGCCCAACGGTGGCGCCGGGGAGCAAGGCATCACGGCAGCTCCGGGCAAGCTCTTCCCGTTCTCCCTTGACCACGCAATCCCGGCGGGCCAGGACAGCCTGACCGCCAAGGCCGGAAGCGACGTGTCGATCGACGGCGTGCTGCTGCAGCCGCAGATTTCCTCGGTTTCCGTCTCCGGTTCCGGAGGCCAATCGACCCTGTACATCAGCGCGGCCCCGGGAAGCATCGATCGAAAAGTGGACATGCCCCAAGGCTTCCATTTGAGCCAGGAGGCCTTTGACGCTTCCGGCAAGCCCGTCGCACCGGGTCCAGACCAGAACGGCGCAGACCACTCCGGCCGCGTCACTGTAGCCCCGGGTGGGTTCACCTGGGTAACGCTGGTCCGCAACTGACAGTTATCACCACAGGAAGAACCAATGCAGAAAATCACCAAAGAAGCCTTGCTCCACAGCTACGAGGGAGCACTCACGTTCAGCAATCCGCTGACCGACACCATTTCTACCGACCAGTTTTCCGCCGCGTATCCCGAGCACCCGGAATGGGCGGTGGGACCGTTCCGCAAGGACGATTCCCTGACGTTCCGGCAAGTCCAGGACTGGGCCGATCCGACCGGCATCGGCTGGACCGCGGATTCAATCTTCAATCCCTCCGTCATGGAGCGGGACGGCAAGCTCTACCTCTTCTACCGCGCATCCCCCCGCAAGGAATCGGTCTCGAGCCGTATCGGCGTCGCCGTCTACCATCCCGAAACCGGGTGGCAGGACAGCCCCTCCAACCCGGTGATCTACCCCACCCAGGACAATGAGATCCTTGGCTGCGAAGATCCCAAGGTTTACCACGCCAATGGCCGCTACTACATGTTCTACAACGGGATCTGGACGATCGACCGCGGCGAGGAGCAGGCCGGCCAAGACCCGGATGTCTATCCCTTGGGCGACGTCGGCTGCGACATCAATGTCGCGGTGTCCGACGACTTGATCCACTGGGAAAAGCTCGGCCTGGCTGTCCCTTACGAGGTTTCGCGGTTCTGGGCGAAGGGGGCGGTCATCCCCCGGAACGCCCAGGGCGACGCCGTCAAGATCGGTGGGCACTACCTGATGTATCTGTCCGAGGGCTGCGGGGGGACCACGCATGTGGGACGGTCCACGGACATGGTGAACTGGACGTTTGAACCGCAGGAGTACCTGGACCTTGGGCCGCTGGGCGGCTCACTGCACGAAGTGGCTTGCGCCATTGTCGACGACGGCGGCAACCCCGGGACCGACGGTGGCAAGCTGGTCCTGGACTTCTTCTACGGCGACGCAGACGGCCAATTTTCCGCAGCGCAGGCGCTCTACGACGTGAACGAACCGTTCACCCAGAAGGCGATGCACAGGGGAGGCTCGCTGGCTTGGGGCGGCCTGCTCAAGTTCGGCGGAACCTGGATGTTCGCCCAAGGCTGGGATGCCCCGTCCGGATCGCGGGAGATGTATTTCTACCGGGCAGACCAGGGCTAAGAGTGACGCACCCCAGCACCATCGGCGCGGTCGTAGGTTTGGACATCGGCGGTTCGAAGACGCGCGGCATCAAATGGCTGAATGGCACCGCCGTCGCCGATACTTCCGGCGGCAGCGCCAATGTCCAGAACGTGAGCCGTGCCGAGGCCCGCCGCAATCTGGAGGGCGTCTTCGCCACCCTCCAGGGAGGGTCCGTTGCGCGGGTGGTGGTTGGTTCCGGAGGGATCGACACCCCCGAAGATGCGAACGCGCTGACGGAACTGATCCAACCATTGGCTCCCGACGCCGTCGTCTCCGTTGTCCATGACACGCGCCTGCTGCTGGCGGCCGCAGGTTGCAGCACGGGAATCGCCGTGATCGCCGGCACCGGATCCGCGGCCTGGGGCACTAACGGCGAGGACGAGGCGCGCGCGGGCGGCTGGGGCTACTTGCTTGGCGACGAAGGCAGCGGATACTGGTTCGGTCGAGAAGCGGTGAGGTACAGCCTTGAACGCGTGAACAGCGGGCTGCGCCCGGACGAACTGACGAAGGCGCTTATGAAATCTTGTGGACTCCTCGGCCCGGAAGGTTTGATCGCCCTTTTCCATGGCGACGCGGGACGCGAGTTTTGGGCGTCGAAATCATCGATTGTCTTCGAGTGCGCGGCCTCGGGGCATACCGCTTCCTTGGACATGATCCTCCAGGCAGGGGCCGATCTTGCCTCGTTGGCGGCGAAATGCGCTGGGCAATTGAACATCGAGGGGCCCATCGTCCTTGGCGGTGGCCTCGGGATGAACCAGCCCACTTTGCAGGCGGCCATGCGGATAGCCCTTGCTGCCCGGGGTCTCCACACTCTGCAGGTTCTGACCCAGGATCCGGTCTTCGGCGCTCTGCATCTTGCGTCCCACTAGGCACCGCTGTGATGAGTCTCACTAGCAACAAACGCCGTTCTGGCTTGAGCCGTCCGCGCCTCGCTGTGCACTATGGAAAAGCTGTACGGCGGCCTTCGCACTGGCGCGATGGCCGGATATCCGGATTCATGAATGGAAGCACTGAACAATGACGTTTGAAACTGCCGACTCCGTAACCCTCAAGATTTGGGACCGCTCAACCACCCACCACACGCTGGACGCACTGGTGCACGACTTCTCGGTGCGCCACAACACCTCCAAGGCCAGCATCGCGGTCACCTGCAGCGGGCCCAACACCTTCACTGTCAGCCTGACCGGCAGCGCTGCCAAGGCCACGTCCTTCGACGCGCAGTCCCTGTAACGGCACCTTCGAGGCACGAAGCGACGACGACGGCGGGAGTCACCTCCCGCCGTCGTTCGCTTTTCCGGGCTTCTTCGAAGTGAAGGGTCAGGCGCGGGAGTGCTCCGAAAGGAGCGCGTCGATCTGGCCGGCGGCCTCCTTCATTCCCTCCTCCATACCCATGTCGATCATCTTCTTCATCTGATCTTCTGATTCGAAGATGGACAGGATGGTCATGCGGGTGCGGTCGCCTGTCTCCTCGATGGTCACGATCGCGTGGCCGGCACCTATCTCCTCGACGGGTGCGCCATTTTCGTCGGCAAAACCGTCGTCGAACTCCAGCCTGTTCGGAGCTTGGACGGACGTGATGCGCCACCAGCCGCGGGGCTTCTCGCCGTCGGGACCCGTCATGTAATAGCTGGCCTTCCCGCCCGGCTCGAACTCGTACTGCTCGAACGTGGCCGGCCACGTGGGCGGACCCCACCAGCGCTCAAGCTGGCGCGGGTCTTCCCAGATTTGCCAGACCTGTTCGGGGCTGGCATCGAACTCAGCGACGAGGGTCAAGGTCAACGCTTCGGGATTCTGGGTGGAACTGATAACCGTCATTGCGGAACCCTTCCTATTTTTCGGCGAGGATGTCTGCGATCCGATCGACGCGCTGCCGCCAGATCGCCTCGTACTCATCGAGCAGCTGGCGGGCTTTCTGCAAGCCATCATGGTTACCCCGCACGATCTGCTCCCTTCCACGCTTCTCCTTCGTTACAAGGGAGGCGCGCTCCAAAACCGCCACGTGTTTCTGGACGGCGGCGAAGCTCATGGCGTAGAGGGCAGCCAAGCCGGACACTGAATATTCCCCGACAGTCACCCGCCGGACGATATCCCGGCGCGTGGCATCGGCAAGTGCCTGGAACAGGCGGTCAAGTTCGGTGTCGCTGAGCTGATCTACAACCATTTGGTTGTAGGATATTCCGATGGCGGAGGGGTGTCAACGGGCATGGATACTTTGCACTAGTCGAACTTCAGCGGAGTCCAGCCGAACGGAATCGGGCCGCGTACTCTTGCCCGGCTTCTATCGGCTTCGTCCGACCAACCCTGCCCGGACTTTGCCATGGGTGCACCACAGGCGCCCCGAGCCACCCGGAAGCCCACGTCTTCCAAGACGGCATCAGGAGCACTGCCGCGCCGCACCGACGCACGCACATTCCAGGCGTCGTCAGCCCAGCCACCGCCACGGAATGCCCTGTAGTCGCCGTATCTCGCGGGATCCGCATAGTCCCAGCACCATTCCCAGACATTGCCGAGCGTGTCGTAGGCGCCGAACCCGTTGGGAGCTTTAAGCGCCCCGTCGCTGGGCGCGGACAGCCCATCCTTCGCGGTCCAGGCAATCTCATTGAGCGGACCATAGTGCGGGCCAACCGATCCGGCACGGCATGCGTATTCCCATTCCGCCTCTGTGGGCAGCCGGTAGCCGTTGGCCGCGACGTTCCATTCGACGTTTCGTCCGGTGCGGGCATAGGCCGGGCTGATGCCTTCCGCTTCAGATGCCGCATTGCACCAGTCGATGGCCTCAAGCCAGGTGACACCGTGTGCCGGCGCGTCTGGAGAGTGACCACGGCTGGGGTCATTCTTGACCCCGGCAAACTCGGCTCGAGTGACCGCTGTCCTTCCAATCTCGAAGGCGACAAGGTCCACCGAGTTGGTGCGGCCGCTGCGCGCGTCCCGGAGTCCAATCTGCCCACCAGGCAGGCTGAGGAGGTCTGGCGGCTTGATGAGCCTCAGACCTCCGCCACGGGCGCCGCGAACTGGGCTTCGTAGAGCCGCGAGTACGCGCCACCGGAGGCCAGCAGCTCCGCATGGGTGCCCTGTTCCACAATCTGCCCGGCCTCCATCACCAGGATGAGGTTGGCGTCGCGGATCGTGGACAGGCGGTGCGCGATCACAAAGCTGGTCCGGTCAGACCGCAGGGCATTCATGGCCTTCTGGACCAGGACCTCGGTCCGGGTGTCCACGGAGCTCGTGGCCTCGTCCAGGATCAAGACCGACGGACGGGCCAGGAACGCCCGGGCGATGGTGAGCAACTGCTTCTCACCGGCGGAAACGTTGCTGCCCTCGTCGTCGAGCACTGTGTCGTAGCCCTCCGGGAGGGAGTGGACGAAGCGATCTACGTACGTTGCTTGTGCCGCCTCCAGTATCTCGGCTTCGGTGGCGTCTGGCCGTCCATAGGCGATGTTGTCCCGGATGGTCCCGCCGAACAGCCAGGTGTCCTGGAGTACCATGCCCATCCGCGAGCGCAACTCGTAGCGGGACATCGAGGCGACGTCGACGCCGTCGAGCGTTATCCGCCCGGCGTCGAGCTCGTAGAAGCGCATCATCAGGTTCACCAGGGTGGTCTTGCCCGCCCCGGTTGGCCCGACGATCGCCACAGACTGGCCGGGCTCGGCCACCAGGCTCAGATTCTGGATCAACGGCTTGTCCGTCGAGTAGGAGAAGGAAATGTCCTCGAACACCAAGCGTCCGCGCGTTACCTCGGGAACAGCGGAGGGCACAGGATCAGCGCTTTGCTCCTCGGTGTCGAGCAGCGCGAAGACTCGCTCGGCGGACGCGACGCCGGACTGAAGCAGATTGGCCATTGACCCAAGCTGGGCCAGGGGCTGCGTGAACTGCCGTGAGTACTGGATGAACGCCTGGACATCGCCCAACTGCATGGCGCCCGAAGCTACCTGAAGGCCACCCACCACGGCGATCCCCACATAGACGAGGTTGCCGATGAATGTCAGTGCCGGCATGATCAAGCCGCTGATGAACTGGGCGCCGAAGCTGGCCGAGAACAGTTCTGCGTTCTTCTCGCGGAAGCGCTCCTCCACTTCGCGCTGGCGGCCGAACACCTTCACGAGCGCGTGGCCGGTGTAGGTTTCTTCGATCTGGCCGTTCAGCTCGCCGGTGTTCTTCCACTGGGCCACGAACAGCTTCTGCGAGCGCTTGGCAATCAGCACGGTGGTCACGAGCGTCAACGGCACTGTGACCAGGGTGATCAGCGCCAGGATCGGCGAGAGCAGGAACATCATGAAGATGACGCCGGCCACTGTCAGCAGGGACGTGACTGCCTGGCTGATGGACTGTTGGAGGCTTTGTGAAATGTTGTCGACGTCGTTGGTCACGCGGCTGAGCAGTTCACCACGCTGCACTGAATCGAAATAGCGCAGCGGGAGCCGGTTGATTTTCGCTTCGATCTGCTCGCGGAGCCGGTACACGGTTCGCTGCACGACGCCGTTGAGCACGTACGCCTGGATCCAGCCGAACGCTGAGGCCAGGACATACAAGACCAGCACCCACAGCAGGATCGAGGACAACGCCCCGAAGTCGATTCCGACGCCGGGAGTCAGGTCCATGCCCTTCAACATGTCCGCTTTGGCGCCCTGGCCGGAAGCGCGCAGCCCGTCGATGACCTGTTGCTTGCTTACTCCGGCGGGAAGCTGCTTGGATACGACGCCGGCGAAGATCAAGTTGGTGCCCTCGCCGAGAAGCCGGGGACCGATCACGGACAGCGTCACGCTGGCCACGGCGAGGAAGAGGACCAGGGTCAGCCACAAGCGATCGGGCCGCAGCGTACCCAGGAGCCGCTTGGCCGAGGGCAGGAAGTTCATGGCCTTTTCGGCCGGGATGCTCATTCCCGCGAACGGTCCGCCACGGCCTGGTCCCATCGGGGGACGCTGCGGGCGGTTGGCGGTGCCTGCTGTGCTGCTCATGCCGCCTCCTCCGCTGCCAGTTGCGAGGAAACTATCTCGCGGTACGTTTCGGAAGTCTCAAGCAACTCTTCGTGGGTTCCGCGCCCCACCAGCCGCCCGTCGTCGAGCACCAGAATCTGCTCGGCGTCCGCGATGCTGGACACCCGCTGCGCAATGATGACCATGGTGGCGCCCGAAGTGTGGCGCTTGAGTGCCTGGCGGAGCCTGGCATCGGTGGCAGTGTCCAGCGAGGAGAAGGAGTCGTCGAAGATGTAGAGCTCGGGCTGCTTCACGAGTGCCCGGGCGATTGCCAGGCGCTGCCGCTGACCGCCGGAAACGTTGGTGCCGCCTTGCGAGATCGGAGCGTCAAGCCCGCCTTCCATCTCCTCGACGAAGTCCTGGGCCTGCGCAATGGAGAGGGCCCGCCAGAGTTCTTCCTCGGTGGCGTCGGGCTTGCCATAGAGCAGGTTGCTGCGCACCGTGCCGGAGAACAGGTAGGGCTTTTGCGGGACCAGCCCGATGTGCCCCCACAAGAGGTCCGGGTGCAGTTCGCGGACGTCGACGTCGTCGATCCGCACCGAGCCGCTGCTCGCGTCGAAGAGCCGTGGCAGCAAGTTCACCAAGGTGGTCTTGCCCGCGCCCGTGCTGCCGATGATCGCCGTCGTCTGGCCAGCGCGTGCCCGGAAGCTGATGCCGCTCAGGACGGGCTGCTCGGCACCCGGGTAGGCGAATCCGACGTCGAGCAATTCCAGCTCGCCGCGGCCTGCGGTCTCCGTCACCGGGTTCGCGGGAGGCTGCACGCTCGATTGGGTCTCCAACACCTGCCCGATGCGGTCAGCCGACACAGCCGCACGCGGGATCATGACGGCCATGAACGTAGCCATCATGACGGACATGAGAATCTGCATGAGGTAGCTCAGGAAGGCGATCAAGGTTCCTACCTGCATGGATCCGTCATCGATCCGGAACGATCCGAACCAGATCACGGCCACGCTGGAGACGTTGAGCACCAGCATCACCACCGGGAACATGAGGGCCATGAGCCGCCCCGCGCGCAACGCCATCTCCGTGACGTCCCGGTTCGCGGAGGCGAAGCGTTCCGCCTCCATGTCCTCGCGCACGAACGCACGTACCACGCGGATGCCGGCGAGCTGTTCGCGGAGCACGCGGTTCACGGTGTCGATCCGGACCTGCATCTTGCGGAACAGCGGAACCATCCGGCTGACAACGAGGCCCACCGCAACGAGCAGCACGGGGACGCTCACGGCAATCAGCCAGGACAACTGCGCATCCTGCCGGACGGCCATGATGACCCCGCCGATGCTGAGCATGGGCGCCGCCACCATGAGGGTGCAGGACATCAGGACGAGCTGTTGGACTTGCTGCACGTCGTTGGTGGAGCGGGTGATCAGCGACGGCGCACCGAAGCGGGTGACCTCCTGCTCGGAGAACTCCCCCACCCTGGTGAAAATGGCCCCGCGCAGGTCCCGCCCCAGGCCCATGGCGGCTTTCGCGCCGAAGTACACGGCTGTGATCGAACACGCGATCTGCAGGAGGGTGATGAGCAACATGAGGCTGCCGGTGCCCAGGATGTACCCGGTATCCCCCTTGGCCACGCCTTCGTCAATGATGTCGGCATTCAGTGTGGGCAAGTACAGCGACGCGATGGACTGCGCCAACTGGAAAATGACGACGGCGATCAGTAGCCGCCGATGTGGCCGCAGGTACTGAACGAGAAGTTTCCAGAGCATCGTTCTCCAACTCACGTAGTGATTCGAAGGCCAGTCTACGACTGGTTGCTGGGGGCAACTAGAGCTTTCCCTCAGGGCGAAGCGTGGCGGGCGATCAGGTGCACCCTCGCTCAGATATGGGGCCCCTTTCCCCAACCCTCGCTCAGATATGGGGCCCCTTTCCCCAACCCTCGCTCAGATCGTGGGGCTTACCGCGCAAGAGCAACGCCGATCTCACGATTCACTGCGGGGATGATTTCGGTGGCCAGGAGCTCGATGGACCGCGCCGTCTCAGCGAAAGGCAACCCGCCGAGACCGACCTGAGCCAGATACCGCGTGTTGCCGAGGGCGCTATGAATTTCCAGTAGCTTTTCGACGAGCTGTTGGGGGCTTCCCACAAGCAGGCCGCCACCCGGTTCGGTCCATTCATCGAAGGTGTTCCGCGGGAAATGGTCAACTGGCCGGGGCATGTTCTGCTCGAAGTAGGCGCGATAGTAAGGGTAGAAGGTGTCCCGTGCCTGCTGCGACGTCGGCGCCACATAGAAATGGCCACCCGCGCCGACTGGCAGGGCGGCACCGTCGTGTCCCGCGTTTTCAGCGGTCTCCCGGTACAGTTCCACGAGCCGGCGGAATCGTGCCGGCCCGGACAGCAGAGCGATAAACAACGGCAGGCCCAACCGCCCCGCCCGGACGAAACTCTGCGGAGTACCGCCCACGCCCACCCAGATGGGCAACTTTTCCTGGATCGGACGCGGCGCTATGTCCATCCCGGAGACGGTTTGGGTCAGGCTTCCCTCCCAGCGAAGGTTGTCGTTGTCACGCAGCGCGAGCAACATGTTCAGCTTCTCTTCGAACAGCTCGTCATAGTCCTCCAATCTGTGGCCAAACAAGGAGTACGACTCCACAAAGGCGCCACGGCCGGCAATGATCTCTGCCCGCCCGCCCGAAATTAGATCCAGCGTGGAGAACTGCTCGAAGAGCCGGACAGGGTCCTGGGTGGAGAGAACCGTGACGGCGGTGCCCAGCCGAAGGTTGGTGGTTTCCCGAGCGATGGCCGCGAGCACCATTTCCGGGGCAGAGAGGGCGAAATCGTGCCGATGATGCTCCCCCAGGCCCAGGAACGATAGTCCTGCCTGCTCGGCAAGCTTCGCCAGCTCAATGATGTCCTTGACCCGCTGGTGCGGTGACAGGGAGGCTCCGGTCTTGATGTCGCGGGATAGCTCACCGAAAGTGAAGATTCCAAAATCCATAATTAATTGAACATTCAAGTATTTGGATTCATTCCCGAGCCGTTAGTGAGCGAGCGTCCGCCGCAACCCCCACATACCTGAGCGAGCGTCCGCCGCAACCCCCACATACGTGAGCGAGCGTCATGATGGCGCGGAGCGTGCCGGCGTCGTACCCGGACAGTAGGCTGGAGACGCTCGGCAAGATCCGCTACGAAAGGACCGTAGTCATGGCTTACATCACCGTCGGAAATGAAAACAGCACCGAGATCGAGATCTACTACGAGGACCACGGGACCGGCCAGGCAGTGGTCCTTATCCACGGCTACCCCTTGGACGGTTCGTCCTGGGAGAAGCAGGCCGCCGCACTGCTCGACGCCGGCTACCGCGTCATCACCTACGACCGCCGCGGCTTCGGCAAGTCCAGCAAGCCGACCGTCGGCTACGACTACGACACCTTCGCCGCGGACCTCAACACCCTCCTGAACACCATCGATGTGAACGATGCCGTCCTGGTTGGCTTCTCGATGGGTACCGGCGAAGTGGCACGCTACATCAGCACCTACGGCTCGGCCCGGGTGGCGAAAGCAGTGTTCCTCGCATCCTTGGAGCCGTTCCTCCTACAGGCGGCGGACAACCCCGGAGGCGTCCCGCAGTCAGTGTTCGACGGTCTCACGGAAGCCGTCATTTCCGATCGCTATGCTTTCTTCACCGAATTCTTCAACAACTTCTACAACGCCTCCACTTTCCTCGGAACGCACCGCCTGAGCCACGAGGCAGTCGCCGCCAGCTGGAACCTGGCAGCCCAGTCAGGCGCCTACGCTTCGGTGGCGGCGCAGCCCACGTGGCTCACGGATTTCAGGGCCGACATCCCCAAGATCGACGTTCCCGCCCTGATCGTGCACGGCACCGCGGACAACATCCTCCCCATCGACGTCACCGGCCGGAGGTTCGCCGAAGCGCTCCCCAGTGCCGAATATGTCGAAATCGACGGCGCCCCGCACGGCCTGCTGTGGACGCATGGCGCCGAGATCAACCAGGCTTTGCTCGGCTTCCTCGCGAAGTAGGGATTCCTGACAAAAAATTAGGGCGAAACTAACTGAATATCGCGGGAACCTTAACGCCTCTGGTCCAGTCTTAATGCAAGCACAGGCGGAACCCATTCGCCGGCGAAAGCACTAAAGCTGCAAGGGGAGCAGGACCGGCCATGAAGACAACAACAGCCCTGGACGAGGTCACCGCCATCAATGGCGTAATCACCGATCAGCAACCCGTTGACTTCCACGCTTTGGGGCTCGCCGGCTGCATCGACCGCTTGGCCTCACCGCTCCGCCGCCAAGGGACCGAAATCCATTGGGAGACGCCGCACCACGGTGTCGAAATCTCGTCCGGCTCCGCTTCCTTGCTCTACCACGCCGCCAAGGAAGTGCTCAGCAACGCCTTCAAGTATGCGCATGCCCACGACGTCACAGTCCGCTTGGCCGCCGTGTACCACGGGATCCGGCTGACTGTCACGGACAACGGCGCGGGCTTCGACAGCCAGGCGACTCCCGCGGGCGCACACCACGGATTCGGGCTCCGCCTCATGTCCATCGCCGTCAGCGAAGTGGGCGGCGACGTCTCGGTCGTCTCCAGCCCAGGCAAGGGTACCTGCGTCACCGTCACTTTGCCGCTCGACTGATAGGCGTCGATGCCCGACGGCGGCAGGCACCCGCCGTCGTCGGTTTCGGCGCTGCTGGTTCGCTATTCAAGTGAATCTGGTATGAAAGGCGAATGACCCCGTACAAATCGGAACCGCCTCTGGGCGGCTCCCGCGCACACATCAAGTCGATTTTCCCCTCGCTGGCTCCCAGTGAACAGCGGGTGGCGCAATTGTGCCTCGAGTCCCCCGAAACCGTGGCCAGGATGTCGGTAGCCGATCTGGTCACCCGGACGGGCACATCGCCTGCGACGATCGTCCGGGCGTGCAAAAGCATGGGCTTCGACGGATTCCAGCACTTGCGCCAAGTCCTGCTGCGCGATCTGGGCGCCGCGGCACGGGACAGCATCCAGCAGGAAGAATCGGGGGCAACCGGCGAACCCGGTTCCTCGGAACACCTGGTCTCCGGGATCTTTTCCCGCGCCTCCCACGATATCCGCGGAGCTTTAGGGTCTTTGGACTTCGAGGCGTTCGATGCGGCGGTCCGCGCGATTCGCCAGGGCGGACGCCTGCTGGTGGTGGCGAATGGTGGTTCACTCGCTCCGGCCCAATCGCTTGCCCTGCGTTTTCTGGCCGCGGGCGTTGGATGCGAGGCGCCATCCGACATTGTTTCGCAGCACATCACCGCCAAGCTCCTCTCCGCGGGCGACGTCTGCATCGCCGTGAGCGACAGCGGAATGAACTCCTTCACTGTTGGTTCTGCCCGGATAGCGGCTGAACGCAAGGCCACGGTGATCGGGGTAACCAGCTACGCGAAGTCTGAGCTTGCCGATCTCTCGACCCACACGCTCGTGGCCGGGGCGGAATTCCATTCCTGGAACGACCAGCTGCCTATTGGAAATATCGTCCAGATGCTGGTGCTGTCCGCCCTGCACGCCGCAGTGACCGCGGATTCCCCTGAGGTTGAGCGCGCCCGCTCCGCGGTGTTCGAGGAAGTCCTCCACATGGTGGAAAACCCCGAATAGTTTTTGGCGCGAAACGCGGGCAGTTTCAACTGTTTCCTGTCCGCGCACGGGGAGTTCATCAACTCCGCACCGACCGTTAATGATCGAGCCCCACCCTTCAAGGGTAAGACGTTTCCTAAATAATTCGATTTAGGAAACATCGTTTCCCCGGAGGTGCTCGTGGGCCGACTTGTGCTCAACCAGTTGTCGCGTTCATTCAAGAACGTGTCGGCGGTAAAGAACGTATCGCTCACCGTCGAAGATGGTGATTTCCTGGTCCTGCTCGGCCCCAGCGGCTGCGGCAAGACCACCCTGCTCCGTATGATCGCGGGCCTGTTGGAACCGACGTCGGGCTCGCTCGAACTGGACGGAACGGACATCACCGCCGCTCCATCCAAGAAACGCGATTTGGCGATGGTGTTCCAGAGCTACGCGCTGTATCCGCACCTCAGCGTGGCGAAGAACCTCGCCTTCCCGCTCCACGTGCGGCGCACCGACAAGCAGGAAGTCAAGAAGCGCGTCGAAGCCGTGGCCGACATGGTGGGGATCGGCCACCTCCTGGACCGCAAACCCAAGGAACTCTCCGGTGGCCAGCGCCAACGAGTCGCAGTAGCCCGCGCCTTGGTGCGCGAACCCAAGGCCTTCCTCATGGACGAACCGCTGTCCAACCTGGATGCCAAGCTCCGGACCGCAACCCGGCAGGAGCTGGCCGGACTGCACAAGCGCCTCGGTGCCACGTTCATCTACGTCACGCACGACCAAGTGGAAGCCATGACCATGGCAACCAAGATCGCGCTGCTCAACGGGGGCCAACTCGAGCAACTCGGCACGCCGGAAGAGCTCTACGACAAGCCGGCATCCGTATTCGCCGCAGGCTTCCTTGGTTCCCCTGCCACCAACCTGATCGATGCCGAACTTTCCACCAGCAACGGCTCCATCACCGTCATGGCGCCTTCAGTCGAAGCAGTGCTGTGGGACGGGGAAACACCCCGGCGGGACGTGGTGCTGGGCGTCCGCCCGGAACACCTGAGCATCCACGCACCCGGTTCTTCCGCAGCCGCGCCGAGCTCCGGGGCAGCCCTGCGGGGCATCGTCGACCTGGCCGAAAACCTCGGCAGCGAACAAGTGATCTATTGCCGCGTCGGCGGGAACCGCGTGGCCGTCCGCGCCCCGCGAGGCCAACACTGGGAGCCGGGCAACGCCGTCGTACTCAGTGCCGATGCCAAGAACCTCCATCTCTTTGACCGCGCAAGCGGCCGCCGCCTCGAATGGCAAGCAGACGCGAAGCATGCCTCCACAGCCAGCTCCGCGCAGCCGGCGGCATCTGCCTAGCCTCCCCTCTTCCGGACCCAAGCCTGAACCAGCAGCACCCACCCAACCCAGCAATCAAGGAAATATTGTGCGCCCTCTCCGTTCAATTGCACTGACCATCGCCGCCGGCACGGCAGCCCTGGCACTCGCGGGCTGCTCCGGCACCTCGCAGGCCAGCACCGTGAGCAACCAAGCCATCCCCGAGCTCACAGCAGACCAGCAAGTCAACATCACCTTCGAAAGCTACAACCTGGCCCAGGCTGGCGTGTGGACCGATACCGTCAAAGGCCTCGTAGCCGACTTCGAGAAGGCCCACCCCAACATCCACGTCACCGCGCAGGCACCACAGGGCGGCGGCGCCGTCGGGTCCAACACGGTCAGCAGCGTCCAGACGCAGCTCCTTGCCGGACACGCGCCCGACGTCGCGCAGTTGACGTTCGATTCCCTCGACTTCGCCGCCACCCAGCTCGGTGCCCAGCCCATCAGCGACCTCGTCGGCCAGAAAGCCGTCGACGACGCCCTCGGCGGGGCCCACCCGTTCCACCCCAACGCAAAGCACCTGGCCGACTGGAACGGCAAGACCTACGGCATTCCCTACGTTTTCTCCACGCCCGTCCTGTTCTACAACGCCACCAAGCTCGCCGACGCCGGAATCACCAACCCTGACCTCTCCACCTGGGACAAGGTGGAAGCAGCCGCAAAAGCGGTCTCCGCGAAGACCGGAAAACCGTCCTTGGACATCTCCTGCGCAAGCATCGGGGGCAACTGGTGCATGCAGGGTGTCTTCAAGTCGAACGGGGCCCAGGTCCTCTCCGATGACCGCAAGACCATCGGCTTCGGCTCGGACGCGGCCGTGGACACCGTCACGAAGCTCGCACAGCTGACGAAGGACGGCGTACTGCGCAACGCAGACAGCAACGCACAATACGAAGGCCTCCCCAAGGGCGACACCGCTTTCATCCTCACCACGTCGGCGCTCCAGGGCTCATTCATGTCCGCTGCCACCAAGGGCGGTTGGGAGCTCAAGGCCGCCGGCATGCCCTCCTTCGGCAGCAAGCCTGCCGTGCCCACCAACTCGGGATCGGCCCTGTTCGTCCTCTCACAGGATCCAGCGAAGCAGCGCGCCGGCTGGGAATTGATCAAGTTCATGACCAGCGACCACGCCTACGAGCAGATCTCCACCAAGATCGGCTACCTGCCGCTGCGCACCTCGCTCACCGCTCCGGGCGGCTCGCTCTACGACTGGGCCCAGAAGAACCCGCTCCTGGCTCCGAACCTCGCCCAGCTTGACCGCCTGCAGCCGTGGGTTTCCTACCCGGGAAACAGCTACGTGCAGATCGACGACATCCTCGGCAAGGCCGTCGAGAACGTCGTCTACTACGGCAAGGACGCAAAAACCACCATGGCCGACGCCCAGAAGCGCGAGCAGGACCTGATCCCCTAACCCTTTTCCCCATCAGGAAGGACACAAGCTGTGACAACCACCGCCGAGGACGCAGTCTTCGGAACCCGCAACCGCCCCTACCCCGTAGAGGGCACCTACAACTTCCGGAGCACGGCGGGTTATCCGGCCGCCGCTCCCGCCGCGGCCAGCGAGCCCGCCGCCGCGCGGACCGTCCGTGACGGGAAGCTGTACCGCTCGGACGCGCTCCACGGACTGACCGACGCCGGACGCCGGCAATTCTCCGAGCTCGGCATCCGCCTGGTGATCGACTTGCGAGACCGGACCGAGCTGGCGAAGTCGCCCAGCAACCTTGACGGACTCGCCGTCGACACGAGGCACAACCCGATTTTCGAAGAGGGCAACGTCCCCGGTACCGCGGAGATCACCACCCTTTCGCACATCTACATGCTCATGGTCCAGAGCCACGCCCAGCGCCTTGCCACCGCTATCCGCCTTATTGCCGACTCCGGAACGGATCCGGTCCTGGTTCACTGCACGGCGGGCAAGGACCGCACCGGCGTCGTGATTGCCCTGGCCCTCCTGGCCGCGGGCGTGGACCGCGAGCAGGTGATCCTCGACTACACAGCCAGCGAGGAAAACCTTCGCGGCGAATGGAGCGAGGCCATGATAGCCGCCGCCTCCAGCCACCCGGGCCTTGCGGGCATCGGCGGGGAACTCCGGGAAATCATCTCCGCGAGCCCCGCCACCGTCCTGGAAACCACGCTGGACCTCGTGGACGAAATGTATGGCAGCGCCACCGGCCTGCTCCAGGCACACGGTTTCAGCGACGCCGACCTCGAACGGCTCAGGGATGTCCTGACCATCAGCTCCACCCGCTAGGAAG
Source organism: Arthrobacter sp. 01T428 (assembly GCF_056398685.1). Lineage (NCBI taxonomy): Bacteria > Bacillati > Actinomycetota > Actinomycetes > Micrococcales > Micrococcaceae > Arthrobacter > Arthrobacter sp. 01T428. The sequence continues at coordinate 25,058 of NZ_JBFTPW010000013.1, read as the reverse complement.
CACTCACTTACAAGGAGACAAGACCATGAACACCGAACTCCAGCACCCCGCCCCCGAGCACTTCATCCTGCACATCAGTGACACCCACTTCGTGGCCGACAACGACCTCCTGCACGGCAGCGTGGACAGCGACGAGAACCTCCGCCAACTGTTCCGCGACTTCGTGAAGGCCCAGGTCAAGCCCGAAGCACTGGTATTCACCGGCGACCTCGCCGACACTGGCCGCCCCGACGCCTATGTCCGCCTCCGCAACATCGTGGAGCCCGTGGCCGAGGAACTCGGTGCCAAGATCATCTGGGTCATGGGCAACCACGACGCCCGTACCGCCTTCCGTTCGGGCCTCCTCGACTCCGACGCCGGCGAGGAATCCGTTGACATGGTGCACGACGTCAACGGCCTGCGCATCATCGCCCTGGACTCCACCGTTCCGGGCAAGCACCACGGCGAAATCTCCGACGAGCAGCTCGCTTGGCTGTCCGATGTCCTCGCCACCCCGGCCCCGCACGGCACCCTCATCGCCCTGCACCACCCGCCGGTTCCCAGCCCGCTGGAGATGATGGCCATGTTCGAACTCCGCGAGCAGAGCCGCTTCGAGAAGGTCATCGAAGGCACCGACGTCCGTGGCATCCTGGCCGGCCACCTGCACTACTCCACCTTCAGCACCTTCGGCGGCGCTCCCGTCACGGTTGCTTCGGCCACGTGCTACACGCAGGACCTCAACGTCGCGCCGAAGTCGATGCGCGGCCAGAACGGTGCGCAGGCGTTCAATCTGATCCACCTTTACCAGGACAAGATGCTCAGCTCCGTTGTGCCGATCGGCGAGTTCTCCACGGTGTACTCCGTCACGGCTGAGCAGATGGCCGCGTTCGAGAAGATGACCCTCGAAGAGGCCACCGCAGCGATGACCGCTCCCGGTGAGGAGTCCGACGTCGAGTTCTCCATCGCTGCCGAAACGGCCGACGGCGAACTCGCCGCCAGCGCCCGCTAGGCACCGGAAGGAAGCCGCAAGAATGTTTATCGAAACCGCCGGGCCGGCAACGGGCATTACCCCTGCCGGCCCGGCGGGGCTCCCGGCCAATCGGCGTCCCAAGCGCCGCGCGCTAAGCCCCTATCTCTATATCCTTCCCGCCGTGGTCCTGCTTCTCGTCTGGACCTACTGGCCGCTGGGACAGACCGTCAACTTGTCCTTCAACGACTGGAACCTGATTCCTACCAAGCCCAAGCAATACGTTGACGTGCAAAAATACGCGAAGGTCCTGAGCCTGCCCGAACTGCACCAAGCCCTGATCAACACCGGCTTGTATATCCTGGCGTTCCTGGGCATTTCCGTTGCCTTGCCGCTCGTGTTCGCGCTGCTTTCGCGCAAGGTCCAGGGCAAGGCGCGCACCGCGTACCAGGCCCTGATCTTCGTTCCCTTCCTCATCACGCCCGTGGCGAGCAGTGCCATTTGGCGGTGGCTGTTCGCTCCTGAGGGCGGAACGATTCCCGCGATCGCCGCCGCCCTGGGCGCACCGATGGGCAACGTTTTCCGCGATCCCGACAGTTCGATGACGGCGGTGATCGTGATTGTCGGCTGGCAGATGCTCGGCTTCGGCGTGCTGGTGGTATCGGCCGGGCTGGCGGGCATCAGCCCGGACTATGCCGCCGCTGCATCCATCGACGGCGCCAGCGGCAGGCAGATCACGTGGCGGATCATCATCCCGCTGCTCTCTCCGAGCCTGGTGTTCCTCTCGCTCATGACCATCCTGCTGTCCGCGCAGTGGACATATCCCATCATCGACCTTGTGACGCAGGGCGGACCGGGCAACTCATCTACCAACATCTACTACCTGCTGTACCAGTTCGGCTTCAGGAACTTCGACGCCGGCCTGTCCTCCGCGGCGGGCACGCTCTTCTTCCTTGGATTCGGGCTGATTGCCCTCGTCTTCGTGGAACTCTCGGAGCGACTCAGCTTCTACGACAACTAGAAAGAGCCACCATGGCCTTCATCACCATCGCCCCGCCGGCCCAGCCTGGTTCCGTGGACGCCCCGCTTTCAGGGCCGACGAAAGTTTCAGGGCCGACGACGGCGCCTGCCGCCGGGCGCGGACGCCTGCGGTTTGCGTCGTTCCGGCTTGGGTCTTTGCGGCTAGTGCCCAGCCACGCTTTGCTGATCGCCTTGGCGGTCGTCTCCATTTTCCCCATCTACTGGATGTTCGTCACGGCCTTCCGGCCGTCGTCGGACGCTTTGTCCACCAACCCGTTGCCGGGACCCCTGAGCATGGAGAACTTCCAGTACGTCCTGAAGACCATCCCCATCGCGGGCATGCTAGCGAATACCTTCGGCATGGCACTGACCTTGGCGGTGTCCCAACTGCTCGTGGCCATCCTTGCTTCCTACGGCTTTGCGCGCTGGGACTTCCTCGGAAAGAAGGCCTTGTACCTGCTGTTTGTCGGTTCCTGGTTGGTGCCTTTCCAGGTCACCATGATTCCCAACTACCTGCTGGTTTCGCAGATGGGCCTTCTCAACACCATCACCGGCGTCGTCATCCCGCAGCTGTGCTCGGCCTTCGCGGTGATGATGCTGCGGCAACACCTCGAAGCCTTCCCCAAAGACCTCCTGGATGCGAGCCAGATGGATGGTCGGTCATCCTGGAGGACGCTGTGGGAAGTGGTTGTCCCGAACCTCCGGCCAGCGCTGGCAGCCCTGGGCATCATGCTGTTCATCAGCGCCTGGAACGAATACTTGTGGCCTTCGCTGATCATGCAGAAGTCCGATGCCCTGATCCAGGTAGGCATCCGAGGGTTCCTCGGCGCCGAAGGCAACAACTGGGGCGCCATCATGGCAGCGTCCTCGCTCGCCTGTCTGCCGATCTTCCTGATCTACATCTTCTTGCAGCGATACGTGGTGGATGCATTTGTCCGCTCGGGGTTGAAGTAGCCCTGGCCCCGACGCTCGCTCACATATAGGGCCGTTTCTACCGACGCTCGCTCACATAAAGGGACAAATCCGGAAACGCTCGCTCACTAGATGTGAGCGACGGTTTCGAAAAACAACCCCAAAGGTGAGCGAGCGTCTTGGGTGACAGGAAATGCATGATGCCCTGTTACCGTTCGTAAACAGGGCATCACGCCCCGTGATGCGTCCCACATTCCGGCATATCTTGAAGACCTCCCCAACCCACAATCCTTGGAGGTCCCGATGGCAACAGCAGTCGGCCACGATGACTATGCACTTGAACGGGTTCCCGCATCCGCACGCTTTCACTGGTTCTCCGTAGCGACCCAGCGCTTCGGCCAGCTCAGTTCCCTGGCGAGCTTCCTGCTGGGCGCCACCCTCGGCTTCGGCATGGACTTCTGGAGCGCCGTCCTTGCCATCACTCTCGGCTCGGTCATCCTCGAAATCGTCACCATCTTCACTGGTATCGCTGGACAGCGCGAAGGCCTGTCGACGTCGGTACTCGCCCGATGGACCGGCTTCGGCGGAGCCGGTTCATCGCTGATCGGCATCGCCATCAGCCTGAGTGCCATCGGCTGGTTCGGCATCCAGAACGCCGTCTCCGCGCAAGGGTTGGCCAACCTCGTCGGAGTCCTGCCCGCGTGGGCATGGGCCTTGATATTCGGCGTGCTGGTCACCCTGATCGTCATGTTCGGCATGGCTTCCATGGCCTGGACCGCGTACGTCGCAGTACCGGCCTTCCTCCTGCTCGCGGGCTGGTCCATCATTGCCGAATTGTCCAAGCACAGCCTGGGCGACCTCCTCACGGCACCACCGGGAGGACCCACACTCACACTCATCCAGGGCACCACGATCGTGGCGGGCGGTTTCATCGTTGGCGCGGTCATTACGCCGGACATGTCCCGCTTCAACCGCTCCGCCAAGGACGTCGTCAAGCAGACCGTCCTCGGCATCACCCTCGGCGAGTACGTCATCGGCCTCATCGGTGTCCTCCTGGCGTTGGCACTCAAGACCAACGACGTCGTAGCGATCGTCACATCGACATCGGGCTTCATCGGCACACTGATCGTCATCACCGCGACGCTCAAGATCAACGACTGGAACCTCTACGCGGCCTCCTTGGGCATCGTCAACTTTGCCGACCGCACCATGAAACGCAAACTGCACCGCGGTGCCGTCACCCTCACCGTCGGCCTCATCGGCACAGTCCTGGGCGCTGCCGGAATCCTAGGACACTTCACGGACTTCCTTATCCTTCTCGGCGTGGTCTTCCCACCCATCGCGGGCATCATGGTGGCCGAGTATTTCGTGGTCCGGAAATGGCGCCCTGAACTGGAATCCAGCCGCAAGCTCGGCCGTTTGCCTGAGCATGCTCCCGCCTGGGTACCCGCCACGATCGTGATCTGGGTACTCGCCTCCGTCATCGGATACTTCGTGGCTTGGGGACTGCCGTCCATCAATTCCCTCTTCATCGCCTTCATCCTCTACGCCGTCGCAGGGCGACTTGGCCTGATCCGGGGCATCGGCAGCACCAAGACCTACCCGGACCACGAACCCGCCTCCGTCCCGGAACCTGCCGCCTCCTAGGGCCACACCCTGACGCCGAACCCGGCTGCCCCTGAACCCGAAATCAAAGGAGAATCAACCATGATGCGCATCGGCATAGACGTCGGCGGCACCAATACCGACGCCGTCCTCATGAATGGCAGCAGCGTCCTGGCTGCCACCAAGACCCACACCACCGAAGATGTCACCAGCGGAATCGTCAGCGCCCTGCGGCAACTCCGAGAAGCGGCCAGTTTCGATCCCGGCGACGTAGCCGCCGTCATGATCGGCACGACGCACTTCATCAACGCGCTCGTGGAGGGCAAGAACCTGACCCCGACGGCGGCCATCCGCTTCGGACTTCCGGCCACCCGGGCTCTGCCGCCCCTGGTGGACTGGCCGCGCCGCTTGGTGGATGTCCTCGGCGGACACAGCTACCTCTGCCACGGCGGCCACGAGTACGACGGTCGCCAGATCAGCCCCTTCGACGAGCGCGAGTTCCGGGAAGTCCTGGACAAGGTCGCGGATGCAGGGGCCCGCTCCATCGCCCTGTCCTCGGTGTTTTCCCCCATCAATGCCGAGTTCGAGCTGCGGGCAGCACAGATCGTGGACAGCGAATACCCGGAGCTGTCCGTCAGCCTCTCCCACGAGATCGGACGGATGGGCCTGCTCGGCCGCGAGAATGCCACCATCATCAACGCGGCACTCCGCGACCTCGCCGATCACGTCACCTCGGGCCTGAGCCGCACCGTTGCCGAAGCGGGCATCAGCGCTCCCGTATACCTTAGCCAGAACGATGGCACCCTGATGGACATCGACTACGCCCGCAGGTACCCCGTGGCCACGTTCGCGTCCGGCCCCACCAACTCGATGCGCGGGGCCGCGTTCCTTTCCGGAGAGCAGGACTGCGCGGTGGTCGACGTCGGCGGCACCACCACCGACGTCGGCATCCTCCAGTCTGGCTTCCCGCGCGAGGCCTCCACCGACGTCGCGGTCGCCGGGGTACAGACGAACTTCCGCATGCCTGATGTGCTGTCCATTGGAATTGGCGGTGGCAGTTTGGTCCGCTCGCTCGACGGAAGGGTCGAGGTAGGCCCAGGCAGCGTCGGCTACGCGTTGACCGAACGTGCCTTGCTGTTCGGCGGAGATACCCTGACGGCCACCGACGTTGCCGCAGCCGCTGGCCTGATCCAACTCGGTGACAACGACCGCGTCGCAGGGCTTGACCCCGCAATGGTGCGGGCCGCCCTGGAAAGCATCGCTACGCGGACGGCTGAAACCGTTGACCGCATGCGGACCTCGGCCGAACCTGTGCCCGTGGTGGTGGTCGGCGGCGGCGGCTTCCTGGTTCCGGACAACCTGGCCGGCGCCTCGGCAGTGCTGCGGCCCGAGCATGGTTCCGTTGCCAATGCGATCGGCGCCGCCATCGCGCAAGTGGGCGGCGAAGTGGACCGGGTCTTCTCTGTGGATCCCGGCAGCCGCGATTCAGTGCTCGACGCCGCGCGGCAGGAAGCCACCGACCGTGCCATCGCAGCCGGTGCACGCCCCGATTCGGTCTCGATCGTGGACATCGAAGAAGTTCCCTTGGCGTACTTGCCCGGCAACGCCACGCGCATCCGGGTCAAGGCAGTCGGCAACCTGGCTCTTGGAGGCAACAATGCGTGAAATTGATGAAACCCAAATGTCGGACATCGCCCGCGGAGCCGCTGTGCTGGGCACAGGCGGCGGCGGCGATCCCTACGTGGGCAGGCTCCTGGCCGAGCAGGCGCTTCGCCAGCACGGTCCGGTGATACTGCTCGACGTCGACGAGTTGCCGGACGACGCCGTCGTAGTCCCCGTCGCGCTCATGGGCGCACCGACCGTGATGCTGGAGAAGATGCCGGCCGGCGACGAAGCCACGAACGCGCTGCGCGCCGTCGAGCAACTGATCGGCAAGCGCGTCACGCACACCGTCTCCATCGAGGCAGGCGGCCTGAACTCCGTGACTCCCTTTGTTGCCGCGGCGGAACTGGGTTTGCCGCTAGTTGATGCTGACGCCATGGGGCGCGCCTTCCCGGAACTTCAAATGGTCCTGCCGACACTCAGCGGAGTCCACGCAAGCCCCATGACCATGGCGGACGAACGCGGAAATGCGATTACACTGCAGACCGTCGATAATGCCTGGGCCGAACGCTTGGCCCGCGCCGTAACTATCGAGATGGGCTGCACCGCCGCGGTCAGCCTGTATGTCTTGACCGGTAAGCAAATCAAGGAGCTCATGGTTCCCGGAACCATCACCTTGTGCGAACGGCTGGGAACCGGCATCCGAGAAGCCCGCGAGCAGCACCGGGATCCCGTCGCGGTGGCCACGGAGCTGCTGCGCGGCAAGAAGCTGTTCACCGGTAAGATCGTGGACATCCAGCGCAGGACGGAGGCCGGTTTCGCACGAGGCGAGGCACACTTGGATGGCGTCGGCGAGGACCTGGGCTCGCGCTTCGAACTCGCCTTCCAGAACGAACACCTCGTGGCGCGGCGCGACGGCGAAGTGGTGGCCAGCGTCCCGGATCTCATCTGTGTCCTGGACACGGATTCCGGCGAGCCAGTCACCACGGAGATGCTCCGCTACGGTGTCCGTGTCACGGTCCTCGCTGCCCCGTGCGACCCCCGCTGGCGCACCGATGCTGCGCTCGAACTGGTGGGACCTGGCTACTTCGGCTACCACCACGAGTACATGCCAATCGGCTGAATCGCCCGTGCCACAATGATCACCATGAGGACCTATCCCGTGCCAGCACTGCCGTGAGGCAACGAGTACCGGTGGAACGCTATCTGGGCGTGGACGACGTATCCGCGCTGGCCGCGGGAGCAGGTCTGCTGGGGTCCGGCGGCGGCGGGGATGCCGCCGTCGGATCCCGGCTTTTACGGCATGTGCTCCAAGGCGGAGGGCGCGCCCGTCTGGTAGCGGCCGGTGATTTGCCTCCGGACACGGTAGTGGTCCATGTCGGGCTCGCCGGGGCGCCGGACGTCGTCGCGGAGCGGCCACCGGGCGGGGAAGACTTTGCCAACGCTGTTACCGCGCTGGCAGGTGCCCTGCGGCAACGCGTTGGGGCCATTGGCGTGATCGAAATCGGCGGGTTGAACGCCCTCATCCCTTTGGTTGCCGCGCAAGTGCTCGGGCTTCCCGTGGTGGACGGCGACCTCATGGGCCGGGCTTTCCCCCGGATCAGCCAGACAACCCTCGCCGCCGCAGGCCACCGGGCCACGCCCATGGCAGTGGTTGGGCCCGCGGGAGACTCCGTCATTGTCGAATCCGCCTCCATCGATGCGGCGGACAGGATCATGCGCGCCAACGTCGCCGCCCTTGGTGGTGCCGCAGCAGTGGCTCTCTACCCCTGCCGGGCCGACACTTTGGCAGCACTTGGCCTGCCCGGTTCGGTGAGCAAATGCCTCGCGCTCGGCCGGGCCCTCGCCGCTTCGGCGGGGCGCAGTGTTTCGGACCTCGCCAAGCGGCTGGGTGGCGAGCTGCTGTGCGAGGGCAGGGTGGACGAGATCCGGCCCCGCCGCGGCGAAGTCCCCGGCAGCCTCACGGTCACGGACCGCTCAGCCGGGCACATCCTGAGGCTGGACATGCTCGACGAATACCTAAACGTGGCCATCGACGGCGTCTCCCGCGCGTCCGCGCCCGACGTCCTGGCTGTGCTGGACCCCGTGACCTTTGTTCCCGTTCCGCCGGACAGGCTCCGTTCGGGACAATCCATCGCCCTGCTCCGCCTTTCGTCGATTCCGGGTTGGCCGGACGGCGCTGAAGAGCTGATCGGACTCACCGCTTTCGGGATCGACGCCGGCCAGCCGGAGGCCACCCGATGACCGCCGGGTACGCTCCGGTCAGCGTGCGGGATCTCCTCACCGAAACGGTGCTCGCCGGTGCCGCCGTCGTCGCCGGCAGGCAAGGACTCGATCGTCCCGTCCGGGACTTGAGCTGGTACAGCGGGGCGCTCCCGACGACGGCGAACGGTCACCTCATGGTGTGCGCCGCGGCAGCGGTGACGCCGTCCTACCGCTTGGAGGCCCTCGTCCGGCGGGCCGAATCGGCTGGCGTTGCCGCCCTGCTGATCGCCTCCGAGGAACAACCACCCCTGCTCTCCACTCTCCGCCTTGCCGACCGTCTTGGCATTCCAGTGCTGTCCGTTGTGGGGGCCGACCTCGTGGAACTGCTCCACCGGCTCACCATCCGGGTCCGTGCACCGGAAGTGCAGAGGGCCAGGCTCATCGAGGACGTCGTCCGCCGCCTCAGCACTAAGACAACGGCAGAGGACATTCTGGCCGCGTTGGGCTTGGCGTTGTCCCAATCGGTCTGGTTGCTCTCATCGGACGGGAGTGCGATCCACGGCGAACCCATCAGCCTGCCTTCCACGCTCAGGCTGGACCTGGCCGTCCCGCAGCACAGCGATCCCTCCGCCGACGGACAGATCCTGATCCATCCCGTGACCGAGCCAGGCCCAACGCAGGCCGCCGCATGGCTCGCGTCCCACACTGCCGGCAGCGACGAACACCAGCGCATTGCCACCGCCAGTGCCCTGGCGGTGGCCGAACCTTATGTCCGAGCATGGCTCATTAGCCAGCGGGTAGCAGCCGAAAGGGATTCCGTGTTCCACGGCCGCCTTCTCGCGGACCTGATCGCTGGGCAAGGCGTGGTCAGCCAAGACGTCGTGGAACGCGCGCTGTCCGCAGGTTGGCGGCTCCAGGACTGGCACGTGGGAATTCATTTGGTCCGGACCGCGAGGGTGCCGGACCCTTTGCGGGATGATCCGGTCACGTCGATGAGGAAGCTTCGGAACGCCCTTGAGGCCCAAAAGCTCATGGGACCCGTGGTGGACCGCGGTGATGGGTGGACAGTTTGGATCAGCAGCGCCACCGAACCGCCGTCGTCGGATGGCCGCCGGGTCCTGCGTTCGGTGCGCCTCATGCTGGCCCAGCTGCCCGCACACTGGGAGGTGGTGGCCGGAGTGGGGCGCGTTCATCACGGACCCGGAGGGCTGGTCAGCAGCCTCCTGGAGGCCCGCGACGCCGCAACATTGGCGAGGACCCACGAATACCGTCCTGCGGCCGAACACATCGATGAGCTGGGCGTCGCGAGGCTCTTGGCCGCGTGGCAGGAGTCCGAGATCCTGCGGGCCTTCGCCGAGACCGCGTTGGCCCCGCTCAAAGGCGTGGACGGCGGCCAACTCCTACGCACCTTGCGGGCCTACCTCGAGGCCGGGGGCTCGGTGTCCACCACGAGCATCGTTCTGGGCCTGCACCGCAACACCGTCACGGCACGCCTGCACCGTCTCCGCGAGCGCCTGGGCGTGGACCTGGATGATCCCAACCAGCGGCTTGCACTTCAATTGGCCTGCCGCAGCATCGAGACCGAGCACGGTTAAGGGTTCCGACAGTTCAGGGCAACCCGCACAGTCATCCCGTATTCGCAGTGCTCGCTGCCCGTTCCGGGTTGTGAACGGGGGACCTAGTGTTGCCAGCACATGTACCCCTACAGGAGGATCTGTCATGCATCTTCGAGTCATAGTCCCCGTCATCGGCGACACCTTTGCCGAGTCGGTCGGGGCTGAGATCGCCGCTTGGGTTTCACCCGGGACGACTTTCGACGTGGTCGCCCTCGCCCGCGGAACAGCAAGCATCGAGTCCGAGTACGACGAAGCCCTCGCCGCACCGGGCATCCTCGACCGGATCGACGAGGCAAGCAGCGACGGCGTCGATGCCGTGTTTGTTACCTGCTTCGGCGATCCGGGGGTGCACGCGGCGCGGGAAATTGCGGACTACCCGGTGGTTGGCGGCTTCGAACCGGCAGTCCTCCACGCATTGAGCTTGGGCGAAAGGGTCGGCATCGTCACCGTGCTTCCCAACGTCTTGCCGATGCTGCGCAGCCTCACCCGGCGGTACGGCTTGAGCGAGCGGATCGGCTGCATCCGCGTTGTGGACTTGCCGGTGCTTGGTCTGGAGGACCACGAACTGCTCCTGGACCGCCTCCATGCGCAGGCCTCCGAGGCCGTGGACAAGGGCGAGGCCGATGTTATTGTGCTCGGTTGCACCGGGATGCTTGGGGTGGCTGCTGCACTCCAGCGCCGGCTCGAAGAGAACGGCACGTACGTACCGGTGGTGGAACCCACCGGTGCCGCTGTCACCTGGCTCGAAAGCAGCGTCCGGCTGGGCGTCCGGCCAAGCCGAACCACGTACATGCGTCCGCCCGTGAAGGCCCGCAGCGTTTAAGTCGGTGAGCCTATTCCCGTGCGGCCGAAAGTGCCGCACGGGTGGCCACCAGTTTGGCTTCGGCCCCGGACCTCAGGAAGGCGAGATCCGAGTCGACAGCCAGCAGATCGGCGTCGCGCAACGCACCGCTCAATTCGGCTGAGCCACTGAACGCGCCCGTCAGCTTCCCATGATTCCGCGCCACCGCCAGAACATGGCCGATCGCGTCAAGGGTCTTCGGATCCGTGACCCCATCGGCGCCAAGGGACAGGGCCAAATCGTAGGGACCCACGAAGATCCCGTCGATGCCGTCTGCCTGGGCGATTGCCCCGGCATTGGCCAGCCCCGCGGCGCTCTCGATCATGGCCAGGCACAGCACTTTCCCTTCGGGCTGCAGCAGCGAAGGCGCCGCGATGGCAGATCGTGAGGCCCCGAAACTGCGGACACCCTCTGGCGGAAAGGTGCAGGCGGCAGCGATCGCCGCGGCTTGGGCCGCGGACTCGACCATGGGGACTACAACGCCGGCGGCTCCGGCGTCGAGGGCACGGCCGATCTCCGCCGCGCTGTGCCCGGACGTCCGCACCAAAGCAGGCGTTCGGTTGAGTTCGCAAGCGCGGAGCAAACCGGGAAGTCCGTCCAGGGTGGCGGTGCCGTGTTGCAAGTCGATGCCGATCCAGTCGAATCCACTGCCGGACAAGGCTTCCACGCCGTGCGCATCCAGAAAAGTGAGCCAAGCGCCAAGGCGGTTGTTCGTGTGCGCTGTGTTGGCAGGGATCATCGTTTTCTCCTGGTCAGGTGTACCCTAGCCAAATCTACGGCAGGAACTCGACGGGCCCCTTGGGCAGCCCGCCCCCTCCGGGCCCGGTAACTAGGCATTCCGCCCTTGGACGCCCCAACGCCAGCCGTCGTGCGTACCCGCTTACGGGAGCGCTCGCGAAACAATGGAGTCCCGGCGACGACAGCAGGTCGCAGCGCATCTTGCGGACCATGGGGTGAACGTGTGGCATGGCCACGCCTATGCGTGGGAACTCACCCGGGTTTTGGGCATCAGGCGCGATCGGCTGTGCCAAGCGCGATTGGGATCCAATGAACGCGCTTTCAACTTTTCCCGGTAGCCATCTGTTTGCGTGAGATTTACCCATTTAAATCCGCATGTTCCACGGTGAAAGCCAGAATGAAAGCGCGTTCATTTAGTCGCGTTCGCATCCGACCCGCTCACCCCTGGAGACACTTTGAAACGTCGAATCGTCCTGCTTGGTGCCGTACTGGCCGCCGGATCCCTGCTTTCCACCGCTTGCACGCCGCCTGGCCAAGCATCAGCCTCCGCCAACGAATCCCTCATCATCTACAGCAACTCGGTGTCCGACGGGCGCGGCGATTGGCTGAAGAAGGAGGCCGCGACGGCCGGCTTCAAGATCGACTTCGTTGATCTTGGTGGTGGTGACGTGATGAACCGCCTGACAGCGGAGAAAAACAACGCGGTGGCCGATGTAACGTTCGGCCTGAACAACGTGTACTTCGAGAAGCTCAAGGCCCAGAACGTACTCGATCCCTACACCCCGTCCTGGGCAGGGGACGTCGATGCCTCCTTGGGTGACCAGTCAGGCAAGCAATTCTGGCCGATTGTGCGCGAGCCGATCATGCTCGTCTACAACAAAGCCGCCTACGCCACTCCTGCTGCCGCCCCACAGGATTGGACCGATCTCTGGACCAAGGACCAGTTCAAAGGCAAGTACGAGGTGCCCACCGCACTGGGAGGCGCCACCACCCAGATGGTGCTCGCCGGCATCCTGGCCCGCTACGCCGACACCAACGGTGAGCTCGGGATCAGCGCCGAAGGGTGGGCACAAGTAAAGGCCTACTTCGCCAACGGGAGCCGTGCCGTCACGGGCGAGGACCTGTACTCGCGCATGAAGAAATCCCAGGTGGACGCCGGCCAGATGTGGCTGTCCGGCAAGGCGAGCCGCGAAAAGCAATACGGGATCGCAACAGAAGCCGTGAAGCCCGCCGTCGGGGTCCCCTTCGCTGTTCAGCAGATCGGCCTCATCAAAGGCACCAAGAAGGCCGAAACCGCTAAGAAGTTCATCGACTGGTTCGGTTCCGCAGACGTCCAGGCCAAGTGGTCCAAGCAGTTCTTCACCGCCCCCGCTAACAGCAAGGCCGCCACCACCGCAGATGCGCAGGCTATTCAACAGACTGCCGCCTTCAAGAACCAGGCGATCGACTGGACTTTGGTCGGGAAATTCATCGACAAGTGGGTCGAGAAGATCCAGCTTGAGTACTTGAAGGGCTAGCCGATGATCACGTTTGAGAATGTCGAGATCCGTTTCGGAGATTTTGTCGCGCTGCCCGAGTACCAGCTCACGGTGGAAGAAGGCGAGTTTTTCACCCTCCTGGGCCCCTCGGGCTGTGGCAAGTCTACGGCCCTCCGGGCGCTGGCCGGCTTCATCGCGCCCAGCCGCGGGGACATCCGCATCGGCGGCAAGCGTGTCACGCACCTGCCCAGCCACCGCCGCGAAATCGGGATGGTCTTCCAGAGTTACGCCCTGTTTCCCACCCTGTCCGTGTGGGAAAACATCGCCTTCGGCCTCAAGGTTGCGAAGGTTTCCAAGGCCGAGACCGCTGAGCGCGTCCGCGAAATCGCCCGCGAAGTTAATCTCAGCGACGAACAGCTGGGCAAGAGCGTCACTGAGCTTTCCGGCGGCCAGCAACAGCGCGTTGCGATCGCCCGGGCTCTGGTGCTGCGGCCCAAAATCCTGTTGTTGGATGAACCCCTGTCCAACCTCGACGCGAAGCTCCGCCACCAGCTCCGGGCCCAGCTCAAGGATCTACAGCAGCAGTTCGGCATCACCACCGTCTACGTCACCCACGACCAGGACGAGGCGCTGACCATGAGCGATCGCATTGCCGTGATGAACAACGGCCGGATCGAGCAGGTAGGAACGCCCCGGGAAGTGTACACGCGGTCCGCCACCGAGTTTGTGTGCAACTTTGTGGGCGATGCAAACAAGCTCTCCCCCGCCACCGTCAAAGCAGTAATGCGCGACGGCGGGACCCCCCTTGATCCCGCGAGGCCGGCTTACGTGCGGATCGAAAAGGTCAGGATCGAGGCCGCGGGTACCGTCGCATCGGAAGCCGGCCCCGCCCTCCCAGGCCGGGTGAGCTCACGGCATTACCATGGCGTCTACAGCAGCTACCGCGTCGAAACGGATCGCGGAATGTTCCGCGGGATCCTGCAGGAGGATGGGAGGGGAGGCTTCCAGCCCGGGGATTCGGTCCAGCTTCTGATCAATCCGGACGATGTCCTTCAGTACGGCGGCTCCCAGTACGGTGTCTCCCACTACGGGGTCGCCTCGTGAACGGCTCGTTGCGCCAACTGTTTCGGTCTCCGCTGTTCCTGGTGGTCGGGGCAGTACTGTTGTGGTTTTCCGTCACGTTCCTGATCTACCCGAACGTCAGGTTGCTTGGAACGGTCTTCATGCCGGAGGGGCAGTTTTCCTTCGTTGCCATCCGGCGGCTGATGTCCTCCCAACATGCCATGGAATCACTGCGCAACAGCTTCCTACTTGCAGCGGTGCTCTCGGTGACCGTCAACGCCGTCGGGATTTTCATTGTGCTGGCCACACGGTACTTCGACATCAAAGGTGCCCGGGTATTGTGGCTGGGCTACGCCAGCACGCTGATTTACGGCGGAATCGTGCTGGTGGCCGGCTACAAGTTCATCTACGGAGACAGTGGCTTCATCACGCGTCTATTGCTGAATGTGTTCCCGGGCATGAATGCGGCTTGGTTCACCGGCATGTTCGCGGTGGTGTTCGTCATGACGTTCGCCTGCACCGGAAACCATCTGCTGTTCCTCGGCAACGCGCTGGCGAAGGTGGACTTCCAGACCATCGAAGCCGCCCGGATGATGGGCGCTTCAAGCTGGAAAGAGCTGCGCGGCATCGTTCTGCCCACCCTGATGCCGATGATCTATGCCATCACCATCCTGACCTTCCTCGGCGGGCTCGGGGCGTTGGCCGCCCCGCAGGTACTCGGCGGCGAGGACTTCCAGACCGTCACGCCGATGATTTTGACGTTCGCCAACGCTCCCTCGTCCCGGGATCTCGCCGCGACGCTCGCCATCATCCTGGGACTGTCCACGATCGTGCTGCTGGCCGTCATGAACCGCTTGGAAAAGGGCGGGACCTACTTCAGCGTGTCCAAGGTTCCCGCTTCCATGCAGAAGCAAAAGATCGAAAACCCGGTAGCAAATGTTGTGGTGCACGCCGTGGCATACGCACTTTTCGCCGTCTACGCGCTCCCACCGGTCCTGATCGTCGTCTTTTCCTTCACCGACGCAGCCTCAATCCAAAGCGCCACCCTGAACACCGGCAGCTTCACCCTGGACAACTACCTCCGGGTATTCACCGACTATTCGGCCTTATGGCCGTTCCTGGTAAGCATCGGCTACAGTGCCGTCGCGACGATCGTTGTCGTCTTCGGCCTGCTGTTCGTCGCCCGCCTCGTGCAGAAATTCCGCAACGCCGTCACTGCTGCCATCGAATACGTCCTGCATATCCCTTGGATTCTGCCCTCCACCATGGTTGCGCTCGGATTGATCATCACTTTCGACCACTCCGAATGGCTGATGGGCAACATTGTCCTGACTGGGACGCTGGCGATCCTCGCCATTGCCTACGTGATCGGCAAGATTCCGTTCACCCTGCGGATGCTCAAGGCAGCCTTCGCCGCGGTACCCGACCAGTTGGAAGAGGCCGCTGCGATTCTTGGCGCCGGCTCCTTCACCACCTTCCGTCGGATACTTTTGCCGATCGTCGCACCCACGGCGGCGGCTGTAGCCGCCCTGAACTTCAACCACCTGCTGGACGACTACGACACCGCTGTCTTCCTGGCTCACCCCCTGTACCAGCCTTTGGGGATCGTCATCAAGAACGCCACCAACAACGACACCTTGACGGACACCACAGCCCTGACCTTTGTGTACACCGTCATCCTCATGGTCATCACCGGCGTCACCATGTGGCTCGTCTACGGACGGGGAGCCGGACCCGGCGGTTCGCGACGTCGTCGTAATTCCTCAACAAAAGTAGTCCCTGCTCCGCCGTCGACTACACCAGAAACCGCCCGCGCATACCGTGAGCTGGCCACCGCTGGCGCCGCAAACAAGCAACAAGAGAGATAAAAAGATGTTCGGACAGCCACGATTCGTGGAGCAAAATGCCCAACTCAATGCCGCTTTTGAGCACGCCAGGCCCTTGGTGGCCGTCCACCGCGGCACCGGCCTCGGCACCATCGCGGAAAACACCCAGCCGGCCGTAGAGGCAGCCCTTCGCCAAGGTGCCGAAATGGTGGAGATCGACATCGTTGAATCGACCGACGGCGAGTTCTTCCTCTTCCACGACGGCTACGAGCCGATGCACTTCGGGATCGAGGAGAACATCAGGACACTGGATGCCGCATCGATCCGTGCCTTGGAGTACCGCTGGTGCTCGACGGCGAGCAACGAGCCCTACAGGGTGGCAACGCTCGATGAGGTACTGCGTCAAAACCCTCGTGCCCTCTTCAACGTGGACCGCTCCTGGTGGTACTGGGAAAGGCTTCTGCCATACCTGGACAGCTACGACGTCTTGGGCAGGGCCGTGCTGAAATCCCCCGTGGACCGGGAACCGCTGGAGCTGCTGGCAGCGCACCCGGTGAAATATCCCTTCGCGCCCATGGTCCGGTCCCATGAGGACGTTCTCCGTGTGCTGGAGTACACGGAGATCAACACGGTTGGCATGGAACTGCTAGCAGAAGGTCCGGACCACGATTTTGCCTCTCCCGACTATGTGGAGTGGCTCCATTCGCGGGGACTTTTCGTCCTCTTGAACGCCATCAACCTGAGCAACAGGGTGCCCCTGTTCTGCGGCTGGGACGACGAGATGTCCGTGCTTGGCGACCCCGATTCAGGGTGGGGGCGGCTGGTGGGACTTGGTGCCGACATCATCCAGACCGACTGGCCGGGATTGCTGGTCCCCTACCGAAATGCCGTGCTTCAGGGGGCGCCCACGGGCATGTTGGCCAGCCAGTAGAGTTGTGGCTGTGACTGAGCTGGGGCCCCCGAAGGGACGTAACGGAGGATCACCGCTGGGTGTGCGGATGGACGACGTCGCCCAGCTGGCCCAGGTATCCCGGGCCACCGTGTCCCGGGTGTTGATGGGGCATGTGTCTGTTTCTCCCAAGACCCAGGAAAAGGTCAACCGGGCCTTGCGGGAATTGGGCTACGTGCCCAACATGATTGCCAGCGGGCTGGCGGCACGGAGTTCGGACCTGGTGGGCCTGCTTCTGCGGGATCCCAGGAATCCCGCATACGGCCTGCTCCACAGCGAGATTCAGAACGAGGCCAGCCGCTCAGGGCTTCAGCTCATCACAGTGGTTCCCACGGTAACGCGGGGTGCCGAGGAAGAGCTTGCAGGGTTGCGAAGGCTCCTGGGCTTGCGGGTCGGCGGCCTCATGGTTTCCACCGGCGTCATCAAGGCTCACGATCTGGAACCTTTCCTCGACTCGGTGCCGGTGGTGTCCGTCGGCAGGGTGGAGGAACATCCGGGCATTTACGGAGTCTCCTACGACGAGGACACGAACGGTGCCATCCTGGCCGACCGAGTGGCCAGCGCGGGCCATCGCGCCGTGGCGGTGGTGGTTCCCGCATTCTCCCTCTCCACAGCCGAAAACCGGCGGGGTCTCGCCATGGCGGCACACCTGCGCGGGCGCGGCATCGATGTCCACCAGCTCGATACCGATCTCTTTGCCGACTCAATGGACCGTTGTGAGGACATCGTCCGGCTGGCAACCGAAGGACGGATCACCGCAGCTATGTTCCCGTCGGATACCCGTGCCATTTCCTTCATGCCGCTCGCAAGAGCGGCAGGGTTGCGGATCCCCGAGGATCTGTCCATCACAGGGTGCGACGGCATCCTGATGGGCGCCGATCAGATCGGGATCGCCACGCTCAGGATTCCGGTCCATGACGTGGCGGTACGGGGCACTGCGGTCATGGCGGAGCTGCTCAAGAATCGCAGCTCCGCCGCCATACGCCACGAGCGGTTCCCGGGAGTCTTCGTCCCGGGCCGCACCCTGGCCTCACCGGCGCACGTCAGCTGATTCTTCCCGGCACTGTCTTTCAGGAGAACTCCTTCAACGCCTCGGTGAGCAGCCCGCCCGGAGACCCCAGCCGGACATGGACGCCATTCGAAGCCACCAGTTCACCGGCAATGACGACGGCGGTGACGTCGCTCGCCGTCGCGCTGAATGCGAACTGCTGGGGCATGGAACCCGCGGTTCGCACCGAGTCCGGAGCCACAGCCATGAGATCGCACACCGCAGCTACCTCTAGTACCGACGCAATGGGCGTGGCCATGGATGCGGTTGCGCCGATGGTGGCCGCGTGGAACAGTTCTTGCGGTGAAAACCTGCCCCGCTGGCCGGAGCCGAGGCGTTCCCCGTGTTCCAAAGTGCGCATTTCAACCCAGGGATCGATCACGGCGTGTTGGTCGGTACCTAGCGCGATGGTCGAGCCGGCGTCGGACAGGGCGCGTGCCGGGCCGATCCCGTCAGCTAGATCGGCCTCGGTGCTGGGACACATCACCACCGTGGATCCCGCATCTCCGAGGAGTTGGATGTCGTCCGGCGTCAGGTGGGTCGCGTGGACGGCGGAGAGCCGCCGGGACAGCAGGCCGTGGCGGGCAAGAAGCCCGGCAGGCGTGACGCCATAGGCCTGCACGCAGGCTTCGTTTTCAGCCGGTTGTTCACTGAGGTGGATGTGCAGCGGAATATCGGTGGGCAACTGCCGGACGACGGTCTTGAGCGCCTCCTCGGTCACTCCTCGGACGGAATGCAGGGCGGCCCCCACGCCGACCATTTCCGGCGGAAAGCTCCATGCCACCGCGGCACGCAGTGACCCGAGCCGGTCCAGCCAAGCCTGCGCATCGGCGTCGCCAAACCGTGCCTGTTCCGGGCTCAGCGGCGTCCCGATGCCTCCCGCGAGGTACAGGGTGTCCAGCAAGGTCAGCCGGATCCCGGCCGCCACGGCTGCCCTGGCCAACGCCAGTTCCATCGCGTGCGGCTCCGGGTACGGCGTTCCTTCCGGCTGGTGGTGGACGTAGTGGAATTCCGCCACGCTGCTGAAGCCGGACACCACCATTTCGGCGAACACTGCCGTGGCGAGCTTCTCGTACTTCTCCGGTGTCAGTTCCGCAGCGCTCCGGTACATTTGCTCCCGCCAGACCCAGAAGTCACCGCGCCCGTCATGCGTCCGTCCGCGCAGGATCCGGTGAAAAGCGTGCGAATGGGCGTTGGCCGCGGCCGGGAAGACGACGCCGTTCAGTATCCGGTCACCGCTTTCGGGCTCGACGCCGGTAAAGATCCCGGAGATGCGGCCGTTGTCCACCTCCAAGCGGACGCTCGCGGCCACAGCAGAAGCGCCCGCGACAGAACCGCCGTCGGCGTCTATAAGAGCCGCCTCGCACCAGATCCCGCTCACAGGAGCCCCTCCAGAACGTCGGCGAGGGCGACGGCGCCGGCTAAGGCGTCCTCGTCGGCCACGTACTCTTCCGGGGAGTGCGAGATTCCGCTCGGGTTGCGGACGAAAAGCATCGCCGAGGGGACATGTCCAGCCAAGACTCCGGCGTCGTGCCCGGCGCCGGTCGCCAGCACCGGCGCGCCCGGCAGGAGCTCGCCGATGCGTCGGCTCAGCTCGGGATCGAAATGGACGGTGTCGCTGTAGGACTCCTCGGTGAGGGTGACAGTGCATCCCTCACCTGCCGCGATTTCCCGGGCCGCACGGTAGATCGATTCGATCAGTTGTGCCGTCACGGCATCGTCGGGATGGCGGGCGTCAAGCCACAGATCAACGCGGGAGGCAATCACGTTGGTGCCGCCGGGAACCGGGGTCAAGCGCCCCACGGTGGCCCTCGCATCAGCCTGTTTCGCGGCCGCATCACGGACGGCAACGACGATCTGCGCGGCCGCTACCATCGGGTCGGCGCGGTCGGCCATGAGGGTAGTCCCGGCGTGGTTGCCTTGGCCGTTGACGCTGAGTTTCCAGCGGCCGTGGCCCAGAATGGAGCTGCCCACGGCGATGGCCGGCCCGCTTTGGCCCAGTCCCTTCCCCTGTTCCACATGCAGTTCGACGAAGTCGCCGATTCGCGCCATGGCTTTCGGGTCGGGACCCACGTGCCGGGGATCCAGGCCATTGCTCCGGGCGACGTCGGCGAAAGTGTCGCCGTCGACGTCGCGCAGGTTCAGCGCCTTGTCGACGTCGATGGCGCCGGTCAGGAGCCGCGAGCCCAAGCAGGCCACGCCAAAGCGGGATCCTTCTTCTTCCGGGAAGACCGTGATGGCCAGCGAACGCTTCGGCTTGACGCCTCGAGAGGCAAGAACGTCGACGGCGGCGAGTGCGGACGCGACTCCGAGCGGCCCGTCAAAGGCACCCCCGCCCGGGACGGAGTCGAGGTGGCTGCCGGTGACGAGGGCACCGTCCTGGGGCTTTCCCCACCAGGCCCAGATAATGCCGTTACGGTCGGTCTCGACGTCGAGGCCGCGCTGTTGGGCTTGTTCGATGAACCAGTGCCTGAGGTCGAGCTCGGGCGTCGAGTAGACAGCCCTTGAGTATCCTCCGCGAACCGCATCTCGGCCCACGTCCTTGATTGAGTCAAGGAGCTGATTGACGGTTTCCACGTTGTTCCTCCGATGAATGAAGACTGCCACCAAGTAAAAACCACTTGTCACCCCATGACAAGACCTTGAGCGCAGAACCGTGACAATTAACAGGCTTGAAACACCGTCGAAACGGCTTGTTCCCACCAAGCGTCTCAAATCCCGGAATCTCAGGTAATTTCACGAAATCTATTGCCATTCGATGAAAGTTGATTTTTACTAAGTGGCAAGACATGGTGATTCAGACCACTTGAAAGCAGGTCAGTCAGTGGCAGCAGACTCTTCCACCCGGACGGTCGAAAGGGCGTTGGCCCTCCTGAGCGCGGTCTGTACCGATGGCGCCATCAGCTTGAGCGACGCCGCACGCGTTGTTGACTTGTCGGCCAGCACCGCACTCCGGCTCCTCCGCACACTGGAGGGCAGCGGATTCGTGAAGCGGGACCCGAGCGGAAACTTCCGGCCCGGCGCCAGTGTCATCCAGTTGGGAGCACTCGCGCTCGGACAGGAATCCCTCGTGTCTCTGTGCACACCGCATATGAAGAGGCTGGTGGCCGACACGGGCGAGTCCTGCTATTTGAGCATTCCTGGTCCTGGGGAAACCGGAATCTACATCGCCATTGTCGAAGGTACGCACTCTGTCCGGCACACCAGTTGGGTCGGCAGGAGCATTCCGCTGGAAGGATCCGCCGCCGGGAAGGTCCTCACTGGCGGGCAGAACGGCCGCGGCTTCGCCATCGTGCGAAGCGGCGTAGAAGACGACATTACGGCCGTCGCCGCACCCATCGTGATCGGCGGCCGCACCGTGGCAGCCCTCAGCATCGTCGCACCGAGCTACCGCTTGGGCGAGGCGAAGGCCCAGACATTTGGCGAGGAACTGGCGAGGGTGGCGAACAATATCCTCGTGGAACCCTCCGGAGACCATGAAGTGCCCCAGGAAAGCATGGAAAAGAAATGATCAAGTTTGAAAATGTCACCAAGGCGTACCCGGACGGGACGGTCGCCGTCGACGGCCTGAACCTCGAGGCGCCCACCGGCAAGCTGACCATCTTGGTTGGCCCGTCCGGCTGTGGCAAGACCACGTCCCTCAGGATGATCAACCGCCTCATCGAACCCACCAGCGGCACCATCTACCTCGATGACCAGCCGACGTCGGGCATGGACGCTGCGTTGCTGCGCCGCCGGATCGGCTACGTCATCCAGCACGCCGGCCTCTTTCCGCACCGCACTATCGTCGACAACGTGGCAACGATGCCCGTGCTGCTCGGCGAGAGCAGGCAAAAGGCCCGTATGAAAGCCCTCGAGCTCATGGAGCGCGTCGGACTCCCCGCGAGCTTCGCCAAGCGCTACCCGTGGCAACTGTCCGGTGGACAGCAGCAGCGCGTGGGCGTGGCCCGGGCTTTGGCTTCGGATCCGGCCTTCATGCTCATGGACGAACCCTTCAGTGCCGTTGACCCCGTGGTCCGCGCACAGCTCCAGGAGGAGTTCCTCCGGCTGCAGCGCGAGATCGGCAAGACCATCATCATGGTCACCCACGACATCGATGAGGCCCTCAAGCTCGGCGACCAGGTTGCCGTGATGCGTGTCGGCGGAAAACTCGCCCAGATGGCCACGCCGTCGGAGCTGCTGACGTCCCCGGCTGACGAATTCGTGGCCGACTTCGTGGGACGTGACCGTGGCTACCGTTCCCTCGGCTTCACCAACGCGGCCGGCACGGTTGCCGTTTCCGAAGAAGCCGTGGTCACCCTCGGCGCATCTGCCGCCGAGGCCCAGAGCAAGGCCACGGGGGCCTGGGTGCTGGTGGTCGACCCGCTGCGGAAGCCGCTCGGCTGGGCACAAGCGGACCTCATCAAGGGCGAGCTCACGAGGGAGCACCTCAACCTCAGCGGCACCTCCGCGTCGTCGTCCGGGACCATGCGCCAGTTGCTCGACGCCGCGCTTTCCTCCCCCAGCCGGCGCGGCGTCGTCGTCAACGAACACGGCGAGCTTATCGGCACAGTGACGGCCACCGACGTCGTCAAGGCGATCGAGGCCGAGCCGCACTTGGAGACGGCGCGATGAACTTTGAATGGCTCGGCCGTCAGTCCGACAACATCGTCTTCCTCCTCGGTTGGCACGTGCTGCTCGCCGTCACTCCCCTTATCCTCGGCCTGCTGATCGCATTGCCCCTTGGCTGGTGGGCACACCGCAGCCGCCGGATCTATCCCCTTCTGGTAGGCGTGGCGGGCCTGCTTTACACAGTCCCTTCCCTCGCACTGTTCGTCCTGTTGCCGCTGGTCCTTGGCACCAAGATCCTGGATCCCCTCAACATCGTGGCAGCTCTGACCATCTATACCGTGGCGCTGCTGGTACGCGTCGTAGCCGACGCCCTGGATTCCGTGCCGGAAGACACGGTCCAAGCCGCCAAGGCGATGGGCTACCGCGGATACCAGAGCCTGGTGAAAGTGGAGCTACCCGTGGGCGTCCCGGTCATCAGTGCCGGACTCCGCGTCGCGGCAGTCTCCAACGTGAGCCTTGTTTCCGTGGCAGCATTGCTCGGCATCCCGCAGCTCGGCTCGCTCTTCACCCAAGGCTTCCAGTTGCGGTTCTTCACCCCGATCATCGCCGGCATCATCCTCTGCGTGGTCCTGGCCATGATCCTTGACGGACTGATCATCCTCCTCAACCGGTGGCTGACACCGTGGACCCCCAAGGTGGTGGCATCATGATCAACTACTTGTTCAATCCCGCACACTGGAGCGACGCCGACGGCATCCCCACCCTGATCGGCGAACACCTGCTCTACTCCCTCATTGCCCTCGTCGTCGCGGCCATCATCGCCGTTCCGCTCGGTATCTACATCGGAGTCACAGGCAAGGGCGTCTTCATGATCGCGGGCCTGGCCAACGCCCTCCGTGCCCTCCCCAGCGTGGGCCTGCTGATTCTGTTGGTCCTGCTGATCTCGCCCGCGTTCCCGTCCAAAATGGGCTACATCCTGCCGAGCCTCATCGTCCTGGTGCTCCTCGCGGTCCCACCCATCCTGACCAACACGTACGCCGGTGTCCGCGCGGTGGACGCTGCCGCCGTCGACGCCGCCAAGGGCATGGGCTTCCGCACCATGAAGATCCTCACGGACATCCAGCTCCCTTGCTCGCTCCCGCTCATGCTTTCCGGGGTCCGCAGCGCATTGCTGCAGATCATCTCGACGGCGACCATCGCCGCGTACATTTCGCTCGGCGGCCTCGGACGGCTGCTGATCGACGGCAAGGCCCAGAACGATTACAGCCAGATGGTGGCCGGAGCCGTGCTGGTTGCGCTGCTGGCCCTGTTCTTCGACCAATTGCTCGCCTTCATCACCCGCAGGGTCGTCTCACCCGGACTGACCCGGCGCACCGTCAAGGCGGCCGCCCCGGCCGCGGCGGCTGACACCGTGAAAACCCCCGTCACGGTCTAAGCAGCTCCCCCGCTTCATCGCCGTCGGGCGCCCTGCCCTACGGCGGCAACACCGTTCAAACCACCCCCACTTGGCCACCGCATGCCCTGCAACGGCCCTCCCAGAGAGAATTGACATGAAAAAGTACCTGACTGGTTTCGCCCTGGCGGCTGCCACCGCCATCGCCCTGAGCGCTTGTGGTGGGGATCCCATGAGCTCCACCAACAACAACTCCCAGGCCGCAGGATCGACGGACAGCATCATCGTCGGCTCCGCGGATTTCCCGGAAAGCCAGCTCATTGCCAAGATCTACGCCGAGGCCCTCAAGTCGAAGGGCGTCCAGGTCACGGAGAAGCCCAGCATCGGCAGCCGCGAAGTCACCATCCCGGCACTGAAGGACGGTTCCATCGACCTCATGCCGGAGTATGGCGGCGCGCTGCTGCAGTACCTCGATGCCTCCACCAAAGCGGTAACCTCGGATGAGGTCACCAAAGAGCTGAGCACCAAGATTCCGTCCGGTCTCACGCAGCTGACGGCATCCAAGGCACAGGACAAGGACGTCTTGGCGGTCAAGAAAGAAACCGCCGACAAGTACAACCTCAAGTCCATCAGCGACCTTCAGCCTGCTGCCAAGGACCTCGTCCTGGGCGGCCCGCCGGAGTGGAAGACCCGTATTAACGGCGTTGCCGGCCTGAAGTCCGTCTACAACCTCGACTTCAAGGAGTTCTCAGCGCTCGACGCCGGCGGTCCGCTCACGCTGAACGCCCTCCTTTCCGGTCAGGTACAGGTTGCCGACCTCTTCAGCACCGATCCCGCCATCGCCGCCAACAACCTGGTTGCCCTGGAAGACAACAAGAATCTGTTCTTGTCCGAGAACATCGTTCCCGTCATCAACCAGAAGAAGGCCAGCGACACCGTCAAGGGCGTGCTGGACAAGGTATCTGCCGCGTTGACCACCGATGACCTGATCCAGATGAACGGCAGGACCGCCAAGTTCGAGGACATGGGACAGATCGCCCAGGACTGGCTCAAGTCCAAGAACTTGGCCTAGTTCGAGCACGAAGCAACTAGTCCCGCTCACCAAGGAGTACGAAGAATGGCACCCGCTGATTTCACTACCGGAGCCCGTCCGGTCAAGGCCGCGCGCGGCACGGAGCTGACCGCGAAGAGCTGGCAGACCGAAGCGCCGTTGCGCATGTTGATGAACAACCTGGACCCGGAGGTCGCCGAGCGTCCGGATGACCT